>JBHENE010000142.1:0-8170 GCA_046262215.1 Chthoniobacterales bacterium | reverse complement strand
GTCGAGCCTTCCTGCGCGACCAACTTGCCGTCGACGCGCTTTGCCGATTCGAGGACGCGCACCGCAGTCGTGCCGACGGCAATGACACGCGTCGCCTCGTTGATTTGCTCGGCGGCCGCGGCAGAGATGGAAAATTGCTCTTCATGCATTTGATGTTCCGAAATGTTGTCGGCTTTTACCGGCGCGAACGTCCCGGTTCCCACGTGCAGCGTGACGAACGCATGCGCCAACGAATCGAGCATCTCTGTCGTGAAGTGCAGGCCCGCGGTCGGCGCAGCGACCGCACCGGGCTGCTCCGCGAACACAGTTTGATAACGCGCTTCGTCTTCGAGATCAGCTGCGCGGCGCATGTATGGCGGCAGCGGGATAGCACCGCCCTCATCAAGATCCAGTGCAGTATCGAACGCAACGATGCGGCTGCCATCGTCGCAGACTTCCTCAACCGTCGCCGCTCTTCCTTGCACCGTCGTCCGCGCACCCACGCGCATTTTGCGCCCTGGTTTAACAAGCGACCGCCATCGATTTGCGCCCAGGTCTTCGAGAAGCAGGAACTCGATTGCACGGTCGTCGGAAAAACGGCGGGCCCGCACCACACGTGTGTTGTTCAACACCAGCAGGTCGCCCGGCCTAACGAATGTTGGCAGCTCCGCGAACATTCGATGTTCGAAGCGCTGAGCGGCACGATGGAGGACAAGCATCCTGGAATCCTGCCGCTGCGGCAGCGGCCGTTGCGCAATCAGCTCCTCCGGTAGCGCATAGTCGTAATCAGCCAGACGCAAGCTCACGACGCAGCATCAAAGAAATTGCGACGGCGCGCAAAAACTCAGATCATGCACGCGTGTCAGAATTCCAGAACGCGCTCGATTCCGTCCTCGGCACGCTCGAGCAGATGCGCGCGGGCGGCGGGCGCTTACCGCGGGCATCCCGGAGTGCGCTCGCAGACCTAGCTGCGGCGCAGCCGACAACTCCGGAAGCGGAGTTCACGGGCAAGATCACCGGCGCAAACACGGCGACGAAAGCCGAGCGACTCGCGCCTATTCGCGCGCGCGTGCTGGTCTGCACGCGCTGCCCTCATCTCGCCGCCACCCGCACGCAGACGGTCTTTGGGATTGGCAATCCCGATGCGGACTTAATGTTCATCGGGGAAGCACCAGGAGCGGATGAAGATGCACAAGGCGAGCCGTTCGTTGGCCGCGCTGGTCAACTGCTCACGAAGATTATCCAGGCAATGGGGTTTAGTCGGGTTGACGTCTACATTGCGAATGTGCTGAAGTGCAGGCCCGACACGCCCGGTGCGACCGCGGGAAATCGGCCGCCGACGCTGACAGAGATGCAGACGTGTCTCCCGTATCTCGGTGAGCAGATCGATATCGTGCAGCCGAAAGTGCTGGTGGCGCTTGGCGCGACAGCCGTCGAAGGGCTTCTCGGCACGCGCGGAACGATGCGTGATCTCCGCGGGAAGTGGCATTCTTATCAGGAGACGCCGTTGATGATCACGTATCATCCCTCCTACCTGCTGCGGAACCAGACTCCGGCGGAAAAGCGCAAAGTGTGGGAAGACATGCTGCTTGTGCTCGAACGGCTTGGGCGCCCGATTTCAGCGAAGCAGCGCAATTATTTCCTCTAGCGCGACAGCCGTGCAAACTCGCGGCGGATGGCGCGCGGCGACGCCAGCGCTGTGATCATCGCGAACAACAGCCGACGCACTTCCCTGCGGTCGACTTTGACTTTTTGCGTCAACTCATTCGGCCCAGCTTCTTTCAAGAGCGCGAGGGTACGTGCGCCGATCAACGCGGGTAACGCCGTCGCCAAGCGCACGCGCCACGAGTTCACCGCGCAGGCGTATTCAATCCCGGCAACGATCCCCTCCTCTGCGCGGGCGCGCCACCGCTCCATCACCGGTGCCGCTGCAGTCGCATCAAGTCGAAGCTCAGGCGGATTTACCCCGACAGCATGCAGTTCGTCAGCAGGTAAATAGCAGCGGCCCGCGCGTAGATCTTCGCCGGCGTCGCGCAAGATGTTGATGAGCTGCAGCCCTTTGCCAAAAGCGACCCCGAGCTCACGCATGCGCTCGTTAGGCAAAGAAGCGAAATCGCGGAGGTGGCTCGCGCAGAGGCCGGTCCAGAATTCACCGACGGAGCCGGCGACGAGATAGGTGTATTCTTCGAGCTGAGCGGCCGTCTGTAATGCAATCACGCCGGCACGCTCGGCGAACCTTTCGACGTCAAGTGTTTGCCCTCGATTGATCTTCACCAGCACTTCGCGGACTGACGCCCGGTCCGCAGCAGGCATCGCGTCGAGCCACGCAAGGCAGCCTGGCAACTGCTCAATCAGACGCCGCTCATTGTCGTCGCTCTGCAGAAATGCGAATGAGCTCGCCAGGTCGCGCGCGATTTCAACGTTGCCGCCATCCTGGATTAATCCCGCGAGTGTCTGGAGGTGCTGCAAGCGCGTCGCTGGTTCGATCTCTGTCGTGTCAGCAATTGTGTCCGTCGCCCGCGCGAGCAGATACCCGAGCGCGATGGGATCGCGGAGCGGTGCCGGCAGGACGCGAATTGACAGGTAGAACGAACGCGAAACCGATCGCAGCACGTCGGTGCGCAATTCTTTGCTGTTCGGCGGCGACATCGTCATTGCGCGAAAAAAAGCAGCGCTAGAATGGCAAACGACAAGATATTGGCGAGTGGCAACAGAGTTGAACGTCGGATGCGCGCTGCCGTCCTTCGGGCACGGAACAGATGACGCGGTGGTGCGTCATCTTTACGTGCACATTCCGTTTTGCGCACGCATTTGCCCGTACTGCGCATTCTATAAAGAACGAGCGGACCCCACGCAGACGCAGCGCTTTTGCGAGGCGCTCTTGCTCGAGCTGGAGGCCGTGTCGGCAAAGTTCGAAGTGCAGCCGGAGACGATCTTCTTCGGCGGAGGAACGCCGACGGCGTTAACGACTGCACAACTCGAGTTCCTGCTGGAAGGATTTCGCGCGCGCCTGGATCTCACGCAATTGAGCGAGTGGACGTTCGAAGCGAATCCCGGCAGCGTATCGCCGCGCAAAGCGGCGTTGCTGCATCAAATGGGCGTCGATCGCATCAGCCTCGGCGTGCAGTCGTGGGATGATCCGTTGCTGCAGGTGCTGGGTCGGGAACATGACGCAGCTCAGGCGGAAGGGTCGTTCGAGATCATTCGGGCCGCTGGTTTTCGCAGCGTCAGCATCGACCTGATGTTCGGCTTGCCGGGACAAACGCTGGCGCAATGGGAAGCAACGCTGGAGCACACCGTCGCGCTGCAACCGGATCATATCTCCGCCTATTGTCTTACCTACGAAGAAGACACGGAATTTTTCCTGCGGCAATCACGCGGCGAATACCGCGAAGATGCATCGAGCGATGCGCGATTTTTCGAAAGCGCGATGCGCATTCTACCGGCGGCTGGCTACCGGCAATACGAGATATCGAACTACGCGCAGCCCGGTCACGAATCAGCGCATAACCGCGGCTACTGGGCGGGAGAAGTTTATCTCGGCGTCGGGCCGAGCGCCTTCTCTACAGTCGGAGCGGCGCGTTGGCAGAATGTACCGGACTACCGCCGTTATACGGACCTCGTTCTCGCCGGGGAGTCCGCGATCAGCTCGACGGAACCTTTAACCGCTGAGATGAAACGGGCGGAACAGATTGCGCTGATGTTGCGCACACGGCTTGGGGTTCCTGCGAATTGGCTGGCATCGCATGACGACGAGCTGCGGGGGTTTATCGAACTCGGTCTGATGGTGGACGAGCACGAACGTTTCGTGCTCACGCAGAAAGGCAAGCTACTGGCGGATTCGGTGGCGGCTGCGTTCGTCTAGACTGCACCGTAGCGCCGCTGGCGCTGGCCGAATTCTTCAACCGCAGCGGCAAGATCTTGGCGCGTAAAGTCGGGCCACAGCTTCGGCGTCACATAAATTTCCGTGTAGGAGAGCTGCCAGAGGAGGAAATTCGAAAGACGCATTTCGCCCGAAGTACGGATCAGCAGATCCGGATCCGGATAATAGCGGGTGTAGAGATGCTTGCTGAACATCTCCGGCTCGATCATCGCGCTGTCGATGTGTCCCGCTTCCACTTCGCGCAGCAAACTCTTGACGCCGTCGATGATCTCCAGCCGCCCGCCATAACTCAGGGCCAGGATCAATGTGAGTCCGTCATTCGAGGCAGTCGCCTCGATAGTTTTATGAAGCTGACGCTGACAAGCACCGGGGAGATCGGTAAGCCGTCCAATTGCTTGGAGTCGCACATTTTTCTCCTGCAGCTCCGGAGTTTTCTCCTTCAGGAATTTCTCGAGCAGATGCATCAACGCGAAGACCTCGGCTTTCGGCCGCTGCCAGTTCTCGGCTGAAAAGGCATAAAGCGTCAGGAATTCGACCTTCAGATCGCCGCAACCTTCTATGCATTCGCGCACCGCTTCAGCGCCTTGCTCGTGGCCCTTGATGCGCGAGAGGCCGCGGCTTTGTGCCCAGCGCCCGTTGCCATCCATGATGACCGCGATGTGTCGCGGGATCGCGGGAGCAGCAGCGGGTTTCATCTTACAAAATGATCGTCTGCGCGCGTGACGGACCGACGCTCACGATGCTGAGCTTCGCGCTGCTTAGCTCGGCCAGTTTGCGCACATAATGCCGCGCGGCCGCCGGCAGGTCGGCGAATTTCTTCGCGCGATCCGTGCGGGTCTTCCAGCCTTTGAAGTCGGCGTAGACCGGCTCGCATTGTTCGAGCTGCGCAGCGTCACACGGCGGCACATCGAGCTGTTTGCCATTGAGCCGATAGCCGACACACACGCGGATTGGATCGACGGTGTCGAGGCCGTCGAGGTTCGTAATCGCGAGCTCATCGATGCCGTTAATCATCGTCGCGTAATGCGCCGCGACCGCGTCGTACCAACCACAACGTCGCGGTCGGCCAGTCGTCGCGCCGAACTCGCGGCCCATCTCGTGCAGCATCCCGCCGAGTCCTTCGTCTTCGGTGGGCAGAGCCCCCTCGCCCACGCGTGTCGTGTACGCTTTCACCACGCCGAGCACCACATCCATCCGATGCGGAGGAACGCCTGAACCGGTGCACGCGCCGCCGGCCGTGGTGTTCGACGACGTGACATACGGATAGGTGCCGTGATCGATATCGAGGAACGTGCCTTGCGCGCCCTCGAAGAGAATGTCTTTGCCGCGTTGGAGCGCGCGGTGCAGCCAGACAACAGTGTTCGCGACGAACGGCTGCAACTTCGCGCCAGCCTCGAGATACGCATCGTTCACCGCGCGGAAGCTGATCGGTTTCGCGCCGAATGCTTTGAGGATGTTGTTATTCTCGCGAATCTTCGCCTGCAGTTTTTCGGAGAATAGGTCGGGCTGCATCAAGTCTGAAATCCGCAGCCCCGTCCGCGCCGCTTTGTCGCCGTAAGCTGGTCCGATGCCGCGCTTCGTGGTGCCGATCTTCGCGTGCCCCTTCAAGATCTCGCGCTGTTCGTCCAGCATGCGGTGATACGGCAGAACCAGGTGCGCCGTATCACTGATCAGCAGATTCTTGCTAACCGTGACGCCCATCTTGTGCAGGCCTTCGATCTCAGCCACCAGCGCGATTGGATCGATGACTACGCCGTTGCCGATGACGCAGACTTTGCCGCGCCGGAGGATGCCGGATGGAATCAGGTGCAGCACATATTTCGTGCCGCGATGAATCACCGTATGCCCCGCGTTGTTGCCCCCCTGGCTACGGACCACTACGTCCACGTTCGCGGTGAGAACGTCGATGATCTTGCCTTTACCTTCGTCGCCCCATTGGGCGCCGACGAGAATTGTGTTCGCCATGACGGTGCAGCTGCTGACAGCAAATTGTCCCGACGCATCCGGAAGCGGACGCATGCGGGACCGGCGCACAGAATAAATTCAAGCGCCTCTGCTGCAAGGAATTTCGGGATGCAGAGAGGCTAAAGAAAATCGTTGCCGCCGCTCCGTCCGTCTCGTTAGGCTGCGGAGCATGCGCACCATCCTACTTATTATTCTCGTGCTCCTGCTCCTCGGTTCGCTCCCGACGTGGGGCTACAGCTCCGGTTGGGGAACTGGCTACTATCCGGCCGGCGGCTTGCTCGTCGTGATCGTTCTCGTGCTACTGCTCGCCGGCCGCGGCGGACGCGTTTAACACGCGCGCGTCAGATCGTGCCGCGCGCGATCAGGAGCAGCAGGATTATGCCTAGCGCAATCCGATAGATCGCGAACGGCACAAAGCCGCGCGCTCGGACCCATCGCATGAACCATGCGACGACGACGAGGGCAACGACAAACGAGACAAACGCCCCAATCGCGATGATCAGCCATTGATGCGCGGAGATCGCGACAGGTGCAATCGCGGCGGCACCGGCTTCCTGGTGTCCGCCGCGCATCGTCTTCAGCAAGTCGTAGCCGGTTGCCACGATCATGGTCGGCATCGAAAGGAAGAACGAAAATTCCAATGCGGTCTCGCGTGATAAGCCGGCGGTTTGGCCGGCAGCGATCGTGCACATCGAGCGCGAGGTTCCAGGGAAAACCGCCGAGAGAATCTGCACCGCACCGATCCAGATCGCGCGCGGCAGGTTGATGTCGTCGAGGCGATCGATATTCGGACGTTGAAACATCGCGTCGACGGCCCACATCACGATACCGCCGATGAGGAGCGCCCAGGCCATGACCGTGAGGCTCTCGAGATTCTGACCGATCTGTTTCTTCAGCAGATAAGACGGGATCGCCGTCACCACGAAGGCGATCATGATCAAACTTAATGGGTGCGTGAGGACCGTGCGATCACCACGCATGCCGCGGGGAAAAGTTGTCACCAGATCGACAATGCGACTCCGGAAGTAGACCGGCAGCGCGAGGATCGCGCCGAGTTGAATGACGATGCTGTAGGACTTCCAGAAGCTGTCGTGCAGATCGAGGTGGAGGAGCGCTTCGGTGATCCGGAGATGCGCCGTCGAGCTGACCGGCAGGAACTCGGTGATGCCTTCGACGATGCCGAGGAGGAGAGAAAGGAGGAAATCGTGCATAGGTGGGAGAGCCGCGCCCAAGCTAGGATTTGCATCCAAAAGCGCAAGGGAAGCGGTAAGTGTTAGACAACGCGCAGCAGCGCGGCGGCCGGCGCGAACTTCCTCTGTCGATTGCAACGGAGTCTGCTAATTTTGCGCCCCCGCTGGCCCGCAGGAGCGGCGTTGTTTTCTAACTATGTATGATTATCTGATTGTCGGCGCCGGCTATGCCGGAAGTGTGCTCGCTGAGCGTCTCGCTCGTGATGCCGGCAAGAAGGTGTTGATCGTCGACCGGCGGCCGCACATTGCCGGTAACGCCTATGATCATCCGGACGACGCGGGCGTGCTCGTGCACAAGTATGGGCCGCACATTTTCCACACGAACTCGCGCGAGATCTTCGAGTATCTCTCGCAATTTACTGAGTGGCGCCCTTACGAGCACCGCGTCCGCGCATTTGTCGACGGGCAGTTGCTGCCGATTCCGATCAACCTTGATACGATCAATCGCCTCTACGGATTGGACATGGACTCGGAGGGATTGGAGAAGTTTTTCGCCGAGGTGCGCGAGAACGTAGAGAAGATCGAGACTTCTGAGGATGTTGTGGTCAGCACCGTCGGGCGCGAGCTCTACGAGAAGTTCTTCCGCGGCTACACGCGCAAGCAGTGGGGTCTCGATCCTTCCGAGCTAAGCTCGCAAGTGACAGCGCGGATCCCCACGCGAACGAACCAGGATGATCGTTATTTCACGGACGCTCACCAAGCGATGCCGCTGCACGGTTTCACGAAAATGTTCGAGAACATGCTCGATCACGAGAACATCACGGTGCAGGTCGCGACGGATTATCGCGACATCAAGGACACAGTGCCGTATCGCGAGATGATCTACACCGGGCCGATCGATGAGTTCTTCGATTTCCGCTTCGGGAAGCTGCCGTATCGCTCATTGAAATTCCGGCACGAGACGCACGATCAGGAAGTCTACCAAGATGCACCGGTCATCAATTATCCTGACGAAAAGGTGCCGCACACCCGGATCACGGAGTTCAAGTATCTCACTGGCCAGGAGCACGAAAAGACCAGCATCGTGTACGAATATCCGCAGGCGGAGGGCGATCCGTATTATCCAATCCCGCGTCCGCAGAATGCCGAAATC
>JBHENE010000141.1:0-28912 GCA_046262215.1 Chthoniobacterales bacterium | reverse complement strand
TCTCGTTGAAGGATATCCACTCGGACCGCTCGAGCGCGAAGCCGCCGCGGCCGCGCGGCGAATCTGTCGTTAGGCCGGGAGGCTGGCGGCCGTCACAGGGGCGGCAGCCGGCGTGCGCTTGCTCATCCGATGCCGCCAAATGGCGAAGCCGACGAAGAGCAGATCAAGAATCACGAACGTCGCGACGTAAGTCTCGCCGCCAATCCCAAATCCATAGCTGTGCAGACCTTTGCCCAGCACGAAATTCACGCCGTACCAAGCCATCAACACCGCCAGGAAACAGACCACACTCGCGACCACCAAACCGAACTGAGTCCACCATCCGGCGAGCCGTCCGTGCAGCGTCAGGATGTAGCAAAGCAACGCGATCAGCGCCCACGTTTCCTTTGGATCCCAACCCCAGAATCTGCCCCACGAATAATTCGCCCAGACGCCGCCAAGAATCGTGCCGGCCGCGAGCAGGAGCACGCCAAGTTGCAGCACGCGATGGAGCGAGAAGTGCATCGGCTGATCCGCGCGCGCGGCGGCCGGATTCCGCGCATAACGCCACAGCAGAATGTGGCCAAAGCCCATCGCGAGCGCGAACGCAGCGTAGCTCAACGTGATCGTCAGGACGTGAATCGTGAGCCAGAAATTATCGCGTAACACGGGCACCAACGGATCAATGCTCGAAGGCATCGCGATCGGCATTTGATGCACGAGCAAGAGCGCGAGCAACGAAAGCGGAAGCGCAGCCAGCAGATACACCAGTGTGCGATAGCGCAGGAAAAACATCATCCCGAAGAATGAGACCGCGAACGACACCCAGATGATCGACTCGTACATGTTCGTCACTGGGGGGCGGCCGGCGATCATGCAGCGCAGGGCAATCCCGCTCGCGTGGAAGAGCAACGCCGCGATTGCGAACGCCAACCCCGCGGTCTTCAGCCATCCGCCGTTGCCTCGTGCTACCGCGATTACCAGCAGCACCAGCGCGATGCCATAGCACCACGCCGCGCGGTAGAAACCATCGAAATGATTGTAGAAATATTCGGTGCTGAGCTTCGACTCCGTCGGATAAATCGCGGGACTCAGATCGCGTAAGCCGGTGCGCAGTTGGCGCGAAGCGGTCGCGAAGTTGAAGCCGTCACCGTGCACGTAGGCGTTCGCCATTGTCTGCAGCTGCGTCTGCAACGGGCCAAACTGCGTGTCGTTATAATATTGCGTGTAGGCTGGCGGCACGACCCACGGGTCCGTCTCTTTTTGGCGCGCCGGCACGAGAAGGAACGCACTTCCGTCCATCACGTGCGAAAAAAGCGCGAGCCGCTCGCCGACGGCCATCGCTTCGTTCTGCAGTTTCGAGAGAGGCTTTTCCGCGCGCTTCAGCTCGTGCGCCTCGCCGACGAGACGGTTGAGCTCCGGTAGCGTGCTCAACTTCGCGAACGGGAAGCGCCGCTGCGTCTTATCAAGCCCGAGCTGCTCGATCAACTGCCCGACCGAGACGAGAATCAACGGCTCTTCCTGCCACTTGTGCGTGTCGAGCAGCATCGAAAGCAGGAAGTCGTTGCCGTTCCAGGTCTTGCCGTTCGCGGTGTAGCTCGAGCGGCCGCTCAGCTTGATCAACGTCTCGCGGCCAAAGGTATCGACTGGTTTGCGCCGCCCGCCTTCCTGGATCGCCAGCAGACCGAACTGCTTAAAATCGAGCGAACTCGAATCAGCCGCCGGCAACTCCGCGTCCTGCGCGCGCAAAAGAGGCGTCGCAGCGAACAAGAGCAGGCACGCAGGAATCCACGGAAAGCGAAATTTCACGTTCCGTAGCATACACAGCGCCGCCGCCGTTGCGACCCTGCAGGCAGCGCCGCGAAGCTTCAACGTCCGCGCAATTCCATCCACCTGCGCCGCAGCCAAATGCGCACCAAGCCAGGGCGCGCTCTCTTCAGGCCGAACTCGCGATGCAACAGCCGAATGCGTTCGATCTCGTCGTCGTGTGTTTGCATGCTGGTGGCGCGAGCGTGGAATTCCGCCGCGAAGACGAACGTCTCCGTGATGCGCGGCGCTCGTTTCGATTCTGAAGATTTTTGGGGAACACGAACGTTGCGCTACGATCCCGCTATGAGCGAAAAACCGATCCATATTCTCGTCACCGGCACCAGCCGCGGCATCGGCGCCGCGATCCGCGAGGAGCTGCAACGGCAAGGTGCGTGCATCATCGGTCACGGCACGCGAGCAAATGGCGATGATCAGCTCGCCGCCGATCTCCTGCAGCCGGGTGCGGCGGATCAGCTGTGGCAGGAGGCGCTCGATCGCTTCGACGGCCGCGTCGATGTGCTTGTGAACAACGCCGGGATCTACGAGCCGGCATCGATCGGCGAGAGTGCGGAAGTATGGCGCGAGCGTTGGCACCGCACGCTCCAGGTGAATCTCGTTTCAGCGGCCGATCTCTGCCGGCTGGCCGTGTCGCACTTCCGGTCGCGTGCTGGAGGCGGACGGATCGTGAACGTCGCGAGTCGCGCAGCCTACCGCGGCGATTCGCCCGAGCATTGGCATTACGCCGCTTCGAAGGCCGCGCTCATCGGCGTCACGAAAACAATCGCGCGCGGCTTCGCGGCGGAAGGCGTTTTCGCTTTTGCCGTCACGCCGGGATTCACGATGACAGGGATGGCGGAAGAATACCTCTCGAGTCGCGGCGGCGATAAGCTGATTGCCGAGATCCCGCTCGGTCGGGTGGCCTTGCCTGAGGAAGTCGCGAACGCCGTCGCGTATCTCGCGCTGATCGCTCCGCCTTCCATGACGGGTGCAGTGCTCGACATCAATGGCGCCAGCTTCGTCCGATGACAGCGAGCGGGTAAAGCGCAGCGGTTGGTGGTCGTCGCGCTCCTACGTGGTTTAAGTCGCGCCAGCAGCGAACAGCGAACGCTATCTCTGGTCCGCTCCGTGGCTTAGAAGAGCTCGATTCGTCTGACGCATTTCGACGGATGCTCACGGTGCCGGTTCCCTCGATAAGTCAGCGTCTCGGATTTCATTGGACTACGGTTACGTCGACTCGGCCGCGCGGACGTCGATCTTGATCTCGCCTTTCAACGTCCGATGGACCGGACACTTGTGCGCGATCTGCATGAGCTTCGCGCGTTGCTCAGGCGTGATCTCACCGACGAGTTCGATCTCCACCTCGATGCAGTCGAGCATGCCAGTCTGGGTGTCGCAGTCGGTGCAATCACTGACGTGCATTCGCGAATGCCGGAGCGTCACGACGATGTCGTCGAGCGGCCATTTACTGCGGCGCGCATAGAGACCGATCGTCATGGAAGTGCACGCGCCGAGGCCGGCGAGCAGATAATCGTAAGGATCCGGCGCGGAGTCGTTGCCACCGATGCTGAATGGCTCATCCGCCTCCAGATGATGCTTCCCGACGGTGATTTTTTGCAGAAACGCGCCGGGATTGCCGCGGACCACAACGTCGGCGTGTGCGAGATGATTTGGGCTCGAGGCGGCGGCGGCTTCACTCATGCCGCAGCATAGCGCGGCAGCGTGAGTGTTCGCGAATGAAAGCGCGCGTCAGGTCACCGCGGGCACTTCGTCGGGATGATACTTCCGCCAGTATCGCAGCGCTGCCGTCACGGCCATGTAGCTCGGGTCGGCGTGTTCGTAGTCGGCTGCATCGTCTTCACTCGCGCCGCCGGCCCGCAGCTCGGCGAACTCGTGTTCCGCGAAAGCGGGCACTAGCTGCGCCTCGTCGTTGCCATTCCGAAGCCGGTCGCGGAACCACCCGGACCAATCACGGACATGCTTCTCGAGCGCATCAAAGTGGGCATCGATTTCGCCGACGACGCGGCCGAAATGCGGCAAGTAGATTTGAGCCGCATTGACTGCGCGCATCGTGTCGATCGATTCGAGCCATGACTCGACGTGAAGCTCGGGCGGTACGAACGGCGGGATCGGCGGGCCGCTCCCGATCCGCACACCGGCGATGTCGCCACCGAAGAGAACGTCGTCCCACGCGTAAACATGATGATGGCTCGCATGTCCTGGCGTCGCGATCGCACGGATCTCAGTCGCGCCCAGGCGCACGAGGTCGCCATCTTCCAGAACCTTCACGCTCGCCTGCGGCACGGGCGCGATCCGGCCCCAAAGCTTCTCCATCTGTTCGCCGAAGATTCGCGTGGCGGACTCGACTAGTTTCGCCGGGTCAATCAGATGCCGCGCACCGTGCGGATGGACGTAGATGTCGGCGCCAGCTTCGGCGAACCTCCAGGCCGCGCCTGCGTGGTCAAAGTGAATGTGGCTAAGAAAGGCGTGCCGCACATCCCCAATGCGAGCGCCGGCGGCGCGGAGATCCGCAGCAATATTGTCGAAGGTTGACTCGGGCCCGGTGTCGAACAGCGCGATCCCGAGATCGGTCTCCAATGCGGTCGCCGCGATAATGCCGGGGCGCCCGAGCTGGCGCGTGTCGAGAATGTGGATCATGGAATCTGGAGGTGAGCGTTGAGGCGTGTCATCCCGAGCAACGTCGAGGGATCTCGCCTATGCAATCTGCGTTACACAACCCAGAGACGAAGCCGCACCCGCGCACGTGTGCGTCTGGTTTCACAAAGCATCGGCTCCGGTTGTGAGATCCTTCGACCGTCTTCGCGGCTCAGGATGACAGCTGGCGCGCGTCGAGCTTGGCATCCCGAGCGACGTTGAGGGACCCCCGCGACAAAACGAATCTCATCGCCTCGGGATCCTCCACTGCGCTTCGCTTGGGTCGGAATGACCGACGTTCGCAGCTCTACTTCGCCGAGCTCGATCCACGCTGCGACACCAGATAAACAGCGAAGCTCCCGAGCCAGTGACCGCCCTCGTAATGCTCTCCCGTGACTGCTGCGAGGCCGGCGCGGCGATGCGCATCGGCTGTTCCCATCAACGCTGGTCGACGTGGATCGTCCGCCGGCAGACCGGACAAGATGCCTTCGAGCATCCAGGCGCGACTCAGGTTTAACCCATCGAGATGTGCAAGCTTCGGGTCGCTCGGGTCGGGTGAGACAGCGACCGGCAGCCAATCCGCACCAGCTTTGGTCGGCAGTTGCGGGAGGAATGTTTTCAACCACGCCGCGAACTCATCCGGCGCGAGCACGCGTCGCATGACATCCGCTTCACCGAGAGCGGGCGAAAGAAAATCCTCCCCGGACGGCTCGTAGGCGAGCGGTGCATTCTTGTCGGCTCCATAGAATTGACGCGCCTTGTCGGAGAGTAGTTTCGCGAGTGCGTCGTCGTGATTAGCGCGGGCGTAATCGAGCATCAGACCGAGGGCAAACGCGGTCTGGTTATGCTCACCGATTCGCACTGGGTGCGAAAGTTTCGGCAGCCAGGTCTTAAGATGTTCCAGCGTGGCTTCTTCGAGCGGCCGAAGATTCGCCACCATCTCACGTGCCGCGGGATCATCCCATTCGCGCAGCTCGCTGCTGAGCTGGAGCAACCACGCCAGACCGTAGGGCCGCTCAAAGCTCGCACGACCTTCGCCGCGCATATAGGCAGCTTCCTGCCGGAGGTTTTCCGCGGTGAGACTTTTTTGTAACGCCTCACGTGCCTTCGCTGCGAATGGCGCATCCGGGAACTTCCGCGCCAGTCGCGCGAGCAGCCAATGACCATGCACGGACGAGTGCCAATCGTAGCAGCCAAAAAACGCCGGCGTGAGCTTCCGCGGCGGCGCAACGTCGGCGTCGCTGTTAAGATTGTGGCTGAGCTTGTTCGGATATTCTTTGCCGACACAGGCGAGCGCCAGGTCCGCAAACCGTTCCGCAGCGGGCGCGTCGAACTGCGGCTCAACGTTTTCCGCGGCTAGGCCGAGGCCAACCGACGCCGCCAGCAGCAGCGCCACGAAAGCTAATTTCATTGCCCGAAGATTCCGCGACTCCTCGCCCCGCACAAACAGCTAAAAAAAGGCCAGCGGAGCCGGAGCTACCGCTGGCCAATTCTGCCGAAGCCTTCGAGTTACGCGGAGGGCTTCAGGCTGTTCACGATCTTGCCAACTTCCGCCTGGTGCTTCGCCTCCTCCTTCGTCGTCACCCAATAGGTGAGCACGATCACGCTGTCCTTGATTGGCACGAAGCAGATGCTGACTGAAGTAGGCCCATCTTCGTCCTTGCCCTGGAAAAGGAGCTCTTCCGCGTCTAAGCCGTTGACCTTAAATTTATTCTCTTTCTTCGTGCTCTGATCCAGGTCGACCTTGTGCTCTTTCAGCATCGCAAAGGTGTCCTCGATCTCCGCGTCCATACCTTTCTTGCTGCTGACGGCAACGGCAGCAAGGTAGACCGCATCATCGTCACTCGTGCCGGCCACGCCGTTCTCGATCGCGTCCGGATCCCACGAATCGGGGATCGTAATCGTGGCGACGGCATTATCGTCATCCGGTAATTTCATTGTCTTCCCCTGGGCGGAGACAGCAATGAGGGCGGCGAGGCAAAACGTAAGGAACGACTTTTTCATAATGCTGTAGCGGGATAGCTCGCGGCCTGCGCGCGGGCAAGAGTTTTTCGCAACGTCGCGACCGCGAGATTGCGCGCCAGTTCTGAACCTGAATAAGGTCGGGGGGTGTGAGCACTGTTTCCAAGCCACCTTCGAGTAAGGCCGCGAAACGGTTTCCGTGGGTGCCTTACGCCATTGTCCTTGTCGGCATTATCATTGGAGCGGCGGCGCCCCTCATCTCTGTCTTGATCGCCAGCTCAATCGCGAGCGCGAACGGCTGCATGCTCGACGAGGGGAGCGTGCATCCTTGTCTCGTCGGCGGCGTGGATCGCGGCGAAATGCTTTACACAATGTGTGTCCTCGGCTGGCTGATGTTGTTCACCCTCCCGGCCGGAGCTCTTGCTGTTCTCCTCTGGCTAACTGCTTTCGTGGTGCATCTATTCGCGCGGAGACGGCGACTCGCGGCCTTTGCCGTCGCCGCTTCGATCACGCTCGCGATTGGCACCGGCACGGCGCTCGCTGAGACTCCTGCGCCGGATAAAGCTGAACCAAAAACTATGACGACACTGCACGCAAAAGGGCCATTCGAAGTGAAACTCAATCCGCAGACGACCGACGCGCCGCTGGGGCGAATGTCGATCGACAAGCAATTCCATGGGGAGCTGGAAGCGAGCAGCAAAGGCGAGATGCTGGCGGCGCAATCTGCGGTGAAAGGGTCAGCCGGATACGTAGCGATCGAGCAGGTAACGGGCTCGCTCCATGGCCGCCGCGGCACCTTCTTCCTCCAGCACAGCGGCACGATGAATCGCAGCATGGCGCAGCTAACCGTCACGGTCATTCCGGACTCCGGCACCGACGAGTTGGAGGGATTAGCGGGTAAGATGACGATCGACATTGCCGACGGAAAGCATCTCTACGACTTCGAATATTCGCTGCCGGAAAAGCGCTAAGCAGTCGGACTGATGCGCCGCGCTCGAAGCGCCAGGCGTGTTGCGGTTGTGGTCTCTCAGGAGTAACTTCGCCGTCCGCGATCCGGCGGAATTTCTCCTATGTTAACGATTCGCGATCTCCGCAAAACAATGGGCGGGCGGACTCTCTTTGAGAGCGCCACGATGACGGTGAACTACGGCGAACGCGTGGCGTTAGTTGGCCCGAACGGCGCCGGGAAGTCGACGCTGTTCAATGTGATCCTGCGCAAAGACACGCCGGATTCGGGAACGGTGGAGCGCGACGAATGGACGATGGTTGGTTACCTGCCGCAGGAGAGCGAACCGGTCGGCGACGAGACGGTGATGGATGTGGCAACCGGCCGCGCCGGTGAAGTTGCCGCGCTCGAGAAGCAGCTGCACGCGCTGGAACAAGCGGGCGATGTGAGCAGCGCCGACTACCTCGAAGCGCACGCGAAGCACGAAGCGCTCAGCAACCCCCAAGTCGACGCGAAGGCGAAGAAGATGTTGCGCGGGCTCGGGTATCGCGAGCAGGACTTCAGTCGCAAGGCGAAGGAGATGAGCGGCGGCTGGGTGATGCGCGCGCACCTCGCGCGGTTGCTGGTGATGGAGCCGGATCTACTGCTTCTCGATGAGCCAACGAACCATCTCGATCTGCTCTCGCTCCTTTGGCTGCAGGATTATCTGAAGAACTACTCGGGCGCGCTGCTGCTGATCTCGCACGATCGACAGTTCATGGATGAGGTCGTGGAAAGTGTCTACGAAATCAGCGAGCAGAAGCTGATCGGCTACACCGGAAATTATTCCGAGTTCCTTCGCCAGCGTGAAGCGAACTACGAGCAGCAACTCGCCGCCTATAATAACCAGCAGAAGGAGATCGCGCGGCTGCGCGAGTTCTACGATCGGTTCCGTCAGGTCGCGTCGAAAGCTTCACAGGCGATGAGCAAGCTGAAGCAGATCGAGCGGATGGAGCTGGTCGAGAAGCCCTTGCCGCCGAAGAAGCCGTTTCGTTTCAATATCCCGCAGCCGCCGCGCGGTGGGCAACGCGCGATCTCACTCGAAGGGATTCATCAGGCGTACGGCGACCACAAGGTTTACACCGGGCTTGATCTCACGGTCGAGCGAGGCGAACGCACAGTGCTCGTCGGGCCGAACGGAGCGGGCAAATCCACGCTCCTGAAGATCCTCGCGGGCGTGATCCCGTTTCAGAGAGGCGAGCGCGACCTCGGGCATAACGCGAAGATTGGTTACTTCTCGCAGCATCGCGCGGACACGCTCGACGCCAACAACAGCGTCCTGCAGGAAGTCATGAACGCGGCGCCGACGCTCGCGGAGAATGAGGCTCGCGGCATCCTTGGTTCATTCCTGTTTCGCAAGGACGACATCTACAAGAAAACGGGCGTGCTAAGCGGCGGCGAGAAGAGCCGGCTGAACCTGATCAAGTTCCTGGTCGATCCGCCGAACCTCTTGCTCATGGATGAACCGACGACGCACCTCGACATTCACGCGGTTGAGTCGTTGATCCTCGCGCTCGATGCCTACGAAGGCACGCTTGTCTTCATCTCGCACGACGTGCATTTCATCCGCAAGCTCGCGACGAAAGTGTTGCATGTGAACGCCGGCCATGTGGCGCCTTATCCCGGCGGCTACGATTACTTCCTCGAGAAGAGCGGCGCGTTGAACGACGAGCGCGCGGCGCTAACCGCTGGGTAGCGGTTTCTTGCTCCGACTCTGGGGAGCGCAGGCTGCCAGAAACTGCAGGCTGGCAGCCTGCGCTCCCCGGACGCGGGTGCCGCGCGTTACAACCGCTCCGCGCATTGCGCGCGATCCAGATCGCATGCCTCCCCAAAAGGACTCCTCGGCTAAGAAGAAGTTTCGCACCCCGGCAGCGGACTTCCTCGAGGTGCGCCGATCAGGTGTTCACGGCCGCGGTGTTTACACGACGGCTGCGATCCGCAAAGGCACCCGCATCATTGAGTACACGGGCAAGCATCTGCCGTGGAAAGAAGCGATGGATTTGCCGCCGCACAATCCAGACGATCCGTATCACACCTTCTTCTTCTCGCTCGATAACGGCGACGTAATTGATGCCGTTCAGGGCGGGAACGATGCCCGCTGGATCAATCATGCGTGCGATCCAAACTGCGAGACGAAAGAAGAAGACGATCGCATTTTCGTCTATGCGCTGCGTTCTCTGCGCGAAGGCGAAGAGCTGTTTTACGATTACAAAATCGTTCCGGCGGAGCGGCGAACGAAGGCGCTGGAGAAGCATTACGTCTGTCTCTGCGGCAGCGCGAAGTGTCGCGGGACGATGCTTGAGCCAGTGGTACAGAAGAAGGCGAAGAGGTGACGCCGGGCCGCCGCTCATCGTCCCGTCATCGGAACCGCTGAATCCCGAGTTCGGGAAGATCGTGAATCGCGTTGGTTTCTCTCCGCGATTGCAATCCACTCACAAAGAACGGCTTGTGCCTTCGCGCGCGAAATGGCACAAGGCCTGCAAGAGCCTGCGCGAGACCTTCGCGCTCGCGCGTGTCCTCACATCCTTATGAAAACACCTCCCGCAATCCTCCTCCTGGCGGCCGCGACGTTCGTCGCTCCCGCGCTTCAGGCCCAAGAACAAAAAGCACCGACTGTTAACGAGTTGGTCGCGAAGAATGTCGAAGCGAAAGGCGGCGCTGAGGCGTTGAAATCGCTCGGTTCGGTCAAGCTCAGCGGCAAGCTGCTGGTGAACGGCGGCCGCTTTGAGATGGCCTACGCGCAGACGAAGAAACGGCCGGGCGAAGTCCGCACCGAAGCGACCGTGCAAGGCCTCACGATGGTGCAGGCTTTCGACGGAAAAGAAGGCTGGAAGATCTCGCCGTTCCAAGGGCGTAAAGATCCCGAGAAGATGGCGCCGGACGACACGAAATCGCTGGTCGAAGAAGCGGAAGTCGACGGGCCGTTGATCGACTGGCAGGAGAAGGGCAGCACCGTCGAGTATCTCGGGACAGAAGACGTCGATGGCACTCAGGCGCACAAGCTGAAGGTGACGCGGAAGAATGGCGACGTGAGCTACGTTTACCTCGATCCCGAGCATTTCCTCGAGATCCGCGTGCGCACGCAGCGCACCGAACGCGGTGCGCAGGTCGAAGTCGAGACTGACCTTGGCGATTACGAAAAAGTCGGCGGCGTGTTCGTTCCATTCTCGGTCGAGTCCGGACAGAAAGGCGACCCCGACAAACAAAAGATCATCATCGAGAAAGCCGAAGCCAACGTGCCGGCCGACGACAGCATGTTCCAATTCCCCTCAGCCCCTTCGAAATAACCTCCATGCGTATTCTCCCTCTTACCTTCGCCACGCTCGCGATCGCGAGCCTCACGCAAGCCGCTCCGCAAACGCCGTATAGTTCCGCGAGCATTTCCGGCCTTGGCGCGCGCAACATCGGCTCGGCCGCGATGAGCGGACGCATCTCGGCACTGGCCGCGAGCCGCGAGCCTTCGGGCAAGCTCACTATCTTCGTCGGCGCAGCGAGCGGCGGCGTTTGGAAGTCGGAAGACAACGGCACCACCTTCAAGCCCGTCTTCGACGAGCAGCCGGTGCAATCGATCGGGGCGATCACGCTCGATCCGAAAAATTCGAAGAACATCTGGGTTGGGACGGGCGAAGCGTGGACGCGCAACAGCGTCTCGATCGGTAACGGTGTTTATCGCTCGATGGACGGCGGCGAAACTTGGACGCGGGTTGGTTTACCGGCGTCGGAACGCATCGCAAAGATCGTTGTTAGTCCGACGAATGGCGAGGTTGCCTACGCAGCAGTGCCGGGCGCGCTTTGGAGCGATTCGCCGGATCGCGGTCTCTACAAGACGACTGATGGCGGCCGCACTTGGAACCTCGTGCTGAAAGGCGCGAACCTCTCGATTGGCTGCTCTGACGTCGATGTCGATCCGACGAACCCGGATGTGATGCTCGCGACGATGTGGGATTTCCGCCGGCAGGGCTGGACGTTCCGCTCGGGCGGTTACGGGGCTGACGCTCCGTCGGCGAGCGGGCTTTTCCGCACCGCCGATGGCGGCGCCACTTGGACCGAGATCACGCCGGAAAACAGCAAAGGATTCCCGAAGAAGCCGTATGGCCGCCTCGCTACCGCGATCGCGCCGTCAAATGCGCAACGCGTTTACTGCTTCGTCGAGTCACCGGAAAGCGCGCTCTTCGTCTCAGACGATGGCGGCGCGACCTGGGATAAGCGCGACAAGAGCACCTGGATGGTTTGGCGTCCGTTTTACTTCGCGAATCTGATCGTCGACCCGAAAAATCCCGATCGCGTTTGGAAAACCGACGGAGCGCTCATCATGAGTGAAGACGCTGCCAAAAGCTTCGCGACCGTCGGCGGATTTAACGGCGCGCATGGCGACGTGCACGACGTCTGGATTGACCCGACAAACACGCAGTTCGTCATGAATGGCGACGACGGCGGCATTTGGTATTCGCACGACGGCGGCGCGAAATGGTGGAAGGGCCAGAACCTTCCGATCTCGCAGTTCTATCACGTGAGCGTCGATGACGTGGACCCGTATCGCGTCTACGGCGGCTTGCAGGATAACAGCTCGTGGGTCGGCGAATCGCAGTATCCCGGTGGGATCACCAACGCGCAGTGGGAAAACATGTATGGCGGCGACGGCTTCTGGATGTTTCCCGATCCGTCTGATCCCGACTACCTCTACGCCGAGTCGCAAGGCGGCAACATCGGACGTGTGAACCGGAAGACGCACGCCGGCCGCGACATCCAGCCAAAGCCAAACTACAAGGAGAAGCTGCGCTGGAATTGGAACACGCCGATCGCGCTTTCGCCTAACGAGAAAGGGACGATCTACATCGGCTCGCAATTCCTCTTCCGCTCACGCAACCAAGGCCAGACCTGGGATCGCATCTCGCCTGACCTAACAACCAACGATCCTGAAAAGCAGAAGCAGGAACAAGCGGGCGGCGTGACGATCGACAACTCGTCGGCTGAAATGCACACCACGATCTACTCAATCAGCGAGTCGCCGAAGGACAAGAACGTCATCTGGGTTGGCACTGACGACGGCAATCTGCAGATCACGAAAGACGGCGGCAAAACGTGGACGAACACCGTCGGCGCAGTGCCGAATGTGCCGAAGAATTCGTGGGTCAGCTGGGTGCAGGCGAGCAACTTCGCGCCGGGCACGGCGTACGTGACGTTCGATCGCCACACCTTCGGCGACATGACCGCGTATCTGTATAAGACGACAGACTTCGGCGCCACTTGGACGCCACTCGTTAGCCCGCAGGAGCTTAGCGGCGTGAGCGGCTACGCGCATGTGATCAAAGAAGATCTCGTGCAGCCGAACCTGCTCTTCCTCGGCACGGAATTCGGCCTCTACATCTCCGTCGATGGGGGCAAGGCCTGGGCGCAGTTCAAAGGCGGCCGGTTCCCCGTCGGCGTCGCCGTGCGCGACATCGCGATTCAGCCGCGCGAGAACGATCTCGTGCTTGCAACACATGGGCGCGGCATTTGGATCATCGACGACATCACGCCGCTGCGCGCGTTGACGCCGGAGTTGCTCACGCAAGAAGCAGCCTTTGTCCCGTCACGTCCGGTGCAGCAGCGCATCGAAGGGCGCGGGGGATGGGCCGCTGGCGCAGCGGTTTTCGAAGGCGCGAATCCTACTGACGGCGCGGTCATCACCTACTATCAGCGTTCGCGGCATCTCTTCGGAAAGCTGAAGATCGAGGTGCTCGACGCCGCCGGGAAGGTTGTTGACGAATTGCCGGCGAGTAAGCGACCAGGCCTCAACCGCGTCACCTGGAGCATGACGCAAAAACCGCCGCGGGTACCGCCAGCAGCGCAGCTCGCAGGTGCAGGAACGCGCGGTCCGCGGGTGCTGCCTGGCGTTTACGCCGTGCGTATGACGAAGGGCGATAAAGTCTCCGAGACGAAGCTGACCGTTGGCCTCGATAAGCGCGTGAAGTTCACCGAGGCGGATCGCAAAGCGCAGTTCGATGCGGCGATGCGTGTGCATGGCCTGTTCGGCGATGAGAGCGCGTTGATGGACCGGATCATCCCGCTGCGCATGGCGACGATGAGACTCCTCAAGACGCTGCCGGAAGGCGATGCAACGCGGAAAGCGGTTGCGGACTTTGATGGCAAAGTCGACGCCGTGCGGAAGCAGATCGTGGCGACAACCGAAGGCGGCGCGATCACCGGTGAAGAGCGTCTGCGCGAACACACCGATCAGCTTTATGGCGCGATCCTGAGCTACGAAGGCAAACCGGGTGACTACCAGATTGCGAATATCGATGCGCTCCGCCGCGAGCTTGACGATGTGACGAAGCAGTTCGCGCAACTGCTCGCGACCGACCTGCCGGCGGTGAACGAGCAATTGAAAGCAGCTGGTCAGCCAGCGATCGACGCACCACCTGCAAAGGTCGCGGTGAACGAGCCCGAGCTTCGTTCCGGACGCCGTTCGGAGAGCGCCACGGATCGCGACGCAGTTGTCGGCGCGTTTACGCCGCCGTCCGATTTCCGGCTGCTCCACTGACAGTATCGGAACCGGCGCCGCACCTCGCCGTCAAACCTTCCGGGATCAACGGCCAGGGCTGTTTCGCAGCCCTGCCGTTGCCAGCGCGGAGGAAGATTGGGGAGCTGGTAGGCGAGAAAATCTCGCACCGCGAAGCGCAACGCCGCGTCGCGAAAGGCGGCGTTGTAAAGATCTGCGAGATCGACGCGAAGTGGAGCATCGATGCCAGCGTCGGCGGAAACGCGACCGCCTTCATCAATCATTCATGCGCGCCGAACTGCTTCAGTCGCGTCACGCGCGGGCACATGCTGTTCTTCGCGCTTCGCGACATCGCCGTGGGCGAGGAAATCACATTGGACTACACGCCGTCGCAGCATCCCGGGCGGCCTTGCACCTGCGGCGCGCCAAACTGCCGCGGCGTAATGATGTGAGTGCTGGCACCGCTCACGCGCCGGCAAACAGTGGCCCAACGAGATGCAGCACCAGGTCAGCGGAAAAGTGTGCGACGATCGCAGCCTCTAATCCGCGGGTCCACGCGACATAACCAAACACGGCTCCGGCTCCGGCATTCAACATCACGATCGCGCCGACCACGGCTGGTGTCAGATGCATCATGGCCGCCGCCGCGGGGAGGTGCGCCGCGCCGAACAAAAGAGCGACAAGAATGTTCGCGAACCAGAACGTCCCCGGGCTCGGCTTCAACTGCGCACGCCGCGCTTTGCCGATGATCCACAGGACCAGTGGAAGCAGAAAAAGACGCAGCTGCAGTTCTTCATCGATGCCGCCATACAGGCTGGCGAGCGCTCGTTTCCAGAAGGCGATGGATGCTTCTGATGGCCAGCCAGGCAGCCAAGGCAGCACCACTCCATAAAATAGAAGCAACGTCGCTGCGCCAGTCACCAGCCCAACAGCCGCCGCGAAGCAGAACGTCTTGCCTGCAGCTCCTCGGTTCAGGCCGTAAAACCAGGCACGCAGGAAAGGCGTTTCGAACCCCACCTTCCGCGCCAGCAGCAACCCGAGGGCGATGATTACCCCAAAGATGATTACCACCTGGACGGTCTGCAGTACGATCAGAACAGGAAGCGGCAGCGGCAATTTCCGCCCCGCGATCACCTTCTCGAAAGCGGCAAGTGCATATGGCACTACCGCTGCATAGCCGATCACAGCGGCGCCGAGCAGCGCCCCAAAGATCCGCCACGGATACGCAGGATGTTCGGTCGGCTCGCCTGTGACGGATTGCTTACGCAAACTGTGATTCACTCGGCGGTGTTGCGCGTCACTGTCATCGTTGGAAGACTGGCAAGCAGACCGCTGCGCGCCTTTCATTATTACCGCTATGAATCCAGAGTTGCGCGCCCGTTTCAATGCTGATTTCAGCGACGCTCGCTACGCAGAATTACTGCGCATGGCGAATGAGTCGGAACGCTGGCCCGTCGATTTTCGAATCTCCGAGACACCGCTTTTCCTGACCGAGCAGTTCACCGAGGATGTCTCGCGGGCGGCGGAAACAATCGTCGCGCAACTGCGGACGCCGGAGTTTACCGAGCATGCGAAGACGTCACTGCCGGCCGGGCTCGAAGTGCCTAACGAGACAGCGCATCCTACCTTTCTTCAGATCGATTTTGCGATCTGTGAGCACGAAGGCCGCCTCGTGCCGCGCTTGATCGAGCTACAGGGTTTTCCCAGCCTCTACGCCTTCCAGATATTCCTGCTCCGCTGCATGCGCGCGGCATTTCCTGCGATTCCGGGTGACTGGGTGCCGTTCTTCAATGGGTATGATGAGAGCTCCTACACCGAGCTGCTGCGGCGCGTGATCGTCGGTGATTCCGCACCGGAAAACGTGGTGCTGCTCGAGATCGAACCCGAGAAGCAAAACACGCGAATCGATTTCGCCTGCACGGAGACGCTGCTCGGTGTCGCGCCAGTGTCGCTCACGGATGTAAGACGCCGCGGGCGCGAGCTGTTCTACCAGCGCGACGGACGCGAGGTGCGGATCGAACGCATCTACAACCGCGTTATCTTCGACGAGCTCCTACGCCGGCCGGACCTGAGTTTCGGTTTCAACTTCCAAGAGGAAATCGACGCGAAGTGGATCGGTCATCCGAACTGGTATTTCCGCATCAGCAAGCATTCGCTCCCGTTCCTCAACACGCCGGAGACGTCGCGCGCCTATTACGCCGACGAATTCCCGGCGAACGCCAGCCTCGAGGAGTTCGTGCTGAAGCCGCTCTACTCATTCTCAGGCCTCGGGGTTGATCTGGAGCCGACGCGCGAGACACTCGCGTCGATCGCGGAGCCTCATACGTGGATCCTGCAGGAGAAGGTGAACTACGCGGGCTTCGTGCCGACACCCGACGGTCAGAATTCGAAGGCGGAGATCCGGATGATGTTCGTCTGGCCGGACGGTGAAGAGCCGATCCTCGTGAACAACCTCGTCCGCATGAGCCAGGGCGCGATGATGGGTGTGAAGTTCAACAAAAACAAAACGTGGGTCGGGTCGAGCATCGCGCTGCATTCCTAGCCGACGCATTGCTGTTCGCGGCAGCTCGCGCGGCGGCAGGAAAGGACGTTACAGCTGACGCGCACGACGACGAGATCGCGGCAATCGTCAGGCGAAACTCGGATCCGAGCGCACCTGGCGTCGCGGTGCTCGTATCGCGCGACAGTGTGCCTCTGCACCTGGGCGGTTACGGGCTCGCTGATATCGAAACGATGATAGCGATTCGCCACCTATCTGCGGGAGCACGTTTTCAATCCGGCGGGAATGAGCGAGACCTTTGTCCTCGATGGCACCGCGAAGTTGCCGCCGAATACCGTCAAGGGCTACGCCACCGACAGTAGCGGCAAAGCGAAGCGCTCGACGCAGCCAACAACCATGACTGGCGACGGGAACATCAACACATCGGTGCGAGATTTCAGCCGTTGGGATGCGGCGTTACGTGCCCACAAGATCATCTCAGCCGAATCGCTCAGGATCTCCTGGCAGAATGGCCGCCTCGACAACGGAAAGCCCATCGAAGATGCCGATGGAAACGGCTACGGCTACGGGTGGGTCATCGAGAAACCGGCCGTCCTGGTTTCGCACAGCGGCAGCTGGGACGGCACATCCACCTACGTGATGATGGACCTGAAAACGGGCCTCACCGTTGCAGTGCTGAGCAACGACGAGAACACCGAGTGTGAAGAACTCGCCGTCGACCTCGCAGCGCTCTTCGCTGACGACTAGCGCGGCAGCAGAGTCGGGCTAGCTCGACGGCGAATCGCCCGCTTCGTCCGCATCATCAGCGGGCGTTTCGTCGTTCCGCACAATGCCAGCAGCCTGGTCGAGCTTCCGCTGCTTTTTCTCCTGCTCCTTTTCAGCCTTCTTCTTTTGCTTCTCGAGCTCTTTGCGGCGCTTTTCGCCTGAGTAGTTAGGTCGTGCCATGGGAATAGTTAGGCTGCTGCGGCTGCGCGCGCGTTCGCCGCATTGACAAGACCGCGCTCGGTCCACTCGGCCCGGAGTTGTTGCATTTCGTTGTCGAGCATCAGCAATGGGGCCGCGACGCCTTTGTAGTTTTTGACCACGCCGGTAATCGTCTTCTTCACGGCTCCGCGATCCACCAGACTCTGCAGTTTCTCGTAAGAACGAAGCCGCAACATCTCCTCACCACCGCTGATTGCATTTCGAGCGCGCAGGTTCGTGAAGATCAGATCGAAGAGCGGTTTGAATTGATACGATGTCTTACCGGTGAAAGCCGCGACCAGCTCCTCCGTGATAATGTCAGGAGCGCGACGCGAGAAAGCTTTACCAGATCCATTTGCCATGCGCGATCTTACCACAGCGCCCGTCCTTCGCCTAGGGTTGCGTTCCGTTCTCGCGGAAATGTTGCGCTATTCGGCGAGGTATCCGTAATCTGCTCCCTTACGTCCGCGACCTGATGAGCTGGAAAAAAACGCCTATCTCCATCCAAGCGGGACAGGTGGAATTCTTGAAGATCAACGCGGCGCCTCGCGAGTGGCGCGATTCGTATCACTGGATTCTTTCGCTTTCCTGGCCACGCTTCGCTGCTGTCCTCCTGGCAGCGTATCTGGCGCTCAATCTGATTTTCGCAACGGCGTATGCAGTTGGCGGGCCGTGTATCGGCGAAATGACGCCCGGCTCGTTCCCGGCCGCGTTCTTCTTCAGCGTCGAAACACTCGCGACCGTCGGCTACGGACACATGTATCCGGCCACCGGCTACGGACACGTTGTTGTCACGCTCGAGATCGTGGTCGGAATGGTTTGGGTCGCAGTCATCACCGGGCTGATCTTCGTCCGTTTCTCGCGCCCGGTAGCACGCATTCTTTTCGGGCGGAACTTACTGATCGGCCGGTTCAACGGCGAGGAGACGCTGATGTTCCGCGTCGCGAACTTGCGCCATACCAGCATGGTCGAGGCACGGTTTCGCATGATCTTTTCGCGCGACGAACTGATGCAGGAAGGGGACACGGTCCGCCGCTTCTACGACCTCAAAGTCTTTCCCGAGCACATGATCAGTTTCCCTGCGGCCCTGACGATCCGTCACACGATCACCGAGCAAAGCCCGCTCTTCGGCGTAACCCTGGAACAACTGGAGGCGACGAAAGCGTTCTTCCTCGCGTCGGCCGTCTCGACTGAAACGGTGATGGCCGCATCCGTGCAAAGCCAACGCGACTACTCCGCCGCGGACGTGCGCTTCGGGCATCGTTTTGTGGACGTCTACGAAGAGCTGGAAGGTGGGCAGCTCCGAGTCGATTACGGGCGTCTGCACGAGACAGAACCCGTGCCGGAATCGACCGCGCCGTCGCAGTAATTGTCCGCGTCAGCTGATCCGCTTTTCGTCGAAATCGATCAAGTCAGGAATCGTCACAACGTCGGTGCGATGCGGGATGCCACATTTCTCCTTCCCTTCCTCGAGGTATGGAGTCCCAAAGTCGTTCCAGCCGAGCTTAGAGATAAAGCCATTCCATACCATCACGTCGCCTTCATTCAGACGACGTCCGGTCGCGTAGCACCACTCAAGAATTTCCTCGTCGCTGCCGCCGGCCAGGACCCGCTCAGTCAACACGCGATACTCGACGCGGAGAAGGTTGCAGCACATTCCGTCGCCAGACTGCGGAGTGCCGAGATTCGCGTGATAGTCCTCGCCCAGTGCCCCGCGCGCGTGCTGTCGGATCTTATCAAGCATGCGCGGGAAATACATTACGCCGGCGGTCATCTCCTTCGGGCTTTTCGGATAGGTGCTCATGGCAGGCATCTAACCCTCAACAGCTCGGCCGTTCTAGCTCTTTTCGCGCTGACGTTTCTGCCCCGCGCGGAAGATCAACCATCCAACGACGTTCGCGCCGACTGTCGTGAGAACAATCTTCGCGCCGAACCACAGGGGACTCTGCACTTCGACGATCGGGAAAATCGTCAGCAGGACATAAAGCACCGTAACGGCGAACCCAAAGACCGCCGCGATTTTCAGCCAGAGTGGCGCATGCGACTTCACCTGGCGCAGACCATAGATGGGGATCGCGAACAAGATCAGATAAGCAATCGCGTAGAAGATGCCGGCGGCGTTATCGATCAACTGAAAGGCTTCCTGCGCTCCCACTCCGATCAGACTCGCGATCGCGAACGCAAGCGTCACCACCGCGACGAACAGGATTGAGTTCACCGGCGTCTTGTAGCGCGGATGCAGCTTGCTGAACCACGCAGGAACTATGGCATCCCAGCCCGCGACCATCGGCAGGCGAGTGTTACCCGTGAAGTAGATACTTAGAACAGCGATAGAGCGTCCGGCGAGCATCAGAATCGCAATCGAGGCAATGCTCGTTCCCGCTGCGCCAAAGGCACTGGCGCCTGCGCTAAGCGCTTGCGGCACGGGGCCGATTAGGTCCAGGTCAGCGAACTTCACGAACGCAATCACGGCGCTCGTGCCGAAGATAAACATGAACGCGATGATCGGCGCCGCGATGAGCACAGAGCGCCCAATGTTCTTCACCGGCGCGCGCGTTTCCCCGGCCAAAATCGCGACGTATTCAAACCCGGCGAGCGCGCCAAGCGATATCTTGCTGAAGATGTTCAGGCTGAAAAGAGACGCCGTCGGCATGACCCATTCGACCGGGCGATAAGACGTCAATTTGCCGGCCGCGACCGCGATGAAAGGCAGGACGATGAGCGCTCCGTAGGTGATGAGCATGAGAACGCCGCCGACGTTATGGACCCATTTGCCGAGACTTAGTCCACGCATCGTGACGAGGACAAGCGCGGCGATGAGGATGCCGTTGAAACCCCCGACAAACAGCCGGCTCTGCGGCAGCCAAAGCCAGCTCGGCCCCAGCGCGTAAGAAAGGTTCGTCGCGATCACGAGACCGGTTCCGGCCATCACCGAGACACCTAGCAGCCACAGGTTCCAGGCGACGATGAAGCCGGCGAAATCATTGAAGCTCAGCTTCGCCCATTGGTAGAGGCCGCCCTCGAGCGGCATGATCTTGTTCAGATGAATGACGACGGCGGCTAGCGGCAGATAGAAGAGCAGGATAGCTAGCAGCCAGTAGACGGTTTGCGCCGCCCCGAGCTTCGCGGCAGTGCCGACCCACGAAGTCCCGACGACAAAGACAATCTGGGTGAGCACCAGATCGCGTAGCCCGAGTTCTTTCTTGAACGCGGCGCTTTGCGCGATGACGCGCTTCTCTTCCTGCTCAAAAGATTGCAATTCCATTGGCGTGTCAGGTGATTCTGCGGCGCGGTCCTTTCAATGGAGGAGGAACGCCGGTGCCAGCGTTATCGGCAGGCAGCGAGAAATTGAAGACAAAAGATGTTCTGGTATTCGACGTGGTGAGCTTTCGCGCTCATCCTCCCCGCGATGCCTGACGACGCCGAGCGACTCTCCGAGAGTTCCGAAGCCGAAGTGGACAATGCTTCCGACGTAGAGAAGGCGGACATCGAGCTTGGAAAAAAGATTGCGAGCCATCGTGACGATCCCGCTGTGAAAGCGGCGGGTGCGGCTGGCAAGATCGGAGACCAGGGGCCGCTCTACGCTATTTGCGCGGCGGTGCTGATCACTGGTGTCGCTTCGCGTAATCGTCGCCTTGCCGGAAGCGGTGTTTGCATGCTCGCAGCGCTCGGCGCAGCCGACCTGAGCAAGCGCCTAACGAAGAGTCTCGTGAGCCGCACGCGACCGCACGTGCTTCTGGAAGAGGGTCGTTACGAAAAAGAAATCGGCGGTTCAGACGACAAACCCGAGCAGTCGTTTCCATCGGGCCACATGGCCGGCAGTGTCGCGACGGCACGGGCTCTTTCGCGTAACTACCCATGGGTCGGCGCGACTGCGGGGGCAGCGTCGATTGCCGTTGGCATCAGCCGAATCGCGAAAGGCGCGCACTGGCCACTCGATGTCGCCGGCGGCGCAGTGCTGGGGCTCGCAGCGGAGGCTGGGACAAACGCGCTGCTGAAAGTGGCAATGCGGTTTGTTGAGCGGCGATGCTGCTGTCTGAAGTAACATGCGAATGAGCGAGTCCTAGGATGGAGTCTTTGCCCTCGGGAAAATCCGCCGTCTATCATCTATGAATATGTTTGCCTACTTATGCCGCACTAGTCGCGCTCATCTCTGGCCTTTTGCTTTGGCTGTGATCGTTTTCAGCGGTGCGCCAGCAGTCGCCCAAACCACGGAGGAACTCGGCAGCGCGCTGCGTTGGCGTAACATCGGACCACACCGCGGAGGCCGCACGCGGGCGATCAGCGGGGTGCCGTCGCAACCGAACGTATTTTACATGGCGCAGGTGAACGGCGGCGCCTTCAAGACGACCGATTACGGGCGGACTTGGACGCCGATTTTTGATGATCAACCGACCGGCTCAGTCGGTGCGATCGCCGTCGCAGTCTCAGATCCGAATGTGATCTACGTGGGCAGCGGTGAAGGACTGCATCGGCCTGATCTGTCGGTCGGCGATGGTGTTTACAAGTCGGTCGACGCGGGGAAAACGTGGACGCATCTTGGTCTCCGCGATGGTCAGCAGATCGCGCAGATTGCCGTCGATCCGGTCGACGCAAACCGGCTCTTCGTTGCCGTGGGCGGCCATCCGTACGGGCCTAACCAAGAACGCGGCGTTTACCGCTCGCTCGATGGAGGCAAGACCTTCGAGAAGGTGCTTGGCAAGGATGAGAACACCGGCGCCGCCGATGTGCAGATCGATCCGGCGAACCCACAGACGGTCTATGCGGCACTTTGGGAATCGCGCGAGGCTCCGTGGGAAAATGGCGTCTGGAACGGCGGAAACGGCGGCATCTTCAAGTCGACCGATGGCGGAGCAAATTGGACGCAACTCGTGAACGGCCTGCCCGAGGCGATGATCCAGGCGAACATCGCGGTAGCGCCGAGTTCATCGCAGACGCTCTTCGCGGCGGTGCGCACGGCGAAAAGTTCAGATCTGTTCCGTTCCGACAACGGCGGCGAAAGCTGGACGAAAGCGAGCGAGGACCGGCGACCGGCTGCAGGTATCGGAGGCGGCGATTTGCCGGTGGTGCGGATCGATCCGCAGAACCCGAACGTCATCTACTCGGCCAGCGTCGTTTGCTGGAAATCGACGGACGGCGGGCGGACGTGGGAAGGTTGGCGCGGCGCGCCCGGCGGCGATGATTACCAGAACGTCTGGATTAACCCGACGAACTCGGACGTGATCCTGCTCGCGAGTGATCAAGGCGCGATCGTGACAGTGAACGGCGGGCAGAGTTGGAGCTCATGGTATAACCAATCGACGGCGCAGTTGTATCACGTGAGCGCGGATAACGCGTTCCCGTATCGGCTCTACAGCGGCCAGCAGGAAAGCGGCTCAGTTGGTATCGCGAGCCGCGGCAATGATGGCGCGGTTACGTTCCGCGATTGGCATCCCGTTGCCGCAGAGGAATACGGCTATGTCGTGGCTGATCCGCTCGATCCCGACACCGTTTACGGTGGGAAGATCTCGCGGTTCGATCGTCGCACAGGACAGGCGCAGGACATTCTGCCGGTGCCGTTGCGTCCGGCGGATTTCCGTATGATCCGCACGCAGCCGATCGTGTTTTCGCCGAAGGATCCGCATCTGCTTTTCTTCGCGGCGAACACGCTTTGGACAACACGCGATCGTGGACAGAACTGGCAGCAGATCAGCCCTGATCTGACGCGCAAAAGCTACGAGCTGCCGGCGAGCATCGGGAAGTATCGCGACGCGGCTGCAGCGGACGCGAGACAGCGCGGAGTCATCTACACGGTCGCGCCGTCTCTGCTCGATGTGAACCGAATCTGGGTCGGGACGGACGACGGGTGGATCCACCTAACGAGTGATGGCGGCAAGCATTGGACTGACGTTACGCCGCCGCAGATTTCGGCGTGGCAAAAGATCTCGATCATAGACGCGAGCCACTTCGATGCGAACACCGCCTACGCTGCGGTGAATACGCTCCGCCTCGACGACGTACGGCCACACATCTACCGCACGACTGATGCAGGTAAGACGTGGACTGAGATCGTCAATGGCATTCCGGAAGGTCAGACGGTGAACGTCGTCCGCGAAGACACGCTGCGGCGGGGACTGCTCTTCGCCGGAACGGAGCGGGCGGTTTACGTCTCCTTCGACGATGGGGCGAACTGGCAATCGCTGCGGTTCAACATGCCGGCTACTTCCATTCGCGATCTGATCGTGAAGGACGACGACATTGCTGTCGGCACGCATGGCCGTGGGTTTTGGATTCTCGATAACATCACGCCGTTGCGGCAGTTCGGTGCGGCGAAAAACGAGACTGCGTTGTTGAAGCCGCAGACTGCATCGCGCGTGCGGTGGAACATGAACACCGACACGCCGCTGCCTCCGGACGAGCCGACTGGCGAAAACCCGCCTGATGGCGCGATGATCGACTACTACGTCGGCGGCGGTGCGACCGGCGAAGTCACACTCGAGATCAAGGACGCGAAAGGGGCCATCGTGCGTCGATACTCGAGCAACGATGTAGTTGCTCCGATCGATCCGAAGGCGCTGAAGATCCCGCCGTACTGGGTGCGTCCGCCGCAGGCGCTTTCCGCGAGCGCGGGCATGCACCGATTCCTTTGGGACATGCATCTCGCGCCAATTCCTGGCGTCGATCCCGAATACCCGATCGCCGCGATTCCGCGGAACACGGCGCCTGATCCGACAAGCCCCTGGGCGCTGCCGGGCGAATATACCGTCGTGCTGACAGCTGGTGGGAAGAGTTACACGCAGCCGTTGACCTTGAAGATGGATCCGCGAGTGAAAGCTTCCGCCGCTGAACTCACGGAGCAGTTCGAGCTTTCCAAGAAGCTCTACGAGGCCCGCATCAAACTCGAGCCGGTGGGGAAGAGTTTCGACGCGCTGAATGCCGAGCTCGCGAAAGCGAAAGAGCGGGCTGCGACAGCGAACGTCGCGGAGCCGATGGACACCTTCGGGAAGAAGCTCGCACAATTCTCGCCACCGAACGCGCGACCTGGTTCTCCGTTGAGTTTCGGCGCCCTTTCTACCGTTGGACGACTTTTCGGCCAGTTGCAGGCTGTGGATGCCGGGCCGCGATCGAGCGTGAAAGCAGCCGTCGGTGATGCCCTCCGCGATGCGGACGCGGCGGCCGAAGAATGGAAACGTGTCCTAGCTAACGACCTACCGGCATTGAACCAGCAGCTCGAGCGCGCGGGGATGGAGAAGATTCAGTTGAAGCCTTAGCTGCTAAGCGCCCGGCGCAGTAAGGTATTGCGTCGGGCGGCGCAGTAGAATAATCCTTCGGAGTCGTCGTCGCTTTCCCGCGGTTCATCCGATGATTCAGACTGCCCCTAGTCCCGAACAGTCGCCAAGTGCGCGGAAGCCTGCCTTGATTCCGTCGCGGAGACGATTTCCGCGGATCGATGTCTTTCTCATTTCGCTGGTTATCGCTGGCGCAGTACTAGTGCTGGATATCGTGACGCCGCGTGGAGTCAGCGTCGCTGCGCTTTACGTGATCCCTGTCATCCTCGTCCAAAGGGCTGCATCGACACTCTACACTGTCGCGATTGCGATGATCTGCGCCGTCTTAGCAACCATAGGTATCATCGTGTCGCCGGAGATAGGAGTCGAGCCCCAGGTGGTGCTCGTCGACTACGCCATCATTATCGTGACACTCACGGCTACGGCGGTGATTGGCATCATCTCGACGCGCCGGGCGGCCCAGGTGCAAACGATGAGCAAGCTGCTGACGATGTGCTCCTGGACGAAGAAGGTAAAGGTGCGTGGCGAGTGGGTCCCGATCGAGGATTACCTCGCCAAAAATCTTGGCGTGACGATCACGCACGGGATGACCGAAGAGTCCGCGCGGCATTTTCTCGAGCAAGCGGGCATCGAAGAAGCGGAGTAGCTGCTCGTCAGCCTAACCGGGATCATTTGGGAGATGTGGAAGCTCATTCTGCTCGGGTGGCTGATCTACGCGATTATTTTCAACTTGGCGTTAATCCGCAAACCGCCACGTCCGCAGCAAAAACCACCGATCAGGCCGAAGCCGCCTGGCCCGATGCGCCTCCTGGTTATCGGCGCGACCGGAGGAACAGGGAAGCAGCTCGTGCAGCAAGCGCTCGCTCAAGGCCATCACGTGACAGCGCTGGTCCGCACGCCGGCGAAAGTAGAGATCACTCATGCGTGTCTTCGTGTGCTGCGTGGCGACGTCTTGGATGAGGCATCTCTCGAAACTGCCATGCTGGGACAGGACGCTGTGCTCTCGGCGTTAGGTCACATCGTCTTTTACAAGCCCACGACGATCCTATCCGAAGGCACACGCAATATCATGCGGGCGATGAAGAGCTGTGAGGTGCGGAGATTCGTTTGTGAAAGCTCGTTAGGCGTCGGTGATACCGTGGGTCGCCTTGGCTTGCTGCCGACGTTGTTGTTTGTGCCGCTGGTTCTGCCGTTCTACGTTCGTGACCGGCTAAGGAAGGAGGAATTGATCACACGTAGTAAAGCGGAGTGGATCATCGTTCGACCTACCGTCCTGACAAACGGTGCAGCTACCAGTAAGTATCAGCACGGGCTTGAGGTTGGTAACTACTTCCTCGGGAACCGCGTCTCCCGTGCCGACGTCGCGGACTTCATGTTGAAGCAGCTACGCGACGATACCTACGTCGGGACAGCGGTCGGAATCGTCTGAGCGCGTCAGTAGACGAACGGCACTAATCGTTTCGTCCGTCGCATGTAGCTGGCATACTTATCGGCGAGGGCCGTGCTTAGCGCATGCTCTTCCACGTTCATCCGCCGGACGAATGCCAGAAAGATCGGCAGCACGGTCACTAAGGCAGCGGCCCAGTTACCGAGCGATAAAGCGAAGCCGGTGAAGGCTAGCAACCCGCCCGTGTATGATGGATGTCGCACGAGGCGGAAAGGTCCGCGTTCGACTAGCTCGTGATCAGCCGCGATCTGCACGTCGACGGTAAAGAAGCGCCCGAGCGTGATGATCGCCCACCAGCGTAGTGCAATGCCGATGACGAAGGTGGCTAAACCGACGAGCGCGAACACCTCGCGGTGTGGGAAAATCGCTCCCCGCCAGTGAGTGGTGACGAAAATGCCAGCCACGATGCTTCCGAAGATGACGATCCACAGCACTCGCAACGTGCTCCGGTCCTGAGGCACCCCTGTTCCGCGTGAACGATGAGTGACTGTCAGCAGCAACTCGGAGATGAGGTAGCCTAATCCGATCAGTTGCGACGAGGGGACTTTCATTCCGGTAAGCCGGCATCATGGCGGGCTCGGAGTTGTTGGAAAGTCGAAACGAATTCTGTAGCGTCACGAGAACGTCAGCACGATCTTGCCGAAGCTGGTGTCTGTCTCGAGGTGACGATGTGCCGCCCGGATTTCCTCAGCCGCATAGACCATTTCGATCACCGGACGAACCACGCCGCGCGAAACCAGCGGCAGCACATCTTCGGCGAAACGTCGGGTCGCCTCTGCCTTATCCGCGATTGACCGGCCGCGCAGCACGCTGCCGATGATCGTCGCACGCTTCTGCATCAGCCGGCGAATGTCGATCTCCGCCTTCGCGCCGGCGGTCGTCGCGAGACAGACGATCCTCCCGCGCGCGGCGAGCGCCTGGACGTTAGCCGGCAGATAAAAGCCTCCGACTAAATCGAGAATCACGTCGACACCGCGATCTCCGGTCCAGCGCTGCACCGCTTCGATGAACTTATCGGGCGTGTCGCTCACCGTCACGCCGTGCTCCATGCCGTACGCGCGGACGCGTTCGAGCTTATCCGCAGTGCGCGACGTGCCGTAAACAATCGCGCCGGCCGCGTGGGCGAGTTGCACCGCAGCTGTGCCCACACCTGAACCAGCCGCATGGATGAGCACGCGTTCGCCTTTGGCAAGTCGCGCCTGGGTGAAGAGCGCGTCGTGCGCCGTGATGAAAACCTCGGGCATCGCACCGGCCTCGACCCACTCAAGCTCATCGGGGATCCGCGCGAGATTGCTCTCCGGAACGACAACGAATTCCGCCTGCCCACCTCCCGCCGTGATGCCGAAAACGCGATCGCCGATCTTCCATTGCGTCGCCGCATCGCCGAGCGCTTCCACTTCGCCCGCGAACTCTAAGCCTGGAATATCCTGCGGATAACCGGCGGGCGCGGGATACTTCCCGCGACGCTGCATGATATCGGCCCGGTTCAGACCAGCGGCGTGCACGCGAACACGAACCGCATCGCCGCTCGAGATCGTCGGCAGGTCGACTTCTTCGAGCGCAATTCCCTCGACCTCGCCGTGCGATTTGATGACTACTGCGCGCATCCTTCTGATTCGCGCGTCGGCCAAATAGCGATTCCTAAATTTGCGCTACTTGCAGGCGCGACGTTTCACGGCGTTCAGTAACGCCGCGTCCCCATGATCTCGTTTATCGTTCCCGCTCACAATGAAGAGCATGAACTCGCGGCCTCGCTGCGCGCGATCATCGAGGCCGCTGATGCAATCGCGAAATCGTATGAGCTGGTCGTGGTCGACGATGATTCGACGGATGCGACAGCGGAGATCGCGCGGAGTTTCGGCGCGCGGGTCGAGCAGGTGCGATTGCGCCAAATCGCAGCGGTGCGGAACGGCGGAGCGCGCGTGGCGAAAGGCGACATCTTTTTCTTCGTCGATGCCGACACACACATCAACGCGAACACCCTCGCAGCGGCATTACGGGCGCTTAACGCCGGTTACGTCGGGGGAAGTGCGCGGCTGAAGCTCGACGCGAAGGTGCCGCTTTGGGCGACGGTGTTCATCTTCCTGTTTTGCGCGGTTTACTTCGCGCTGAATCTCGGCGTCGGCGCGTTCATCTTCACGCGGCGTGAGCACTTCGAAGCGGTTGGCGGTTTCGACGAGAACTACTTCGCCGGTGAGGAAATGTATCTGACGCTGGCACTGCGAAAGCGCGGGCGATTCATCGTTCTCAAAGAGCCGGTCACGACATCGGCTCGCAAGGTCCGCATGCATTCGCCCGGATATCTGTATCGCCAGTGGCTCGCGATGGTATTCGGTGGCAAGGGCGTGCTGCGTGGGCGAAAGCATCTCGATATTTGGTACGATGGGAAACGCGAGCGACCGACACCATAATGAGAAAATTAGCGACAACGAAACGCCATAGCGGAACACGAATCGCGCGAGCAACGACGCCCGCCGAGATCTCGCGCGTGCATCCGGTGATGAAGGAATTACGGGCGCACCACGCCGACGAGCGCGCATTCGTGCGGCAGGTGCAGCGGCAGATGCGCGAAGGGTTCCGGCTGGTCTATCTGGAGTGCGACGGCGAGATCCGCGCCGCGGCCGGATTCCGTATCCAGGAGATGCTGTTTTCCGGGAAAACGCTCTACGTGGATGACCTCGTTACGCGCGAGCGTGATCGCTCGAAAGGTTTTGGCGGGCAGCTGTTCGATTGGCTCGTCGAAGAAGCGCGGCGCGAGGAATGCAAGGCGTTCACGCTCGACTCGGGCGTGCAGCGGCACGATGCGCATCGCTTTTACCTCGCGAAACGCATGGCGATCGACTCGCATCATTTCGCCTTCTCGCTC
>JBHENE010000140.1:0-6958 GCA_046262215.1 Chthoniobacterales bacterium | reverse complement strand
GTGCGGCGGCCGGCGCGAGCTCATCGAACATGTCGAGTGCAGGCTGCTCGGCCGAGAGCTCGTTCCACACGACAGCCTCGGGCTTGATGCCATGCTGCAAGGCAGCACGTGCGGCACGCTGCCAATCAGCGAAGGTCGGTCGAAACGTGATCTGTTCCACCGGCTACAGTTGCCCGGTAATCACCGAAGGCTCCGGCGCGAATAGATCGAGCTGTCGACTGCCGGCCGTGAACCGGCTCGGGAGATCATCACGATCGATCGCTAGGTTCGCCGGATTGTAATCAGCCACGATTACGAACGGCAGCACCTTCTTCGCCGAAACCCGCAGACGCGGCAGATCATCGAGCCGCAACTTGTGCCAGCGGCGCACCTTCAAAATTCGTTCGACGGATTTCGTGCCCAGCCCCGGCACGCGCAGTAGCAGATCGCGCGCGGCCTTGTTCAGATCGATGGGAAAAATGTGCCGATTGCGAAGCGCCCACGAGAGCTTTGGATCGATCGCGAGGTCGAGATTCGGCGAGGCCGCGGTGGTTAGCTCTTGCGCCTTGTAGCCGTAGAAGCGCACCAGCCAATCAGCCTGATAAAGCCGGTGCTCGCGCACGAGCGGCGGCGCGATCAACGGCAGCTTGCGAGAGGCGTCGGGGATCGGGCTAAACGCCGAGTAGTAGACGCGCCGTAGTTTCTGCTTCTCGTACAACGACGTCGCGCAACCAAGAATTACCGCATCAGACGTATCGGTGGCGCCGACAATCATCTGCGTACTTTGACCCGCTGGCGCGAACGACGGCGCCTTCCGGTTTTCACGCCGTTCGCTCTTGGACTCGGCAATACGCGCGCTGATCCCGGTCATCGCAGCTTCCGTCCGCGCGAGATTCTTCTCCGGTGCGAGCTCCTCGAGCGCGATCTGCGTCGGTAGCTCGATGTTGATGCTAATGCGATCCGCCCATTTTCCTGCCTCTTCGATCAGCGCCGGCGACGCCTCTGGAATCGTCTTCAGGTGAATGTAGCCGCGAAACTGATGCTCGACCCGCAGCGTTCGTGCGACGGCGATAACCTGCTCCATCGTGTAATCGGCATTCCGGATGATACCGGAGCTGAGGAACAGCCCTTCGATGTAATTACGCCGGTAAAAATCGAGCGTTAGCTGCACGACTTCTTCCGGCGTGAAACGCGCGCGCTGCACATCGCTGGAAACGCGGTTGATGCAGTAAAGGCAGTCGTAGATGCAGAAGTTGGTGAGCAGAATTTTCAGCAGGGAGACGCAGCGGCCATCGGGCGTGTAACTGTGACAAATGCCGGAGCCAGTCGTGGATCCGAGGCTGCCTGAAAAGCGCGAGTTGCGCTTCGTCGTTCCGCTGCTCGCGCACGAGGCGTCGTACTTCGCCGCGTCAGCGAGAACGGCGAGCTTGGCGGCGAGTTCCATAGGGCCAGTGAAGATACTCTGCCCCTGCCTTTTTGGATGCACTGCTTGGCGCAGGATAAAGAGCTATCCTGGGTTTTCGTGACGCGTCGCGGTCCCTCGACTACGCTCGGGATGACGGGATTATCTTCGCTCGATGACTGTCCTGGAAACACCGCGGCTGACGCTTCGCAAATTCACGCCGTCGCATCTCGATCGCCTCGCCGAGTTGATGCGCGACGCGGGATTTATGCGCTTCTCGGGCAGCAAAGTGTTCACGCGAGACCAAGCTGCAGCATCACTCGAGCGCATTCTCGCCGCTGAGCGCGCAGGGAGGCCGTCGCAATTCGCCGTGATTCTGCGCGAGGGCGGCCAGCTGATCGGCTACTGCGGGTTCTTCGTGCAAACCGTCGACGGCATCGAAGAAGTCGAGATCGGTTACCGGCTCGATCCGACACATTGGGGCTGCGGTCTCGCCTCGGAAGCTGCGCAGGCGGTGCGAGATCATGCTTTTCGTGATCTCGAGTTGCCGCACGTGATTTCGCTCATTCACCCTGACAACCGCCTCCATCCGCGTCGCAGAAAAGAACGGCATGACACCACGACGCCAGACGGTCTGGCGCGGTTTTCCGACAATTATTTTTCAGGCGGATCGAGCCTGAAATTGCACGCAAGAAGTCGCAAAGTGCAACTGGTGCAGCAGTTGCGTCTCCCAAGCTTTCTTGGTTCTCGATGGACGTCTAGTAACGCCCGCGAATTTCGGGGGCTTCGAGACAACCGCGTTCAACGGTCAACACGTAAGAATATCGGAACAGTTCATATAACATTCAACAAAGGGAAACAATTATGGGAAAAATTACATCAAGTTTGATCGCAGCCGCCGCAGTGCTGCTGTCGTTCACCACCTCGGCGAAAGCCGCGGAAAGCAACCGCGGATTCTATGAAGGCTCGTACTCGAACACCGGCAAAATGGTGTTCTTCGCGAGCGGCAACAAAGTCATCTCGGCCTACGCCTTTGACTCCGGCAGCCAGAAGGTGCTCTTCGGGTCAGGCGATCTGAAAGAGGACGGCACGTTTACGCTCACCCTCACCGGCAGCATCACGATCAACGGGAAGTTGTCGTCGGGCAGCGTGACGGCGACGTTTCAGTCGTTCAGCATCACGGCAAACCGCATCCAGTCGTTCGGACAATTTGCGAGCATCGCCGGGCGCTTCAATGGCATCGCTCATTCGAAGCTCCGCGATCTGCGCGACGTGAGGTTCCTGTTTGACTCAGACGGGCACGTGTTCTTCGTCGGCCGCGATGGCGACCAGACCATCGGTGGGGAGGGCTCGATGAGCAGCACCCAAGAGCGGAAGCGTCATCATGATGGCGACCGAACTGACAGTGACGACATGGATCGCGACGGCGGCGACAAGGATGCCGACCGCGATGAGCACGAGGATGACAGCACGAAGTTCTTCAGCGGAACCTTCACGATCACGCTGACCAATGGTCAGACGATCACCGGCACGCTCGACTTCAGCCGCGGCAAAGTGATCGCGAGCTTCAACCTGAACGGCGTCGACTTCGACTTCCGAGGCGACCGTGAAGCGACCTTCAATCGGCTCGCGAACATCGCCACCCGTGGCTTCGTCAACAACGGCCAAGGCCAGCTGATCGGCGGCTTCATCGTCACCGGCGGCTCGAAGATGGTGATGATCCGCGCGCTCGGCCAATCGCTGACGGCGTCGGGTGTGAGTCCCGTTCTCGCTAATCCGAAAGTGCAGCTGTTTGAGACGGTCAGCGGCCAGCAAAAAATGGTGAGGGAGAACGACGATTGGGAACAGAACTCCAACGTCGACGAGATGAAAAAGACTGGCATCGCGCCGAAGGACAGCAAGGAAGCTGCGCTGCTAGTGCGCCTCGAACCAGGCGCCTACACGACCGTCCTCTCTGGATCTGACGGCGGCACTGGAATCGCACTCGTCGAAGTTTACGAGATTGACCGCGACTAACCCTCGCGTCTAGCGAAAAACTAGAACGCCCTCGTGCTTCGGCGCGAGGGCGTTTTTGTTTTCGCGGCCACTCACGCGACGGCCACCGGCGCGCGCTGCCGGCCGCGGATCATCATTGTGCCGCGCACTAAAACGGCGCCGAGCACCAGCACGGCACCGACGATAGCCCAAGGCCCCGGCCGTTCACCAATCGTCAGCATCACCCAAAGCGGATTCAGCACCGGCTCGAGCAGCGGAATCAAGGTCGCCTCTAACGCCGTCACGTGCTTGATCGCGACCGAGTAGAGCACATACGGCAGCCCGAGCTGCACTGCACCAAGCAGCAAGAGCCGCCATCCCCCACCGGGCCCAAGCGGCGACTGCAGCATGAATGGCAGACCGGCCACCGCGACTAGAACATTGCCGAGAATGATGCTCGTGACTGGCGAGCCGCCCTTCTCTTTCCGCAGGAACAAAGCGACTGACGCGAAAGCCACGCCACTGCCGAGCGCGACGATGTTCCCGCGGAACCCGGAGACCGTCAGGCGGTCGAAGAAGAACAGCGTTATCCCGCCGAGCGCCACTGCGATCACCAGCCAGTCGATCCGAAGCGCGCGCTCGCCAAGATACCAGCGGCCGATCAACGCGACGTAAACCGGCGCCGTGTACTGGAGGAAGATCGCGTTCGCCGCCGTCGTCATCCGAGTCGCGAAGACGAAAAGCGCAACCGTCAACGCGTAGCCGATGGCCCCGCCGATCTGTGCGCGCGAGAAGCTGAACTTCGGCCAACCGATGCAGGCCAGCATCACAGGGATGGCGATTGCGCTGCGGCCGCCGGCGATTGCCATCGGGTGCCAATCAATCGACTTGATCAGCACGCCGCCGAGGCTCCACAAAATCGCGGCGAGCAGCAGAAAAACTGGAGGCAGAAAGCGGTGCCGCATGGCGCCGTTCTACGGACGGTAAATCACCCGCGCAAGCACGCGTCGAACAGCAACGCCACCGCTAGACGACACCGGAGACGTGCCGCGGCACGTGTGTTTCACCCCGTGCGTGCACCGGCGCGATCTTAACAACGTTTTCGGGGTCGTAATCACTCAGCTTCAGCCAGTCTTCCGTAATGTCGCTTGGCGGGAAAATGTCGTTTTCCGTGAACTCTGTCTCGAACGCCAACTGCAGGTCGGCTTCGCTGATCCCCTCGCCGCGCTCAATGCCATCCGACGCTCCGCGATTCGTGATCGCGCGTTTGATTGCAGTGCTCTTCGCGCGCTCCACAATCGACGCGATGATCGCGCCGCTGAGGAGATCACTGCGGTAGAGGGTTTCCTTGCGACCGCTGCGCAGCGTGACCTCGAGGAACTTGTTTTCCTCGCGTCGCGCGAACTGCGAATCGACGAGTCGCTCCACCAAGCGGTCGAGCGCATCGTGCAACCCGGCCGCCTCTTTCGCGAGTACGCCTTCGTATGGCAGATCGTCCGTGAGATAAATGCGGTAAATCGCACGCGCGCCGTCCTTGTCGGGTCGGTTCACCTTGATCTTCCGATCGATCCGGCCGGGGCGAAGAATCGCCGGGTCGATCAGATCGGCGCGATTTGAAGCGAGGATAATCACGACATCCCCTAACGAATCAATCCCATCCATCTCCGAGCAGAACATCGGCACAAGCGTGGAAAGAATGTTCGAGTAACGCGACGCCCGGCGTGTCCCGAGGATGCTCTCGGCCTCATCGATAAACAAAAACGGAAGGTAACCTTCGCGGCGTTTCTCGCGCGCCGTGGCGAAAATATCGCGCACGATCCGCTCCGACTCGCCGACCCACATGTTCAGGATCTCCGGGCCTTTGATGTGCATGAAATACTCGCGCATTTCCTCGCCCGTTTTCTCGCGCAGTTGCTTCGTCAAATTGTAGGCAGTCGCTTTCCCGATCAGCGTTTTGCCGCAGCCTGGCGGCCCGTAGAGCAGAAAACCTTTCGGCGTCGCGTGCTGATATTTCTCGAACAGCTCCGTATGGATGAGCGGCAATTCAATCGCATCCCTGATTGCGACGAGCGCTTCATCCTGGCCGCCGACTTTGTCCCACGGCAACTCCGGCACTTCGTCGAGGAAATGCTCGCGCGACTCCGCTTTCGGCAACGCCTCGAGCGCCATGCGATAGCTGGAATCCACGCGCACTTCGTCACCCGACTTCAACGCTGTCTTCGCCAACTCGGCCGATCGCAGCAAAATCGTGGATTGCATGCCGTGCTCGCCGCCGACGCGGAGCCGATCTTTGCCGAGCACTTCAGTGACCTTCGTCACCGGCCCCGCCGTCTCAGGTCCAAGATCGCCCACGATCACGTACGCTTCGTTCACGAGAACCCGCGTTCCCTTCTGCAGATCACGAATGCGAATCCGCGGATCGACGTTGCAATAATAGTCCGAGCCACCGACCACGATGTGCGCCGTGTCGCGCGACGGGCTACCCAGATACGTGCCGATTCGATTGGCCGGCGAGGTCACTTTTTTCACGACCTCCTCCAGCTTCTCGATCATCTGGCGAGCGTCGTCGACCATCTGTTCCTGGTCGGCAATGCCTTCGCGCAGCGCATACAACTCCGCGCGCAACGCCGCGTTCGGCGGAAGCGATGCGACGATCGTGTCGAACACCTGCAGCACGCTCATGCCCTCCATTCCGGAGACAGCGCCGAACCGCTTGAGATCGTCCTGTGATTCGTCTTCCATGCTCAATTAAACAGCCGCCGGAACGATACGTTTCACGCGCTCGCCGCGCAATCGACCATGGGGAAAAAGAGGTTGAAGGCGCGGTACCCGCGCCCTACCCTGCCACTCGCTTTTCGCGAGGAGTCATAGCTCAATTGGTTAGAGCGCCGCCCTGTCACGGCGGAGGTTGCGGGTTCGAGCCCCGTTGACTCCGGTATTTCCACTCCTTGCACCCGAACTTCCGGCAGCTTCTCCGCTCACGCGAACGCCGCACCCGCGTGGGATTGTGCGTTTTGTTCAATGCCGGCGCCGCATTGCTCGCGTCGTTCGGCACCGCGCATGCTGAAACAATCCTGCCCGTCGCAGATGGCACCACGTGGACCTATCAAGTGCGCGAGCAACCGCCGAATCCGAACGCTGCCCAGACGCTCGTTGTCCGCATCGCCGGCACCGAACAGATCGGCGCTCTTGATTGGCTGAAGCTGGAAACTCGCGACGACGCGCTCATCAAGACGGAGCTGATTCGCGTCGACGACACTGGTGTGCATTGCGCTCGCCGCACTCCTGCAAATGGCAAGAGCGTCTCGTTCGATCCACCGCAAACGCTCATCGCCGCCCCGCTCCAACTTGGCGCGAAATGGGAACTCGACGACCGCGCCGCCGGGATGGACATGCATCAACAATTCACCGTCGAAGACCAGGAAACCATCACCGTTCCGGCGGGCACCTATCACGCTTACCGTCTCCACTGCGATCAGCCTTGGCCCATCGCGACGGTAATCGACCGATGGTTCGCTCCCGGAGTCGGCTGCGTGAAAGATGTGACGGTAACCCGTGGCCCTGGCGGACGTTTGCTGAACCGCGTCACGACTGAGCTAAAGA
>JBHENE010000139.1:0-4001 GCA_046262215.1 Chthoniobacterales bacterium | reverse complement strand
TCACCGCAATCCATCACCCGCTGCGCCATGTTGATCCCGGCACCCGCCACATTCGAGCGGCCATTGACGTCATTGACCTGGTTCACGGGGCCGCTGTGGATGCCCATCCGCAACTGCAGCTCCGGCACCTGCTTCAGCGCGACAGCAATCTCGAGCGCGCACCGCACCGGAGCCTCCGCATGTGTCAGGAACACCAGCGCCATGCCGTCGCCCGTCGGCAGGCGAATGAGTGCCTCCTGGGCTTCGCCGGAGCGGAACTGCTCCGTTTCCCGCACGATATCGTTGAGTTGCTCCAGCAGCTCGGACTGCTCGTCGACGAGGAACTTTGAGTAACCGACGATGTCGATGAACAAGACATGCGCGATCTCGAGTTGCAGCTGAGTCTTATGCGCGTCAGCCATGCGTCAGGAAGGTGATTGTACCTGCTCGGCGAAGAAGCATTTTCGGTCCATCGCGCCTTACCTATTTGTGGGTTTCGGCGCGAGGTCCGCAACGATTTGCTCGAAGCGCGGATCACCGCGTAGCGGGTCCCAGTACGGATGGAGTTTCAGTTCGCCGTACGTCACGCCACCTGCAATCCGCGCTGAGATGGCTAATTGTTCGACGGCCAGGTCGTTCTCACCCGTCCAGGTGTAAATAGTCGCCAGATTAAGTATCGACACCGACCCGACGGCTGCATCTTTCGACAATGGCATCAGTTCACAGGCGCGGCGGCCTTCGAACACCGCTTCCTCTTTGCGTCCGAGAGCTGCATCAATCAAACCAAGAAGGCTCAAAGCGGGGGCGTAATCGGGCTGATCCTGAACAACCCTTCCAACGATGACTCGCGCCGCGGTGAAAGAAGTGCGCGCCGCAGCGGCGTCATTAAACGTTCGCGCCACGACGCCCACAAACCATTCGCGAGGATAGATGATATTGGCCCGGCCCAGAGTTCCCCGTTCCGGCATGGCGGCGAGGGCGCGGTTCGCTGCCTCCCGATCGCGAGTGACGAGAGCAGAGTTCACCAGAAAATCTGCAAGATCCGTGATGCCCGTCTTCTCGGTCAATATCGCGACGACCTCGGCCTTCATCGGCCCGACATCGGCGCGCTCGAGGAACGGCTGATATGCAAGCGAGCAACGCGCTTGATAGTCATTGGGTGAGATGGTTACGACCCGCTGAAACAGACGAGTCGCGTCGGCGTATTCGCGTGAATACATGTAGGTCGTGGCCGCATTCATCAGAAGGGGCGCGTTGCGCGGATCCAAAGCGATGGCGCGTTCGAAGTTACTGGTCGCCTCTTTGAAACGACCTTGGCGCCGGTCCAGTATTGCGGTGAGATGGAAGACGTCTACCTCGTTTGACAGTCTGCTTCGCGCGAGGCCGAGTTCAGCGCGGGCGCGGTCGTAGTCCCGGAAACCGTGGTAAGCGTAACGAGCGAGCGCGAGGTGAACTTCGCCAGCATCGGGCTGGAGACGAACGGCGTTTTGGATCGCTACGTTAGCCAACTCGCGACGGGCAGGAGAATGATCATAGCCTCCATGAAAAAGCGTCAGATGCATGCGCCCCAAGGCACAATAAGCGAGTAAAAACTGAGGGTCGCGCGCAACCGCTTGATCGAGCAACCGTATCGCTTCGCGAATATTCGGTTCCTCCGGCGCTTTCGTCTCTAGCTGGATGGCTTGGACATAAAGTGCGTTCGCCTCGAGGTCGGTCGTGGGCGCGGCAGCGATGGCTGCTTTCTCTCGCGGCGAAATTTTTGCCTGAAGTTGGTCGGCGATCGTCTTTGCAATTTCGCTTTGGATGGCAAAGACGTCGGCTAATTCGCGATCGTAATGCTCCGCCCAAAGATGCCTGTCAGTTCGCGCGTCGATCAGCTGCGCGGTCACGCGCACTCGATTGTTAATCCGCTGCACACTGCCTTCGAGCACATGTGCCACGCCCAACTCCTGCGCAATCTGACGCAGATTGCGCAGTGCGCCGCTTTTATACTGCATGACCGAGGTGCGACTGATGACTCTTAGATCAGCGACTTTTGCCAGGACGGTGAGAATTTGATCCTGCACCCCGTTGGTAAAGAATGCGTTCTCCTCATCCTTGCTCAAGCTTTCGAATGGAAGCACGGCGACGCTCTTTTCGGGAATGGCTGGAACGGCCGGCGCCGCTGCCGGTGGACCTGGCTTATCGGCGCTGGCTGAACCGGTCGAACTGCGATGCCACCAAAGGAACGCGACAGCGCCGAGTGCAAGCAGCGTTGCGCCGACCACGATCGGACTCCAACGCACTGCCGACGACCCAGCGCTCGGGATGGCGATTTCCTCGGCGCTCGCTTTTGCGGTTCGAAATTTATCCGGCACGGCCTGATTGCCGGCTTCACCATTGTAGAGATTGACCGCGTGTAGCCTGACGCCGTGCTTCACCTCGCACTCGCCGAGGTCGTGCAGCAACGGGCGCCATTGCCCATATTGCTCCAGATCGTCAGCCACATGCTGGGAAAGGAGGATGTGGCCGGCATCGCCGCAATCCATGATCCGCTGCGCCATGTTGATGCCGGCGCCGGTCACGTTGGCTCGATCATTTACGTCGCTGACTTCGTTGATCGGACCGCTGTGAATGCCCATGCGCAGGGGCAATTCCGGATGCTGTTTCACGGCGCGGGCCAGCTCGAGGGCGCATTGCACGGGCGCTTCCGGCGAGTTACGAAAAACCAGCGCCATCCCGTCGCCCGTCGCCAAGCGGATGAGTTTCCCTTCCGCCTCCGCCGCGCGCACCTCTTCCGAGCCGCGCACTATTGCTTTTAGTCGCTCCAGCAGATCGCTCTGCTCACTTATGAGCAGCTTCGAGTAACCAACGATATCGATGAAGAGCACATGCGCGATCTCCAGGCGGAGCTTCCTCTTTTGTTCGTCACTCATTCGCGTTGTTCAGGAGCAGTCAAAGCGCCTCTTTTTGCGAGACGTAAAGGTGGCGCCGCTTCAGCTCGGCAAAGAGATTCGGCAGGCTCACGGGTTTCACCGCAAGGTTTCGCAGATTCGCGCAGATTATCACAGCCGGAAATGCTACCTTCGCCCCGTGGCGTTTGAGCTCGAATCGAACTACAAGCCGCGCGGCGATCAGGCGCAGGCGATCGCGAAGCTGCTCAAGTCAATCGAGGCCGGGAATCGCCATCAGACGCTCCTCGGCGTCACCGGGTCGGGGAAGACTTTCACGATGGCGAATGTGATCAGGGAACTGGATCGGCCGGCACTGATCATCTCGCACAACAAAACGCTGGCGGCGCAGCTCTACTCGGAGTTCAAGCAGTTCTTTCCGCGCAACGCGGTCGAGTATTTCGTCAGCTACTTCGATTATTATCAGCCCGAGGCATACATTCCGCGGAGCGACACCTACATCGAGAAGGATTCGTCGATCAACGAGGAGATCGAGCGGCTGCGATTATCGGCTACGAGCGCGCTCCTCTCGCGGCGCGACGCGATCGTGGTCGCGAGCGTCTCCTGCATCTACGGCGTCACTTCGCCGGAGGATTATCTGCGCATGCTGCTGACGGTGAAGCGCGGACAGCAGATCAGCCGTGAAGCCGTGCTCGGGCGCCTGGTCGACATGCTTTACGAGCGGAACGACGTAAGCTTCACGCGCGGCCGGTTCCGTGTCCGCGGTGATGTGGTGGAAGTGTATCCGGCCACCGCCGACGAAGAGGCGATCCGGCTCGAATTCTTCGGCGACGAGGTCGACGCGATCACACGTTTCGATCCCCTGACCGGTCACGCCCACGAACAGCTGAGCGTGATCACGTTTTATCCGGCGAAGCAGTTCGTGACACCGGCGGACAAGCTAAACCGCGCGCTCGCCTCGATCCGGAACGAGCTGGAGCACCGGATCGTGGAGCTGGAATCGCAAAGCAAGCTGCTCGAGGCGCAGCGGCTAAAAATGCGCACGGAATATGATCTCGAAATGCTGCAGGAGATGGGTTTCTGCAACGGGATCGAGAACTATTCCCGCCATCTCTCCGGCCGCATGCCGGG
>JBHENE010000138.1:0-14604 GCA_046262215.1 Chthoniobacterales bacterium | reverse complement strand
GATCCAGCCTGCTCCGCCGGTCGCGGAGAAGATCAGTGCGACGACTAACAACACCGCGACGATGCGTCCGAGCCAGCGCTCCAGCCGTGTCACGAGCGGCGAAAGAAGAAATGTCAGCAACGCCGAGAGCGCGAGCGGAATGAGAAGCTCGCGCGCGAAATAAAGCGCCGCGATGACGAACGCCGTCAATGCAACCGTCCACAGCCCGACTAGAGCATCAGTCGCAGCGATTTTGGGTTTCGGTACTGCCATGGGACGCCGCGCACCTTCAGTCCACGACGCAAAATCGCCAAGCAGTTCTTTGCCCGCCAACCCGCTTCATGTGGTCTAGCGCGCTGCGATCCAGCGGATCGCTTTGTCGGCTAATTTGTCGAACGCAGTCACCGCCATCTCGAGATGTTCTTCGCGAGTGTCTTCGATCTTGTTGTGACTGATGCCGTGCAGGCTTTGGACAAACATCATGATCGTCGGCACGCCGGCACGCGCGACTTCCGCTGCATCGTGGAGCGGGCCTGACGGTAGACGGTGCGGGGTCGCGCCAGTCTCAGCGATCGCTTCGTCGGCAAACGCGATCAACTGATCGTGGAACGGGATTGGCTCGATCTGCCAGACACGTTCCCAGCTTACTTCCACCTTTCCCTCCTGTGCGAACTGCTCACTCGCAGCGCGTGCTTCGCGCAGCATCTTCTCGAGCGCGACAGCATCGAGGTGGCGCTGGTCGAGCGTGATGCGGCATTCCTCCACGACGCTCGTGACGATGCCTGGCTTCGTCGTGCACGAGCCGATCGTGCAGACGCCGTTGCCACTGCGCTCCGCGATGCGGTAGATTTCCGCACTCATCTTCGCCGCCGCGAGAAAAGCATCCTTCCGGCGGTTCATCGGCGTGCTGCCGGAATGCGCCGCCTGGCCGCGGAAGGTGATCGCGTGCCGCTCCACGCCGAACGTGCCGAGCACGGTGCCGAGCGGCAGATCAAGATCGAGCAGCACCGGCCCCTGCTCGATGTGTAATTCCAGATACGCGGCGGCGTTGCGCAACTCGTGGTTGCATTCCTTCGCGCGCTCGAAATCGATGCCATGCTGCTTCAGCGCTTCGGGCAACGTCACGCCGTCTCTGTCTTTCAGCGCGCGCGCTTCATCCATGTCGAGATTGCCTGAGCCCGCTGAGGATCCCCAAAGGCTTTTGCCGAAGCGCGCGCCTTCTTCATCCGCCCAATCAACGACGCGCACGGTCACCGGTGGCTTCCCGCCATACTCCGCCGCGATGCGCCGCAGAATCTCGACGCCAGCGAGTGTGTTTAGGCAACCATCGAGCCAGCCGCCATTCGGCACGGAATCAATGTGACCGCCGATCAACAGCGCCTTGTCTGACGCGCCGCGAAGCGTCGCCCAGAAGTTCCCGGCCTCGTCGCGATGAGTCTCCACGCCGGCGATCGCTTCGGCCTTGCCGCGCAGCCACTCGCGCGCCGCGCGCCACGTGTCGGTGAAAGCGACGCGTTGCGCGCCGTGCTCGTCGCCCGTGAGGGCGCGGAGTTCCTTCAGGTCTGCGAGTGTGCGCTTCGGGTCGAGCATTCGTTAGGCTGATTTCGGGCGGTGAACGCGAAAGTCTGGTTCAGACTAATTTCGCGCTCGCACAACCGCTGCAAAATCAGCGAATGATATTCGGATGTCGAGATGGAACACAGCTCTAGCGACAGCGGCAATGTTGATCGCTACACTCGGATACGGCAAAGAACAGATTTCCAATGATCGGGACTTGACGGCGCTGGATCTGAGCACGTGGGATTGTCTGGAGAAGCCGGAAGGATCTGGCGAAACAGCCGACGGCGTGGAGCGGAATAAGCAGAAGAACCGCGCGCCATTCGATCTCGCCGGTGTTGAGGTGTTGAACTTCGATATCCCCGGTTTCGTTCGCTATTTCAGCGCCTTTGACGCAGAGGCGAACGGCAAGCACCGGCAGGATTTATCGTCCGCGCAACGTGAACAGCTGAACGCACTGGAGAAGCGAGTCGTATCGCTGACGGCTTACCTCGGCATGGCGTATTCCGGGGCGCCAGAAACGACTAACTGCGGCCACGGCGATATCCACGATTGGCATCTCGAGATGTTCGAGCGACCGATCGAACACGCCCCGACCATCGGCGACGCGACGCCGATCATCTGCGAGATCACGCCGCGCACGCAGGACGTGATTTACAAGGCAGGTATTCGGCTTCAGAAGCTCAGCGGATTTTTTCGGCGCTCTGATCTAGAGACGGAACCGATGGCGCAGAAACCGCAGCTTGTGCGCATCACGGGGCTGCTGATGTGGGACGACGCGCACATCGGCAAAGCCGATATCGGTCCGACGATCGAGTCGATTACGCCGAATAAATATCATCATCCGTGGCGTCTGACGGGGTGGGAGATTCATCCGGTTTTCAAAATCGAAGTGTTGCCCGACCCGGGTCACTAAATTCGTGATGGATCCATATTTGCAGGCGGCGTTCGAGGAAGCGAAGGCCGGGCTCGCTGAAGGCGGAATCCCTATTGGTTCGGTGCTTGTCTGTGACGGCGAGATCATCGGCCGCGGCCATAATCAACGCGTGCAGCGCGGGAGCGTGATCCATCACGCGGAGATGAATTGCCTCGAGAATGCTGGGCGGCGGAAGGCGTCGGTCTATGCGCGCTGCACCGTCTACTCCACGCTATCCCCGTGCCCGATGTGCAGCGGTGCGATCGTGCTCTACAAGATTCCGCGCGTCGTGATCGGCGAGAACGTCACGTTTACCGGCGGCGAAAAGACGATGCGCTCGAACGGCATTCGGCTTGAAATTTTACAAAATAACGAATGCGTCGAGCTAATGCGCAATTTCATCCGCGATCATCCGGACCTCTGGAACGAAGACATTGGCGTCTGAGTCCGAAGCGAAGATGCCTCACGCCAAGGACGCAAAGGTTTAAAGTTCTACTTAGCGACCTTAGCGTGAGGCACACTTAGTCGGCGAACAAGCTCGTGAGCTTCATGTTCACCGCGTCGACGAGACCTTGATCCGTCAGTTTCAACGCCGGAATCGGAGAGAGGCTGAGGAACGAGAGGGACATGAATGGCGCGGGCAGAGTGCAACCGAGCTGCGCTGCGGCGGCTTTGAGCGCTTTGATCTTTGCGACTACCTCCGGCAGCGGACGGTCGGAAACCAGCCCCGCAATTGGCAACGGGAGTAAGGCAATCTCACGTTCTACATCGATCGCCACTTGGCCGCCGCCCATTTTCTGCAACGCAGCCACAGCGGCGATGATGTCGCTGTCATCGACACCGATGACCACGACGTTGTGGGCATCGTGCGCGACGGTGGAGCCGAGCGCGCCGCGTTGCAGTCCGAAGCCGTGCACAAAGCCGACTCCGACATTACCAGTTGCGTTGTGGCGCTCGACGACGACGAGCTTCAGCACATCCTGCGATGTGTCGGACACGATGCGCCCGTCCTCCAGCTTCGGCGTCACCGTGATCTCGTTCGTGACGATCTGCTCCGGGACGATCTCGATGACTCGGATCTTCTTGGATCCTTCTGCCTTCACGAGTATGTCTTTCGCGCCGCGGAACCGGATGTTCATCGTGTTTCGCGGTTGCTTTGCGACAGCAACGTCAGAGCCGAGATACTCGCCATCCTGCGCGACGAGCTTGCCCTTCTTGTAAACGCGCCGGACGAGGAATTTCTCCAGATCATCGAGCACGATGAAGTCGGCCCAATAACGCGGCGCGATCGCGCCGTGATTTCGTAGTCGATAATGCCGGGCGGTGTTGATGCTGCCCATCTGAATCGCGGTGACCGGCGGCACGCCTAACGAGATCGCTTTGCGGATCGAATGATCGATGTGCCCTTCGGCGAGGAGATCGCCGGGGAGCTTGTCGTCCGTCGCGAACGAGCAGTTCGAGGCGTTCTGCGGCGTCACGAGAGGAATGACGTGCTCGAGATTTCGCTCCGTGCTGCCTTCGCGCACCAGCAGATGCATGCCGAGCCGGAGCTTCTCGCGGGCTTCATCGAGCTCGGTGCTTTCGTGGTCGGACCGTACGCCGGCGAGTGCGTACGCGTTCAAGTTTCTCCCTCGCAATCCCGGGGCATGACCGTCGATTGGTTTCCCTTTGCCCGCGCGGATCTTATCGAGCTCGCTCGCGAACCCGAGAAAAACACCCGGATAATTCATTAACTCCGCGACGCCGGCCACGCGTTCGTCGTTGATCATCTCGGCGAGATCCGCAGCATGCAGCCGCGCGCCGCTCGTCTCCAGGTGCGTTGCGGGAATACACGACGGCAGCATAATAAAAAAGTCGATTGGCACGCCTCTGCTCGCCTCAAGCACGTAGCGGATGCCGTCCTTGCCGAGCACATTTGTGAACTCGTGCGGATCGATCACCATCGCGCTCGTGCCATGCGGAACGACGGCGCGCGCGAACTCCGGCACCGTGACCATCGTGCTCTCGACGTGGAAGTGCCCGTCGATTAAACCCGGCGCGAGATAAGCACCCTCGAGGTCGACAATTTCGCGCGCCTCGTAGTCCCCGATTCCGACGATCCGGCCATCATCAACCGCCACGTCAGCCGGATAAATCTCGCCGCTGAAAACGTTGACGAGCTGCGCGTTCGCAAAGAGCAACTCGGCCGACGTCTCGCCGCGCGCGACGCTGAGTTTATGTTCGAGCTGTCTCATCGGAAGAGCCTCACGCAAAGGTCGCAAAGGTCGCGAAGTAAGACAGAAAATCCTTGGCGACCTTTGCGTGAGGTTTCATTTCAGGACCTGCTCCGCCATTGCGTGCTCAGGCGTTGATTTACGCGAACGCGGCTTGCTCGTGCGGCCGGTGATTGCATTGAAGATCGCCTCCGGCGTCGCGGGCGACGCGAGTGAAACCTGGCCGCCCCTTTCGCCAAACGCCGCCACCGCGTCGCGGATCGCTTCCCGCACAGAGATCGCGAGCATCAGAGGCGGTTCGCCAACCGCCTTGCTTCCGTGGATCACATTCGACTGCGTCGCGTCGGACAGGAACGAGACGTTGAAAACATCCGGCGTGTCACCGATCGCCGGGATTTTGTAGGTGTCCGGCGAGTGCGTCAGGAGCCGGCCTTCAGAATCCCACACCAGCTCTTCGCAAGTGAGCCAGCCGGCCCCTTGCACGAAGCCGCCTTCGATCTGCCCCCGCGTGATGCCGACGTTTATCGCGTCGCCCACGTCATGCAGAATGTCGACGCGCTGGATGCGGTGCATGCCGGTAAATCCGTCGACCTCCACCTCGCTGACCGCCGCGCCGACAGCGAAATAGTGGAACGGTCTTCCGTGCCCAGCTTCTCGATCGTAGTTGATGTCAGGCGTCTTGTAGAAACCGGTCGCGCTCAGGCTTGTCCGCTCGAAGTAAGCGCGCTGGAGCAGCTCGGCGATCGGGATCTGCACGTCGGGCACGTCTTGTTTGAAGACGAAATTCGCGAGCAGCACGACTTCGTCAGCGGCCACATGGCACCCATGTTTGTCGCCCAGCATCGCAGCCGCGAACGGCAGCAATCGGGCGCGCAACGTGTCGCAGGCATCCTTCACGCCAGCGCCGTTCAAGTCCGTGCCGCACGATGCGGCGGTCGCGGATGTGTTCGGCACTTTGTCGGTCCGCGTCGCCATCACGCGCACGCGATCCGGAGTGAGGCCGAGCTCGCGCGCAGCGATGAGCGCGATGTTTGTGTAAACGCCCTGACCCATCTCCGTGCCACCGTGGTTCACCTGAGCGGTGCCGTCCTGGTAGAGCAAGACGAGCGCGCCAGCCTGGTTCAGGTGCGTTGTCGTGAATGAAATGCCGAATTTGACGAGCGTGATCGCGAGGCCGCGCTTCCGGTATGGATGCTGCGCGTTCCACTCGCGTAACTGCTCGCGCCGCGAAGCGAAGTCGCTCGCGTCGATCAACTCGCGCCAGACGCGCTGGATGCGATTGTCTTCGATCTCCTGTCCGTAGTGGGTTGTGTTTGTCTCGCCGCGGCCGCGGTAAAGATTCCGTTGCCTCACGACTTCCGGCGGCAATCGCGTCGCGCGCGCGATGCGGTCGAGAATCTCCTCGATCACCAGCATGCCTTGCGGTCCGCCGAATCCGCGGAACGCTGTGTTCGACGCGAGGTTCGTCTTCACAACGCTGCCGCTGAATTCGACGTGCGGAATGTAGTAGGCGTTATCGAGATGGAAGACGGCGCGATCAGTCACCGCGCGAGAAAGGTCTAACGACCAACCGCCATTCGAGTAGAGGTCAATCTTCGCCGCGCGCAGAAGTCCGTCGGCATCGAAGCCGACGCGGAAACGGCCGAGAAATGGATGCCGTTTGCCGGTGATCATCATGTCCTGATCGCGGTTGTAGCGGAAACGCACTTTTCGTTTCGTCTTCGTCGCAGCCAGCGCAGCGATCGCGGCCACCCCAGCAGCCTGCGTTTCCTTGCCGCCGAAGCCGCCGCCCATGCGCGGACATTCCACCACCACGCTGTGCATCGGCAGCTTCAACACGTGCGCGACGATGTGCTGCACCTCGGATGGATGCTGCGTCGACGAGCTAATGAAGACGGTTCCGTCCTCACCCGCTTCCGCCCACGCGGCGTTCGACTCGAGATAGAAATGATCCTGGCCGCCGAAGGAAAACTCGCCGTCGAACGTCATCGGCGCGTCAGCGAGCGCGGCGGTGACATCGCCGCGGCGGATGTAGTTCGGCTCGGAGTGAAAGCTGTTTGCCTCGATCGCTTCTTCGATCGTGAAGATCGGCGGCAATGACTCGTATTCGATCGCGATCTTCTCCGCCGCTGCGCGACAGATCTCCTCGGTCTCACCGACGACCGCGGCGATGACTTGCCCGTGATAGAACGCCTCGTCGTCCGCGAGCAGAATCTCATCGTGGCGAACGGCACCGACGTCGTTTAAGCCCGGCACATCTTCCGCAAGTAAGACAGCATGGACGCCCGACATGGCTCGAGCCGCCGATGCATCGCGCCGGAGGATTTTCGCATGCGCATGTCGTGAACAAACTGGCCACACTTCCAGCATCTGTTCGCGTTGTGCGTGGTCGTCGACGTAGACCGCTTCACCGGTGACGTGTTTGTGCGCGCTCTCGTGAGAAATCGCCGCATCGGGCTGCGGGAGGAAGCGCTTGAGCTTCGCGTCGACCGGCTTTGATTGCTCGTCCGCGAAGAACTTCCGCAGCAATGCCTGGATCAAACCGCGGCGGTAGCTGGCGCTGCCACGGACATCAGAGATCGGCGTGAACTCGTCCGCCAGAACAGGCAGAACGTCTTCGCATGTTTGCATGCTCCATTGTCTGCCGATTAGCGCCGCCTCGATTGCGCGTGCTCGCGCCGGCATCGCAGCGACACCGCCGTACGCGAGCCGAGCGGAGGTGATTACGTCCCTACCGTCTAGCTCGACCGCGAAGGCAGCGGCGACCGCGCTGATATCCATCTCGCGCCGCTTCGAGACTTTGTAGAATTTGCGATGCGACTTCACACCCGGACCAAGTCGCGGCACGAGCACAGTCTTTAGGATCTCTCCCGATTGCAGAGCAGTCTTGCGGTACGAGACGAAGAACTCATCGAGCGGCAGCGTTCGTTCGCCACTGCCTGATGCGAGCACGACCCGTGCGTCGCGTGCGAGCAACACCGGCGCGGAGTCGCCGATCGGCGACGCCGTGACGAGATTGCCGCCGAGCGTCGCGCGGTTGCGGATCTGCCGCGAACCGAAAACGAGGAGCATCTCGCGCAGCTCCGGGTATTCGTCGCCGAGTGTGTCGTCGAGGCGCGTCAACGTTGTCGCCGCGCCGACATGCCATTTCGATTGCGTGCAGGTGACGGCGGCGAGTTCCGGAACTGCCTCGACTGAGATCAGCGTCGGGAAGCGATGGAACTTCTTGGTGATGTCGAGGCCGAGCTCCGTTGCGCCCGCGATCAGCCGTGCGTCGGGGTGATCAGCCATCGCGCGAAAGAGTCGCTCGAGAGAGTTCGGTCGCACGAAGAGCTCGCCGCCGGACGCGTAACGCACCGCTTTCAGCTTCGCCTTCGCGCCTTTCAGCAGCGCATCGAATTCGTCCGCGCCGTTTCGCTGCGCGAATGCGTCCACCGCGGCATCGCGAATCGGCCGATAACCGGTGCAACGACAGAGATTCCCGCACAGTTGCTCATCGATCTGGGCCGCGGTCTTCAAGTCCTTGCGGTAGTAACCTTCGAACATCGACATGACGAAACCCGGCGTGCAGTAGCCGCATTGCGAGCCGAAGTTTTGCACCATCGCCTGCTGCACCGGGTGCTGCGCCGTGCAGCCGACACGTTCGACCGTGACGACATCGCGCCCCGCCATCAGCGGCAGCGGAACAAGGCAGCTGTTGATTGCGCGATAGCAGTTTTTACCACGAGCATCGCGATCGACGATCGCCACCGAACACGCCCCGCAATCGCCTTCCGCGCAGCCCTCCTTCGTTCCTGTGAGCCCGCTGGAGCGGAGCCATTCGAGTAGCGTCGTATTTGGCGAAACAATGGGGTCGACGCCAACCGGCTTGCCGTTCAGCCGAAACTCGAGGGCGCTGCTCATCTAGCGGCGCCGGCTTTGCAGAATCTTCAGGAACGAACGCGAGCGAATCTCTTCGATCGAGAGGCCGGTCGCGAGCGCTTCCTCTTCTGTGATCGCGCCGCACGCAATGCCGCGCAGGAAAAAGTTCAACAAGCCCTGACCGGTCGCCGCGTCATCGAAGACATCGCCGAACAACGACGCGAGCGCCGCCTTTTCGACGAAGGATTTGAGCCGCCCGGAAGCGCTCGGCAGGCTGGCGAGAAAGAAGGAATACACGGCCGCATACCGCGTCACGAATTGCGCGGGATGCAGGTCCCAGCCCTGGTAGAAACCGTTGCGCAACGAATGCATGTTGTCGTTGAACCCGAGCTGCCACGCGCCGTGCACTGCGGCGCGATTTCGCTCCAGCTGCTCCGGCGTCAGCGGTTTGCCCTCACTGGTGCGATGCGGTCCCACAGGCAGGATGTTCGTGGCGCCATCCGACAGATGAACCCCCGTGCCGGCCGTCGAGACGAGCATCACCTGGCGCACGAAATCGCACGTCGGGTGGCCCATCGCCTGATACCCCGCCGTGATGCCGCACGACGCCGTGTAATCATAAACACCGAAGTGAATGCTGCGGCAGCGCCCTTCCGCGGCCTCGATGAATGACGCAATCGAGCTGGTCCCGTGTTGATTGATGATCGCCTGCGGCGTCTCGATCATCGGCTCGAGCTTTAGCGCACCGCTCGTTAGGCCGTTCCGCTGCTCGAGCAGCTCAAAGACGCGGACCGCGGCTGTGACCTGCTCCGCCAGCTGCACCTTCGGCACGGTGACGACGAAGTTTTCCGGTAACCGGCCGCCACTTTCCGCGACCAGGGTCGTGACGAAGATGTCGAGTGTGCGGATGCTGCGTGCGCGCAGGTCTTCGTTAAGCGGTTTGACCCGGATGCCGATGAATGGAGGAAGCGATTTCGTAGCCATGCCGCGCGCGACCTCCGCCGCGCTCGACGCGGCGTGTTGATCTTCCTCCTCATCAGGTCGGTTGCCGTAGCCATCCTCAAAATCGAGACGGAAATCCTCGACAGGTTCGCGACGCAACTTCTCCACCACGCAGTCGTAGACCTTCTCGGAGAGCTCCACGTTGGCGCCCGTGCCGAGCACTTTCGCGAGGCTCGCCGCATCGGGCGCGTATTCTTCCAGCGATCGCAAGGCGACTTTGCCAAGACGCTGCGCTGTGTCCGCTTTGAAAAGATGCCCGCCGCCGTAGACGGAGTGGACCGCCTGCCGACGTTCCGATTCGCCGGGATATCTGCTCAGGAAAGCCGCGTTCGCAGCGATCAAGTCCGCGCTGATCTTCTCTACCTCGGCAGGCTCTAAACTGGTCGGCGATTTCAAAACGTTTCGGTATGCGGCCGCACGAATCTGCCGAGCGGCCGGTCGGCGAACCTACCATTGTCGAAGATCATCTGTCCGCGCAAGAAAGTCTGGCGCACGACCCCGCGCAGCATTCGTCCAACATACGGGCTCTGTTTGTGGCGATAGTGGAGCGACTCAGGAGCGACGACGTCTTCCGCCGCGAGATCGACGAGCGTGAAGTCCGCATGCTGTCCGACTGCGAGCGCCCCTTTGCTGCCGATGCCGAATCGCTTGGCGACGTCTGCACTCGTTAGCCGTTGAATTTCAGCTGGCGCGATCCCCGCGTCGATCAGCAGCGGCAGCAGATGCTGACAACCGGAAATCCCGCCCCATACATCAAAGAAATTTTCGCACGCCTTCATCTCGGGCGGAGAGGGCGAGTGATCGGAGCCGACCATGTCAACGTCGCGTAAGCGCGCGCGGAGCTCCTGTTGATCCACAAGTGAACGGAGCGGCGGCGCGCATTTCGCGACCGCGCCAAGCTGCTCGAGGTGATCATCCGTGAGCACCAGATAGTGCGGACAAGTTTCGCACGTAACGTCGATGCCTCGCGCGCGCGCTTCGGCGATCAGCGCTACACCGCTTCCGCAGCTCACATGAACGATGTGGAGCCGGCAGCCGGTTTCCGCGGCGACCTCGATGGCCGCGCGGATCGCGTCGAGCTCGGCAGCGACAGGTCGGGAGTCGAGGTAATCACGAATTCCGCTTTTTCCGGCGGCGCGGGCCGCTCCAGTTCGTTCCCGTGTCATCTCCTCTGACTCCGCGTGCACTGCGACGAGTAAATCGAGTGTCGCGGCGCGTTTCATTCCCATGCGCAGAGTGTTGCGATCAACGGCTGCGAAGTCGCCGATGCCGCTGTTGCACATGAATGCTTTCAAGCCGACGACCCCGCAATCGCGCAGAGCTTCGAGTTCCGAAACGTTGCCGGGGACCAGCCCGCCCCAAAGGCCGAAGTCGACGTGCGAGCTCGCCAGGGCAGCAGCGCGTTTCAGCTCGAAGCTCTCGCGATCGGTCGTCGGCGGATGCGCGTTCAGCGGCATGTCGAACACCGTCGTCGTCCCGCCAGCCGCGGCTGCGCGTGAACCCGTTTCGAAGCCCTCCCAATCCGTCCGGCCCGGCTCATTGAAGTGAACGTGTGCGTCGATGACCCCTGGGAACACGGTGAGCGCATGCGCATCGATCTCCAGGCTCGCCGAACCTGCTAGGCTCGGACCGAACGCCACGAACTTTCCGTTGCTGATTCCGATGTCTTGCTCGCCGCGCAGGAGCAGATCGAAATCACTCATCGGCTCGCCGCTAGCCGAGGCGTTCCCCAGACGCGCAACCGGCTGACGCCGCCGTCGGGATAGATGTTCAGCCGGACGTGCGTGCATTTACCGACGGACCGGAGCTCGCGCTCGAAGAAGTGCCGCGTGTCAGCTTGCAATTTCGTCTTTGGAAGAAGCTCTCTCCAAGTGGTCGCGGAGCCCGTGAGCTGTTCGACGGAAGCGTCAGGCGCCACGCATCCTTCGATCGAGCAAGTATCGGGGTAGTTGCCTTTGAAGTGGTTTGTATCGACTTCGATTTTTCGCATCGCACCTGGCCGTCCGAGCTTCAGCACGAGCCAGTCATATCCCGGTCCGCGCCGACGCTTCGTCTCCCAGCCGTCGCCCATGTTCTCCGCGCGACCTGGCATGATGAGGTTGTTCATCGAGCTGAAAAACATGTCGCTGCAGGCGAGCGGAACCCCGCCGTTCTCGACCGCGGCGAGATCGATCACTTCGCCCGCCTTGAGCTTGCTCCAGTCGGGAACGACGATGCCGTAGACCCGGAAGCGCGCGACGCCGCCATCCGGGATGATGTTCAACTTTACGTGTGTCCAAGGCTGCTGGATTTGCACGTCGAAGGGGTTCTGTGACCCCGGATTCAGTGGCGAGCGTTCGAGAATTTGCGACCACGCGAGCGCTTCCACGGCAGAGAGGTCCCTCGGGATGTCGCTCGTTAGGTCCAACGCTTCGAGTGACGCAAACGGCGGGTGATTGCCGAGGAAGTGGTCTGTATCGATGTCGACCTGTTTGATGATGCCGCGCAGTCCGAGTTGCACGACGCACCAGTCGTGACCCGGTGTGCGCCGCCGGCGGCTTTCCCAGCCGTCCATCCATTTGCCCCGGTCGGTGTACTTGTCCGGAATGAAAACGCCGCGTCCGGGTTTCAGGAGATTCTCCTTCTCCGCGAAAAACTCATCGTTCGCGATCAGTGCTTTGCCGCCTAGTCGTGCGGACGCGAGGTCGACCAGACCCGCGGGTGCGGTAATTACGGCGTCAGGTGAACTCATGGACGGGTGATGACTTGCTCCTTAATCAGGTAGGCCTCACGCAAAGGTCGCAGAGGTCACAAAGGGGGAGGAGTCAGAAGCTAATTTCCTGGCCTGGCTCGGCAAGACCATTGGCGACACGTTTCAAACCATTTTTGAGATGCTCCTCTCCGAAGTTGATCAACAACCCAAGCTTCAACTCCGCGAGGCGCAATTGTGTAAGGAGTTGCTTAGTATAGACGGGCGCGAGTGCCAGCACCGACTTTAGCTCCACGATCACCAGTTCTTCCACCACGAGGTCTGCACGAAAACCCTCTTCGAAGGTGAGGCCGTCGTAATGAACCGCGATCGGCCACTGCCGCTGGACAGTTAGCCCGCGCTTTCGTAGTTCGTGAGCGAGAACCACTCGTAAACTGTCTCCAACAGCCTGGGTCCAAGAGCGGTGTGCACCTTCATCGCCGCATCGACGGTGTGCTTCGCGATATCATTCTCCGTCACGTTTGCGTTCCTTCGCGTCCTTTGCGTGAGGCATTCCTAGCTCCCGCGATACGTGCTATACGCCCAGGGCGTGACGAGCAAAGGGACGTGATACTTCGCGCCGGCGTCCGAAATCGTGAAACGCACCGGCACCTGATCGAGGAAGGAGCGGTCGCCGAAATAATCGCCGACGTGGAATACAAGCTCGTATGTTCCGGCGATTATCGCATCTCCCGTCAGCAGCGGCTCATCGGTTCGGCCGTCGCGATTCGTCGTGACGGTCTGCAGCAAGATCGATCGATCGCGCGACCACAGGTCGATTCTCATGCCCGCGGCGGGCTGACCGCGCGACGTGTCGAGGACGTGAGTGGAGAGGCTGCTCATTTGACGATGTCGCGCAGGCGCAACTTCGCGATCTTGCCGATTTCCGTGAGCGCTGTCGCGATCTCTTTCTCGCGCGAGTGCGCGAGTCGCTCGGGAAAAGCGCGCAGGATCGCCTCTTTCTTGTTTAACCGCGCACAGATCACGAACGGAAATCCAAACCGCTCGCGATAGGTCGCGTTGAAAGCTTCGAAAGCGTTGATCTCGTCGGGCGTCAGGTCGGCTAACTTCGCCGCGGCTTGTTCGCCGCGCGATTCAGTCGTTAAGACGGCACGTCCGACCAGATCTGGATGTGCGCGAATCAACGCCAACTGCTCCTCTTGTCTCGCGCTCTGGATGATGCCGGACAGTTCCGCGTGCAGTTGTTCGAGACTCGTCCACGGACGGGTCGACCACGTGCGCTCTGCGATCCAGGGCGAATGATCGAACACTGGACCGACGACGCGCGTGAACTCCTCCACCGACATCGTACTCAAGTGCGACAGCTTTAGCATCGCCGGATCTGATTCGTTCCTTTAGTAATCACGCGCCATTCAGTCATGAAGCTCCTCAGCAATCGTTACGGCAAAGCGCGTGTCCGCGTCATGAAGATTCTCCGGAAAGGGGAGACGCACACGCTACGAGAGATCGATGTGACGACGCTCCTGGAAGGCGATTTCGGCGCTGCTTACACACGCGGCGATAACAGCAAAGTGGTCGCGACCGACACGATCAAGAACACGATCAATGTGTTGGCGAAGGAACATCTCGGCGAGCAGCTGGAACCATTCGCCGTCGCCGTGACGCAGCATTTCCTCCGCCGCTATTCGCAGGTGGAGAGCATCAGCGTCGAAATATCGGTGAAGAATTGGCAACGTCTGCAGGTAAACGGAAAGCCGCACCCGCATGCCTTCGCGGCGGGCGGTCACGCCAAGATGTGGACGCGCGTCGTCTCGTCGCGTGCCGCGCAGACAATTCATTCCGGCGTGCGCGATTTCGTGATCCTGAAGTCAACCGGCTCCGGCTGGGAAGGTTATCCGAAGGACGAATACACAACGCTTCCCGAAACCGACGATCGCATCCTCGCGACGTCGTGCGATGCCACCTGGACGTGGTCGTCAGCGCCGGCGAACTACGACATCGCGAACGACAAGATCATCGCAGCGATGCTCGATGTTTTCGCGACGAGATACAGCCCGTCAGCGCAGGCGAGCGTGTTCGAGATGGGAACCGCAGCGCTCGAGTGCTGCGGTGACATTTCGCGGATCGATCTCAAGATGCCGAACAAGCACTACCTGCTGGTGAACCTGAAGCCGTTCGACCTCGAGAATCAGAACGAAATCTTCGTCCCAACCGACGAGCCGCACGGGCAGATCGAAGGCAGCGTGGTGCGCGATGGTTGATCAGCTACTTGAAGAATTGCTGGAGGCGCGGCGCTCGAGGACGCCGTGCGCGTTAGTCACGATCGCGGCGACGAAAGGCTCCATCCCGCGAGCGGCGGGCGGGAAGATGCTCGCGTATGCGACGGG
>JBHENE010000137.1:0-43562 GCA_046262215.1 Chthoniobacterales bacterium | reverse complement strand
ATCGCGCTCGCGAGCAACGGCCAGCATCAGGACACCGGTGCAAAGATGGTCCACGCAGCCGACGAGACGACCAGCAACATCATCTCGAAAAGCATCAGCATCGGCACCGGCCGCGCGACCTACCGCGGCCTTGTCCACGTGCCGAGGCACCTGAAGAACTGCAAGAACAACACCGAGTGCGACGCGCTCCTCATCAACGCCAACAGTCGCACCGACACCTACCCTGCGATCACGGTTCGCGGCACCGGCAACGCTGTTCAACATGAAGCAAGCGTCTCGCAAGTTAGCGCCGAGCAGATCTTCTACATGCAACAGCGCGGAATGTCCGAAGCGCAGGCGATGAGCTTGAGCGTCAACGGATTCGTGAACGATCTGGTGCGCCAATTCCCGATGGAATACAGCGTCGAACTCAAGCGCCTGATCGAGCTTGAGATGGAAGGCTCGGTCGGCTAGTTTCCGCCCCAGAGAAGAGCGAGCACGGCGGTCTCTCCGACCGCCGTTTTCGTCTCAGCATCCGGCCATGAGCACCGACACCGCAGTTCTTGACGAAGTGATGGAAATCGCACCCGCGCAGCAGCTGCCCGCGCCCGCGGTTCTCGCTGGTATCCCTGACGGCCGCGGCGGCGATCTGCCCGAATGGTTCCGCGAAAGGCAACAGGAAGCATGGGCGCGCTTCGAGTCGATTCCAATGCCGGCGCGCAAAGACCAGGCATGGCGTTTCTCAAATGTCGCGGCGCTGGATCTCGCGCCTTACCATCTCGGTGAGCCGCTGACGGAGGAGGAACGCCTGGAGGTCCTAGAGCGTTCGGTTGGTCTCGCCGAAGTCGCCGCACGCCTAATTTTCGCCGACGAACAGTTGCTCCGGCGCGATCCGCTCGATGAGCGCCTTCGCCAGCTGGGCGTGATCGTTCAACCGCTCGAGCGCGCACTGATCGAGCATGAGGAGCTCGTGCGGAAGCATTTCATGTCGCAATCTGCGACCTTAGGCTCTGCTAAGTTCGCTGCGCTGCACGAAGCTCTCGCGAGTTCCGGGACGTTCATCTACGTCCCGCGAGGCGTCGAAGTTCCTCTGCCGATCGAGATTTTCCACTGGCTGCACGACGAAAACGCTTCGGTGTTTCCGCACACGCTGCTCGTCGCGGAAGAACTCTCCAAGGTGACCGTCATCGAGCATTTCGGGTCGGCGCATCCGGAACGTCGCGGCTTCGCCTGCGGCGTAAACGATCTTCTGGCGGGCCGTGGCGCAAAGATCACCTATGTCTGTGCGCAGAACTGGGGCGACAAGGTTCTCGCTATCCAGGTGAACGACACCACCGCAGCGCGCGATGCGTCGGCCATGAGTTTGAACGTGAATCTCGGCGCCGCGTATTCGCGGTTCGAAAGCTTCAGCCGGGTAACGGGGGAAGGCGCTCGCAGCGATCTGCTGGCTGTTTCTGTTGGTGACGGCCAACAGGAATTCGACGCTCGCACGCTCCAGAATCACGAATCGCCGCACACGACGAGCGATCTTCTCTACAAGAACTCGCTGAGCGGCCGGGCTCGGGCGACGTTCGGAGGTTTGATCCGTGTCGAACCGAAAGCGCATTTCACGGACGCTTATCAGACGGTGCGTAATATCCTGCTCAGCGACGAATCCGAGGCGAACTCGATGCCCGGCCTCGAGATCATGGCCGACAATGTGAAGTGCAGCCACGGTGCGACGTCAGGTCAGCTGAACGAGGACGAAATGTTCTACCTGCTGGCACGGGGCATTCCTGCTCATGCCGCACGGCAGCTACTAGTTAAGGGCTTCTTAAACGAAGCCGTTGCTCGCCTCGATCAGCCAGTGCTCGTCGCGAAAGTGCACGAGTTGATCGACGCGAAGTTCGCGCAGCGCTAACCTCGCTCCAGCGATTCGGCTGCTCTGCTATTCGTACAGTCGCGAGATCGACTGAGCTTCTGCTGCGACTTTGCTGACAAGCGCCTTCGGCTCCAGCACACGCACGTGACTCCCCCAGCTCAGCACCCATCGCTCAATCTCCTCCAGGCCGCCGAGCTCCAGTTCCAGCAAGACCGACCCGTCGGCCTTTGTGCGTAGCCGCTGTGATTCGTGCCAGGTCCGTTCACCCACGAGCCGCCCCGCAAACGCATCGAACTCGAGACGCACGCGATGCTTCCTGCCGCCGGCAAAGACGCCAAAACTACCGCGCAAAACTTTACTGATTGAGAAGTCGGCTGGCCGGCGAAACCGTGTCGATGTCGCCTGGGGGTTACGCATTCGCGGCAGCGCACAGGTGCGCAGCTGCCGGCGCGCCAAGTCTTCTGCGAACAAGTACCATTGGTTCTCCAGCGAAGCGATATGGAACGGCCGGACTGAGCGACGTTCGAAGCGGCTGCTCTCGAGCTTGCGATAGTCAAACGTCAGCTCGACGGAACGCACAACGGCTTGGCTGACGATCTCGAACAACTCCAGGCCGGCGACGCTCGCGCCCATGCTGCGGAATGAAATTGCATCCTCCATTTCGCTCCACGAAAACGAGACGCGGTCCTTCAGCCCATCGGTGATTTTGCGGAACGCCGATTTCAGCGGGCGCTCGAATGGTGTGCCGTGATACTGCGCCAGCGCCTTCTGTGCGACGAACAACGCCGCGATCTCACCTTCCGAGACATCAATCGTGGGAAAACTCGTCACCGCCTCCGAGTAATAGAACCCGAAGCGCAGCGGGTTGTATTCAATCGGCAGCGCGAGCCGATACCGCATGAAGTCGATGTCGCGCTGAATCGTCTTCGACGAGACCTCGAGCTCCTCCGCGATCTTCCGGCAGTTCGGGAACCGGCCGGCTTTCAACCGCGCATGAATCGACATCATCCGTTCGAGCGGTGGGCGCGAGGATTGATGCTCTTTCATTAAGGCGGCAGTAAAAATTTATCAGAAAAGTTTGAGGCTATGACAGTGTGTGTCCTATCCGTCCCTGCAAGCTGCAGTTATGAAAACATATTCCACCCGGCATCGACGCAGCACCCTCTTGCCTGTTCCATATTCCACGCGACCCGATCGCCTCGAGCGCGGCATTCGCATGCTCCGCGCACTGCGGTTGTCGCTCGCATCGTCCGCTTCGCACCTGCCGGCGCAACAATGTGAGTTCAACTTCGCGCTCTCTGCTGGCCGGACCGGAAGATAGTTCCGCATCGCCCGGAGAGAAGTCTTGCCGGCGCCGCCGGCACTTCATAGTTTCGTTTTTCGCGGGGCTCCGGCCTCCGTTCTTCTTATGGACGTTACCGGCTCGATCGAATCGATTCTCCATCACAAGCGACACGATGTCTGGTCCGTCGCGCCGGAAGCCACCGTCTACGACGCGATTGCGAAGATGGCAGACAAGAACGTCGGCGCGCTGCTCGTCGTGCAGGACGGTAGACTCGTCGGCATCATTTCGGAGCGCGATTACACGCGGAAAGTGATGCTCCGCGGCAAGCGTTCTCGCGAGACGCTCGTGCACGAGATCATGTCGACTGAACTGACAACCGTGGAGCCGAAAGAGAGCGTTGACCATTGTCTGCGTTTCATGACTGAAAAACGAGTCCGCCATCTGCCAGTCGTGAAGGATGGCGCAATCTGCGGCGTCATCTCGATCGGCGATCTCGTAAAACACGTCATCTCGGTCCAAAGCGCGACGCTCGATCAGCTCGAACGTTATATCTCCGGCGGCTACGCGAATTGACGTAAGCCGAGCGCGTCGGCGTCTCGCACAAGGCCGCGGCTACAAGTTCCAGACACTTCGGCCGCCGACGATGGTGCGAACGGCGCGCCCTTTGAGCTGCCATCCGCCGAACGGCGTGTTACACGACGCGCTCTCGAACGCGTTCGCATCAACAGTCCACTCCAACGTCGGATCGATGATCGTCACGTCTGCGGGCGCCCCGACTGTCAGCGTCCCAGCATTCAGGTTCAGCAACTCTGCTGGCCGCACGGTGAACAGCTCGATCAGTCGCCGGAGATCGATCGTTCCTGTTTTGTGAACGAGGATGTTGATGAAGAGACCGAGCTCCGTCTCCAATCCCACAATGCCAAAGGGCGCCGCGTCGAATTCCACCTCCTTCTCAAACCGCGCATGCGGCGCATGGTCGCTGCCGAGAATGTCGAGCGTGCCGTCTGCGATGCCCTCGAGTAGCGCTGCGATGTCAGTCGCCGTCCGCAGCGGCGGATTCATTTTGTAGTTCGTGTCGAATTGTTGAACCGCCTCGTCGGTCAGCGCGATGTGATGCGGACAGACTTCACCGCTGATCTTCACGCCGCGAGCGCGTGCTTCTCGCAGCAGCCGCACGCTCCCTGCGGCGCTGATGTGCTGGCAGTGGACGCGATGGTCGCAAAGCTCCGCGAGCAGTATGTTCCGAGCGACGATGACCTCTTCGCCTGCCGCCGGCCAACCGGGCAAACCAAGCAACGTGCTCCAGTAGCCTTCATGCACGACGCCTTTTCCGACGAGGTTGTAATCCTGGCAGTGATCCAGCACCGGCACACCGACCATGCGCGCGTATTCCACCGCGCGGCGCATCAATTCGTTGTTCTGAATGCAATGACCGTCGTCGGTGATCGCCACCGCGCCGGCCTGCGCAAGCGAGCCAATCGGCGCCAGCCCTTCACCTGCGAGACTTTTCGAAATCGCGCCCGTAGGGAGGACGCGGACGCACGCGCTCGCCGCGGCCTGATCCTTGATCAAGGTGATCGTGCTCGCGCTATCCGCGGCCGGAGACGTATTCGGCATCGCCACGATCGTCGTGAAACCGCCCGCGGCAGCAGCGCGCGCTCCGGACGCGATCGTTTCTTTCCAGGTGAACCCCGGCTCGCGCAGATGCACGTGGATATCGATCAATCCCGGCGCCACCACGAGGCCGCACGCGTCGATCACTTCAGCGCCGTCGGCCGCAGCACTTGCGATTTTTCCATCGGTGATAAACAGGTCCGCGACTTCATCGCGCCTATTCGCGGGATCGATGACGCGGCCGTGACGGATGATCAGGTTCATCGGGCAGAGATTCCGCCGCAGAGGTAAAGGACAGCCATCCGGACGGCGAGACCGTTGGTGACCTGATCCAAGATGACGCTCTGCACGCCATCGGCGAGATCGCTGTCAATTTCGACGCCGCGATTGATCGGACCCGGATGCATGATCAGGCAATCGGGTTTCAGGAGTTTCGCGCGAGCTTTCGTAAGGCCAAACAACCGGATGTATTCGCCAAGCCCAGGGAAATATTCACGCCGCTGCCGCTCGTGTTGAATGCGCAGCAGATTCACGACATCAGCCGTACGGAGAACCGAGTCGATATCATCGGAGATGGCGACGCCGAGCTTTTCAAATTCGCGTGGCACCAGCGTCGTGGGGCCCACCAGTGTGACGCGCGCGCCCAGCTTCAGCAGCCCGAAGATGTTCGAGCGCGCGACCCGGCTAAAAAGAATGTCCCCGATGATCGCGACGTGCAGACCCGCGATCCGCTTCTTCTTTTCACGAATGGTGTAGAGATCGAGTAGCGCCTGCGTCGGATGTTCATGCGCGCCGTCGCCGGCGTTCACGATGCTCGCGGAGACTCGCTCCGCGAGGAATTGGGCTGCGCCAGCCGAGCTGTGACGAAGCACGATGATGTCGGCGTGGTTCGCTTCGAGAATCTTCGCCGTGTCCTTAAGGGTCTCGCCTTTCGTGAGACTCGAGGTGCTGGCCGAGATGTTAATCACGTCCGCGCTGAGGCGTATCGCCGCGAGCTCGAACGACGTACGCGTGCGTGTGCTTGGTTCGACGAAGAAATTTACGAGTGTCTTGCCGCGCAATGCCGGCACCTTCTTCACGTCGCGCGTGCCGACCTGCTTGAAAGCGTCAGCGCTATCGAGCAGGAACGTGATCTCCTCCGCGGACAGCTCGCGAATTCCGAGCAGGTCCTTGCGCCGCCAGCGGATTTCGTTGCTCACGATGCCTGCCCTTTCACGAGCCAGACCGCGTCAGGTTCGCCATCGAGATCAGCTAACCGCAAGCGTACGCGCTCACTCGGCGCTGTCGGAAGATTCTTCCCGACGTAATCCGCGCGGATCGGCAACTCCCGATGACCGCGGTCAATCAGCGTAGCGAGCTGGATGCGCGCGGGCCGGCCAAACGAGCCGATCGAATCCATCGCCGCGCGAATCGTGCGGCCGGTGTAAAGAACATCATCGACAATAACGACGGTGCGATGTTCGAGGCCCGGCGGCAGTTGAGATGCGCGCACAATCGGCAGATCAACCCGTTGTCCAACATCGTCGCGATGCATCGAGACGTCGATGACACCGGTATCAACACTGCTGCCGGTCATCGAACGGATGAACTCCGCGATTCGTCGCGCAACCTCCACACCGCGCGACGGAATCCCGGCGAGGACCAACGCTGCAAGATCGGGATTGCGCTCGACGATCTCGTGTGCAATCCGGCGAAGCGCTCGCGCGATCGCGTCCGAGTCCATGATAAGCACATCATGGCGCGGTGATGCAGGTAAAATGTTAAGCGATTCAGACATGCGTTCCTTGGCGACCTCGCGGGATCGCGTTAAAGGGCGCGACGAAAAATCAGGCAGGCTGCGGCGTCTGGCTCTTCGTCTCCTTTGCGCGTTTGTCGCGCCAGTTCGATCGATGTTTCATGATCCAGTCGAGCAGCGCTTTCTCGAAGCCGATGTCAGTGCCGGCTTTCTCGCTCTCGATCCACTTGTGCTTCAAAATCTCTTCGCGCTCAGCGAGGAACTCCTTGTAGAGCACGGAGTTCTTCACAAAGGCTGACTGATGTTCTTGCGCAGCAGTCATCTCGCTCACTGTTTTCATAAGGCGGAACGACGGTCAACGAAATCCGGCCCCCGCAAGTTAATAGACTAGCATCGCGCGTACCTATTCAACCGCCGCGCCGGCGGTCTGCGCTAGCCGATCGTATCGCGCAAATGCTGAGCGATGCGCATGAACTCAGCCGCAACGGGCGAGTTGCCCGCTTCGGCTGTGATCGGCATGCCGCGATCTCCGGATTCGCGTGTCGGAATGTCGATGGGAATCTGCCCGAGCAGCGGGACGCGCAGGCGCTTCGCTTCCCGCTCGCCACCGCCACTGCCGAAGATGTCGTAGCGCTTGCCGGAATCGGGCGAGATGAAATAGCTCATGTTCTCGATCAAGCCGAGAACCGGCACGTTTACTTTCTCAAACATCGTCGACGCTTTGCGTGCGTCGATGAGTGCGACTTCCTGCGGCGTCGTCACGATAATTGCTCCGGCGAGCGCAACCGTCTGCACAATCGTCAACTGGATGTCGCCGGTGCCAGGCGGCAGATCGAGCACAAGGTAGTCGAGCTCGCCCCATTCGACCTGCCGCAGGAATTGTTGCGTGTAACGCGTCACCATCGGTCCGCGGAGAACAGCAGGCGAAGTATCGTCGAGCAGGAAGCCCATCGACATCAGCTTCAGGTTGTACTGCTCGATCGGGATGATTCGGTTCTCTTCTGTCGCAGTCGGCCGGTCACGGTTGCCGAACATGAGCGAAATGCTTGGCCCATAGATGTCGCAGTCGCAGAGACCAACGCGCGCCTCCGTCCGATCCAGGGCGATCGCCAGATTCGCGGCCACCGTTGATTTGCCGACACCGCCCTTGCCGCTCGCGATAGCAATGACGTGCTTGGTCCCTTCGATGTTCGTGGCGCCAACTCCAGCTGCGCCGGCACTGGCTGGCGGTGCTTGGATGTCGATCAACACCTTCGCCTGCGCGAGGCCGATGGTGTTCAGCGCAGCTTCAGCGTCGCTCTTGATCGCACGCGGAATAGCCGGCTCGTTCGTCGCGATCGCTAGTTGCACGACCACCGCATCGCCGTTGATCCGGACCTCCTTAACGAGTCCGAAGGACACGATGTCGCGGCTGAATCCAGGATACTTAACGCCACGAAGGACGTCTCTGATTTGCTCTTCAGTGTTCGCCATCGGAGCAAGAGTCTACCGGCACAAACGCGTGAGTAAACCGGAGGGCTTACTGTGCATGCCGGCAGACTCTCATCTCGACGCCAGCGTCTCGCCAGCTGGCGGAGCGATGATGAAAGATCTGCGGACTACGCCGCTCGCGTCGTGTCTTCTTTGCAGGCCCAGAGAACGCTGCCAAAGACCGACGTGACTGCGAGAACAAAAGCGGAAAGTGTTAGCATGCATTTAGGTTTAGCAACGGCCGTGCCGACAGGCTTTGCGTGGGAATGCGGTGTGTATCGCTTACATTTGCGTCTTGTATGACAACAGAAGTGTACAATTCTGTAACACGTCGCGCGGGTCTAGCGAGGGAGAGGCTGCTCTAGATTAGCGAGGCCGTAAGCGGTCGTTGCCACAACTGCGGCATTCTCTTGCAATTCGTGCGGCGCGACCTTGTCGAGAGTGTCAGCTGCAGTGTGATGATATTCAAAATAGAAGCGGCTGTCCTGCATGGGGTGAAAAGTAGGAACGGCGAACTCCTCCATCGGTCCGATGTCGGCGCCGGTGTGTTCGACGAGCGCGAGCAGCCCCGCGCCTGAGGTGCGCGATATCTTCGCAACCGGCTCAAGCCACGATTTCACTTCCGGTTTCGCCTTGATGTTCATCCCGATCGGATGGCCCGCGCCGCCGTCTGTTTCGATGGCAGCGAAGTGGTTCGGCATCTCCGCCTTGTGATCCTTCGCATAGCCGCGTCCGCCTTGGAGGCCATTTTCTTCGTTCATCCAAGCAATGACGCGGATCGTGCGTCGCGGCCGCAGATTTAACTTCTTAATCAGGTTCACCGTTTCCATGGAGACGGCAACGCCAGCGGCATCGTCGATCGCGCCTGTCCCAAGATCCCATGAATCCAAATGCCCTGACACGATCACGACCTGCTCCGGATTGGTGCTGCCTTTTAGATCGGCGACGACATTGAAGCTCTCGACGTCCGGCAGCGTTTGCGGCGTCAGGACCAAGCGCATCCGCAGCTTCCCTTGCGGTGCGAGATTCGCGAGTAACTCCGCGTCCTCAGCCGCGAGCGCGCCTGCAGGGATTTTCGCAGCGTCGTCGGCGTAACGCGTCTGACCGGTGTGTGGCAAACGGTAATCAGCCGCGCCAACCGAGCGGATCAAGACAGCGACGGCGCCGAGTCGCGCTGCCGCGGACGGCGCCTCGCTGCGGTAGAGCACTGCTTCGCTGTAGGCTTCGCCGCCGTGACCCTGCTCGGCCATTCTCTTGTCGTAGGCGTGATCGAAAACAACAATGCGACCGGCAACCTTCGCCTGCCCGAGGGCCTGCAGTTCTTCGAAATCCTTCACGACAACCACCTCGGCGGTGATACCCTCCGCAGGCGTCGAGACGCTGCCGCCCAGCGCCGTCAGGACCAGCTTTTGCGTCGTGTCCGGAGCTTGGCCCGGAAATTCGACGAGCGCCCCAGTTTCTTCTCCACGGACCCAGTGCGGCACCATCACCTTCTCGATTCGCACATCGCAACCGAGCGCCTTCATTTCGCCGGCGACGTAATCAACCGCCTTCTGTGCCTGCGCCGAGCCGCTGAGACGCGGACCGATGTTGTTACATAAATGCGCGACTTGTTGATACGCGTAGTCGCTGGTGAACGCCGCCTGCTGCACCTTCTTCAGATCGGCGAGCGTCGCGGCCGAGTAGAGCATCGGCGTCGGACTGGGAGACGCCGACGGCTGTTGTGCGCGAGCGAGTGGCGAGAGAGAAAGCAGCAGAAGGACGAGAGCGCTTGGTATGCGACGCATCACTCTGTTTCGGCTGAATTCAGCCGCGCGTAAACAGCCTAAATTCGCTTATGCCGAGCGATCGGCCAGAACGCTACGGGGTTTGTAAACAGTCGCCGCGAGCACGCCGAGCAGCACCGTCTGGAGCAGGCCGGCGAAGAACCATTTCAGCGCCAGCGCGTTCGGCATTGGTATCACGACATAGAGGACGATCGTCATCACCTGCTGGAACGCGCCCATCCAAAAACCGAAGACCGCTCCGTCCGCGAGGCTGCGGCGCCGCCACCCGGTCTTCGCCCAAATATACATGAAGGCGAGCGAGCAGAGCAGTTGTGCGCCGAACATCAGCGGCAAGCGGCTTTGCATGCCGAATTCTGTGCGCCAGAGCGATGCTGACGCCTTGTAATCCGCTCCCAGCCAGATCTCGTGAATCAAGTAATCGCTCGCGAAGATGAAGACGAATCCAACAACGATGCTGAGGAGAAGTCGGCCGAAGTTCATGTTCCCGTGCTACACAGAGCAATGCGGCGTCCGATGTTCTAATTTTTCTCGTCGCCGGCTGTCGCGTCGCTTTCCTTGAGCTGGATGCGCTCCTTCGTCTTGTCGACTTCGACGTAGAGCTTCGAGTAATCCCAATCGCCGCCGGCTTTCGTCGCCGTCACGTAGATCGTTCCTTTTCCTTTCGGGCCCGAGATTGGAATCGAGAGGTCGGCTGTGCCGGATCCGCCGCTCGTGTTGGCGCTGCCGGAGAGGAACATCCCCTCGGTGATCGGCGACCCGAGCGCGGCCGTCACAGCCGGATTCGACTTCGCGCGCGCGACCGCGGTTTTGTAGACATCGGTCGATTTCATCGCGCCGAAAACGACGAACACGATCAGCGCAATGAAGATGCAAAACAGCGCGATTAGGCTGAGGCACCCGGTCGGCACGAACCACTTCCAGTTTCGGCTCCACCAGCCGCGGCGCGGCACGGTCGGGGATGTGTGAGGAGTATTCGGAGCTGGGGTCGGATCCATAAGCCGCCGAGGTTATACGAGCCGGCGCTTCAACGTCCAGAGCTCAAGCGCGAGTCCCGCGAAGAGAATCAACGTCGCGAAAAATGTATTCCCAAGCGCCTGCGCTTGTCGCTGGAACGGGAGCGTCCACGCGAGAAGCAGTCCTGCGAACGCCGCGGACGTGAGCAGGCGACGTGTCGGAGCGACCAGCAGTCGGTGCACCACGACGGTGAGCGGATAGAGCAAAGAGGCGAAGAGATATCCGAACGCCAGCGGCGTGACCACCAGCAGCAACAAAATGAACAGCGCAAACTCAAGTGCGTCGGTCTCGCGCGTCCGCAAGGCGCGGCGCGGCATCACCGTGATGTAGATCAAGCCGAGGAGCAGCGCCGTCCCTGCGATGATGCTGTTAACGGTGGCGAAGCTGAGATCAGCGATGTTCGTATAGCGAGCCTCATGCGCAGCGAATTGTTCGTCGTAATCGACGTGACGCAGCAAACGATTCGCCACGCCGACGATCGATTGATTCTTCCAGGAGTTGCTCCGGCCAGGGCGCTGCGCGACGCCAGTGTCGTCGTACTTCAAGAGCATGCCTTCGGTCCAACGCTGCAGATCCGCGCGCGTTTGCTGCCACCCGCGAAACGGCGCTGGCAAAGCGAGCAGGAGAAACAGCAAAGTCGCAAGCATCGCCGCGGCCGCGGTCCAATAGCGTCGGTAAATCAGATAGACGAGCGCGACGAAGGGGAATGCCTTGATCGCAGCCGCAATCGCGAAGAGCGCTCCGGCCGGTATCACGCGCTTTCGTTGCAGAGCGCAGAATCCGCCGAGCATCAGTGCCAGCAGCACGAGGGTCGGCTGACCGAGATGGAAGTTGCTCCAGGCGTAAACCGCAATCACCGCGCTGGGGATGAGATAGAGCAGGAGATGAGCGCGCTTTCCCTCGCCGGTGGCGATACGGGTCGACAATAGAATGCACGCGGTCCAGGCGACGGCGTTCACAAGCACGAGCGCGATGACCAGGCCGCTTTTGCCGAGCAGAGCGACGGGCGCGAGAAACAGCGCCGCCGCCGGTGGATACATAAACGGAAACTTGTGGTGCGGCGGTGGGTAAATCGCGTCGCCGTGCAGCACCTGCTGTCCGGTTGCGTACCAGAGCTCGTAATCCTTGATGCTCTTCCCGGGAATGAAGGCGTTCGCGATCGTGACCGCGCTGTAGATCAGTAACGCCGCAGCGAAGAGCCCGAGCAGAAGGCGAAAGCCGAGATTGGTATTCAGGCGCGGCAGTGCCTGAGGCGGTGTCGTCGGGGGGGTGGTCTCGAGATTGTCGCTGGCCATCGAAGCGAAGGAATGCGCAATGGCTGCGCCGTTGGGAACCGACAGCGGCACCGCTGCCGCTAGAAGTGCAGATGAGTCGCGAGCCAGAGCACAGCCGCAGCTAGCGCAATCACCAGCACGAGGAAAACGATCCGCCCTTCGCGGCGTTCTTTCCGCAATGCGCCGCGCCGTCCATTGTAAGCACCGGCGTCACCGAAGCGCTTGTCTTGCAACGCGATCGACACATCGAGGCGGCTGCCGCCGGCGGTGGCGCGTTCGAGGAGCTCTTCGCGCTGGCGCCGGTTGGTCTCCTCGGCTTTGCGCGGCGCTTCGGCGATCATGCGCTGGAGCTTCTGCATCTCCTCGCGCAACTGCGATTCCTTGCGTGCGAGTTCCTGCTGTTTCTCGTTTAGCGGTGTGCCTGAATTAGGCGAACGGCGGCGCATGAGAGTTACTGCGTGCGGGAAGCCAGCCAGAGGAAAATGATTAGCGCGATAAATCCGAAGACGATCAGCGGCAAGGTGACGGCAAACCCGATTTGCACCCACTGCATGAAGCCATTCGTGCCCCCGATTCCGGAGACCTCAGCCGTTGCTTCCGGCAAAGCAACTTCGCCGTCGTCGCTCGTGCTCGCAGTGAGACGGCTGCGCTGCTGGCTAAATTCGGCACGGGCATCGTCGACCGTGCTCAACGCGCGGCTCAGTTCCTTATGAAGATCAGCGGGATTCCACGTTTTCGGTTCGATCGCCTCCAGCAATCCGAGATGCTGCTCGAAGCTCTCCCGCGTGGCGCGAATTTGCTCCAGCTTCTTCTGTGAGTCGTACGCTTCACGCTCCAGAACCACTAGCGAGCGCGTGAGTTTGTCCGACATCTCGGTGCGGCCCCGCTCGAGTTCTTCCTGGCGGCGGCTGAGCTCCTCGAGTTCGCGTTTCTGTTTCTCGATCTGTTCCTGCTGCTTCTTGAGCAGGAACAATTGCTCCTGCGCCTTCTGCACCTGCGAATCAAGATGCTCGGTGGAGTTCGCCTCTTCTTCGTTTAACTCCAGCATCTGTTCGATCGGTCGGATTCGTTCTGCCATGTCGCAATGTTAAACGAGAGGCCGCAGGCGAACGCGCGTGCCGGGCGTCCCGTCGCACGGATATAATTCTTCCGCTCCGACAATGCCAGAATTTTCAGGGAAACTTTTCACGTCCCGGTTCTACTGCGCCTCTTTCAGCAGCGTTTCCCACACATCGCAGAGCTCTTCGTAGTGACCGCCGGTGAGATGCTTTAACTCCGGCCAATGCGAATCGATGTAATTGCGCTGGAAAGGTTTTGGTCCGTGAAAGTGGATGATCTTCGCGTGCGAGTAGTCGTCCCAATACGGCTTCCAGTTTAGTTCCGGCGGCAGGGTGTCCCAGATCGGTTTGCCGTCGGCGTCGCGAAAGAACGCGCGATACGCGCCCTGATCCCAGCTGAGCTCCGGGAGCTCGTTGATGTGCTCGGTGATGTAAATTCGAAAGCGTTCATCTTCGGCGCGCAGCTGCGGAAGGTTCATCCACATCGCGCCGGTATTTACGTCGTCTGGTTGCGCGGGGTCTGATTCGACCGCAACAGCGAAATACCGCGGCTGCAACGGCGTCAGGGTGTCGACAACATCGCTTTGGAAAATGACGTCGCAGTCGGTGTAGAGGACGCGATCGTCGAGTGCCAGCTGCTCCTGCAACTCCGGTAGTTCCACGCGCAGGAACACGCCGCGCGTCGCGCGCAGCAGGTCAGGATTGCGACGTCGTTCACCAAGCGCGGCGAGTTCGGGAACGAGAAAGCTTTGCCGGCAAATGACCGGGACATTTCGCTGTGCCAGCCAGCGGGTGAAATGATTGTCGCCCCCATCGTAGATGCAGTGCGGATCGACCGACGTTCGCAGCTGCGCGGTGTGGACGGCGACCATCGCCATCTCCGCGTATTGCCCGAACGCAGGGCAGTCTTCGTTCAGCGCGAAAAACCACTGCATGGCGCGCCTATCGGCCGAAGAATCTCCGCCGCGGCGCCGTTCCGAACTGCATCGGCTCGGTCGCCGCCCCGATGATCACCGCAGGTCCGTTCGGATGCGCGAAATTATGCTGAAGGATGTGCACACTTTCGTAGCCGCTCGCGGAGAGCAGCTTGATCAACGACCCGAGCGTCAGCCAAAACGCGGTCGCAGACATTCCGCTGAGCGGCTCGTCCGCGCCGCCTTCGCGCTGCACCCGTCCGCGCCATCCCTGCTGCACCGTTTCGGCGCCGAGATCGTCCGCATAGTGCGTCCAGAGCACGAGCTTCGGCGCGATCGCTGGTAACTGCTCAATCAGCTTCCACGGCTCCGGCAGGTGGTAGAGCAAGCCAGAGCAAAACACCGCATCAAAAAGCCCGAGCTGTACGAGGTCGGCCGTCTCGAGATTCTCCTGCACGAAGGTGGCGTTCCGCACGTGCAGCAAACGCGTGACGAGCTCGGCTTTGCGGATGTTTCTCTCACGCCCTTCGACGGCGACGACTTCGCGCACGCCCGGTTCTCGCGCAAGCAGGACAGTGTGCGCACCTTCGAGAGAACCGAGCTCTAGAATCCGCTGCGGGCCGGCCGCGAAACGCAAAAACTCGAGCAGTCGCACGTCGCCAACCGCGCTAATCCCGCCACCGTAATCAGCGCCGCCAATTCGGAACTGAAAGACCCAAGGCGCGAGTTCCGTGAACTGCTTCGCGATGCCCGCATCGGGTGTTGCAGACGTAGCGTTCATCGTCCGGGCATCATCTCCAACAGAACGCCTTTGAAGTATTCGGTCTCGGGGAGCGTCGGAAGCACGGGGTGATCGAGCGCCTGCTCGAAGCGTCGCAGCCGTCGGGCCGAGCGACGCGCGTCGACGAGCGCATCAGCGATCGTTTGCGCGAACGCCGCTTCGCTGACGTGATGCGAACACGAGAACGTCGCGAGCAGTCCATCCTTCGAGAGCAGCTTGAACGCTCGCAGGTGCAGCTCGCGATAGCCACGCATCGCGCCATGCAGGCCACCCTTCGTCTTCGTGAACGAAGGCGGATCAAGGATGATCAGGTCATACTGCGCCTCCGCCTTCTCGGCCGCACGCAGGAACTCGAACACGTCCTGCTCTACCCAGTTCACCTTTACCGCATTGCGTTCCGCATTCCGTCGCGCGGCCGCGAGACTGTCGGCGCTCGCTTCCACCGCGATCACTGTCTCCGCGCCCGCACGAGCACACGCCAGCGCAAATGCGCCCTGACTCGTGAAGCAGTCGAGCACGCGCTTTCCGCGCGCAAAATCTGCGACCGCCGAGTAATGCTGCAGTTGATCAAGGTAGAACCCGGTCTTCTGCGCGTGGACAAGATCCAGCTCGAACTGAAGCGGCGCCGTGCCCGCTACCGCGGGAATTTCGATCAGCACCGCCGCAGTCGGCGCGTGACCGTTCAGCACGCCGCTCACTGTCTCCATCCCTTCCGCGCGACGCACGGCCGCGTCGTTTCTCTCGATCACCGTGACTTTGCCAAGCACCTTGATCAGCGCGTCGACAATCAGCGCCTTCCGCATATCCATGGCGAGCGTCAGAGTCTGCAGAACGACGTGATCGCCGTAGCGGTCCACGATCACACCCGGCAATCCGTCGCTCTCACTCCAGACGAGCCGACAAAGTCGTGGATCAACTCCACGCCGCGCCCGGTAATCGACCGCTTGCTTGATCCGTCGCTCGAAAAAATCAGCGTCGAGATCCTGGCGGCGACGCGAGAAACGCCGAGCCACGATCTGCGATTTGCTGTTGTAGATCGCGCTCCCGAGCAGCTGATCCTTTCCGTCCTTCAGAGAAATGACCTCGCCGTCCACCGGACCGCCAAACGCCTTCAGCACCTCGCCGGAAAACACCCAATCGTGTCCGTGCAAAATGCGCGCACGCGGTTTGATGACGAGGCCGGCCATAAGCGAAGGTGAACCGTTAAACGCGATTAGTGAATGGTGAAAGCCGCGTGGCTCTGCTTACTTTGCTTCACCTGTGCCATACACGCCGCTCACCACCGTCGACCTTCCGATCCCGAAGCTGCGCAGCGGCAAAGTCCGCGAGGTTTTTGACCTCGGCGAGATGCTCCTCTTCGTTGCCACCGATCGTATCTCCGCATTCGACTGCATCTTGCCGGACGCGATTCCATATAAGGGCGCCGTGCTGAACCAACTCTCCGCGTTTTGGTTTCAGCGCTTCACCTTCACGCCGAACCACATGATCGCCGCGCAGTTCAACCTGCCGCCGGATCTGGAGCGGTTTCGTGAACAACTCGAGTGCCGATCGATGATCGTGCGCAAGACCGAGCCGCTTCCCGTTGAATGCGTTGTGCGCGGTTATCTGGCCGGCTCGGGTTGGAAGGAATATCAGGAACGCGGGACTGTGTGTGGTCAAAAATTGCCCACCGGCCTTGAACTCGGCTCGCAGCTCCCGCAGCCGATCTTCACGCCCTCGACGAAGAGCGAATCAGGACACGACGAGAATATCGACTGGGCGGAATGCTGTCGGCTGCTCGGCGAAGACATCGCTACCTCAGCGCGCGACCTCAGCCTGCGGATCTACAGCGCTGGCCGAGAACATGCCGCCACGTGCGGCATAATCCTCGCCGATACGAAATTCGAGTTTGGCGAACTGGACGACCAGTTGCTGCTGATCGACGAATGCCTGACGCCGGACTCGTCGCGTTTCTGGCCGGCCGATGGCTATGTTATCGGAAAGAGTCCCCCAAGTTTCGACAAGCAGTTCGTGCGCGATTACCTCGAGACGCTCGCGTGGGACAAAAATCCGCCCGCACCTCCGTTGCCAGCAGAGGTGATCCAAAAAACGTCGGCGAAGTATCGCGACGCTTTCCATCGCTTGACCGGCGCCGAGTTAACGAGCTGAACGCAACGCGTCCTCGGCGCAAGCCGCGAGCGTAAAGGTGGTATGGATGCGAATACCAACGGAATGCCTGCGCGATTCAAGCAGGCGCTGCAGCAAACGGAACAGACGCGCGACGCTGCGCATGTCGCGCAGCTCTTCGCCGCAGGCGCGAAGCTGACGAACCTCGGCGGCGATCACGGCACCGACGCTCAGAAGTTCTGGGAGATTTACCTGGAGCAATTCGAGGGGATTCGCTCCGACTTCACCGGCGAGATCCTGTCGGGCGGTTCCGCGGCTATCGAGTGGAAGTCCGCCGGCAAGTCGAAAGAAGGTAAATCGCTGGAGTACGGCGGCGTCAGCATCATCGAGTTCAACGACGACGCTATCACCGCGTTCCGCACCTACTACGACAGTGCGGAGTTCGTCCGCAACGGCAGCTAGCGGCTACGCTTTGGGATTAGCTCGGCCACAAGCGCCTGCTCTTCCTTCAACTCGGCGACGGAAGCGTCCACTTTGGCGCGGCTGAACTCGTTCAACTGCACGCCTTGCACGATGTCCCATTTGTCGCCGGTTGTGCGCACCGGGAAGGAGCAGATCAGTCCTTCCGGCACGCCGTAGCTACCGTCTGAGCACACCGCCACGCTCGTCCAATCGCTGTAGAACGTGTCGTTGGTCAGCGCGCGTACGTTGTCGATGATCGCGTTCGCCGCGGATCCGGCGGATGAAAGTCCGCGCGCTTTGATTATCGCAGCGCCGCGCTTCTGCACCTCAGGGATGAAGGTCTCCTTCAGCCAGCTCTCGTCGCCAATCACTTCCGCAGCCGACTTGCCGTCGATCTTCGCGTTGTAAAAATCGGGATACTGCGTCGCCGAGTGGTTGCCCCAGATCGTCATGTTTGTGACCTGCGTGACATCGACGCCCGCTTTCTGCGCGAGCTGCGCCTTCGCGCGATTCTCATCCAGACGCGTCATCGCGAACCAGCGATCACGCGGGATCGAGCGCGCGTTGTTCATCGCGATCAGGCAATTAGTGTTGCACGGATTTCCGATCACCAGCACGCGCACATCGGAGGCAGCGTTCTTCTCGATCGCCTGGCCCTGGCCGATGAAGATCTTGCCGTTGATGCCGAGGAGATCGCCGCGCTCCATTCCCGCTTTTCGCGGCACGCTGCCGACCAGGCAGGCCCAATTCACGTCGCGAAATCCTTCGGCGAGATCAGCCGTGGCGACGATGCCTTTGAGCAACGGAAACGCGCAATCTTCCAGCTCCATCACGACGCCTTTCAACGCCTCGAGTGCCGGCGGAATCTCGATCAAGTTCAACTGCACCGGCTGTTCCGGCCCGAACATCTCGCCGGAAGCGATGCGAAAAAGAAGGGCGTAACCAATATTCCCGGCAGCACCGGTAACCGCGACTTTGATCGGAGATTTCATCCTCTTTCTTTGCCACGGATCGACACGTCCGCCAAGTGGACGGACTCGTCCTGCGGCGAGGATGAAACACGGATTTTCGAAGCGCGAGTCAGCTGAGCTGGGTAGCGCAGGCTGCCAGCCTGCTCTACCCGGAAAAGAAGCGGCCGCTTTCCTCGAGCAACGTGCGGACCAGCTTCATCCGCTTTTTCACCGAGCGGCTGTTTGCGAGGCGCGGCAAGCTCATGTGCAAACGGCGACTCCAATTCGAGCTCGTAGCCGTGCCGGGCACGTTGAATCGATCCTTCCGCGCGAGCAGGTCAGTGATCATTACGATTGCGAGCCACGCCTCGCTTCGGAAGAGCGCCTTCATCGCTGGAGCGTAGAAATCAACGTCGTAGTCAGCCTCATCCGACAGTGACCGGATGGTCGCGAATTGCGCGATCTTGTTCAGGTCTTTACGCGCTTGTTCGCGCGTCGCGCTCTCGTGTTCGAAAGCTTCGTCCCACATCGCGCGCAGCGGCTTGTGATCATGCGTTGCATACGTCGCCACAGAAAGGCGCTGGTATTCACTGCCGCTGACGATGCGGCAATCGCGGTGACTTTCCCACTGTGGGATCTTAAATCCGGCAATGCCTAATGACTGCAAATTCGGCCGCACATAATCAGGCACCGTGCCGAGATCTTCGCCGACCAGTCGCGTGCTCTCAGCGGCTTCGAGCGCCATCCGCAGGTATTCCTCTCCCTCGCTCCGATTCGCCTCCGCGTTTTCGTGGCTTGAATCGTCGCGCGGCGTGAAATGCGGGAACTCGTGGCCGGTGCGTTGCAGCATCTCTTCCCAAGTGAGTGGCAGAAACTCCGGGTTCCGCTGCGGCCGCCAGGGGAAGGAGTAGATGCGGTAGAACCCGAGCACGTGATCGATGCGGAAGACGTGAAAGATGCGCCGCACTCCGCTGATGCGCTGGCGCCACCAATCGAAGTTCGTCGCGCGCATGACGTCCCATCGATAAAGCGGAATGCCCCAGTTCTGGCCCCACTTCTGGGTGAACTCGTCGTCCTTGAAGTATGGCTCTGGCGGTGCGCCGCCGGACCAGGCGAGCGCGAATTGATCAGGCCGCGAAAAGACGTCCGCGCTGTAGTAGCTAACGCCGAACGGGATGTCGCCCATCAACGCGACGCCGCGCTCGTCCGCATACGCTTTCACCACTGTCCACTGCGCGAAGGCAAGCCATTGGACATAACGGAAGAACTGCTCTCGCGCGCTGAATCGCTGCCGCGTCTCTGCCGGCTGCGCTTGCAGCCACTGGCGCGCTAGAGGTACGGACCGGTGTTCCTCTGGCCAATGGTCCCATGCTTCGCTGCCGCCGTTTTCCTCCATCAGCGCCCGAAAGAAAACGTAATCGTGCAGCCATCCGGCCTCGCTTGCGCAGAAATCGCTGAAGCTCTGCGCCGTCGCCTTGTCCCTGTGTCGACGTGCTTCGAACTTTGCGAACGCCTTCTCCAGCAGCGCCCGCTTCAACGCGCGAACCTTCGGGTAATTAACCGTGGCCGAGCGGAGCTTCTTGAAATTATACGAGGCGACGACGTCATCGAAGTCGTCCTGCGTCAGGTCTTCTGGAGTCCCCGGCGCGAGGTGCAATGTCGTCGGCTCGATCGCCATCGCGCTGATCGCGTTGTAGGGGCTGTTGTCGCCGCTGGTTTCGTTGATCGGCAGCAACTGCACGAGCTTGAACCCGATGCTGGCCGACCAATCGATAAACTCCCGCAGCGTCGCGAGATCGCCAATGCCAAGATCGTTCTCGCCGCGTAACGCGAAAAGCGGCGTCAGCACACCGGCAATCCGGTTGTCAGGCGAAAGCTCCATCGCCGGATGTCAGGCGCGCCCGATCTGCCAATCCTCCAGCAGCTGCGCTGGGATCTCCTTCAGGAAACGCGACGGCCGCTGGAACATGTCGCCGTAGGCGGCGTTCAGGCGCATGTGCGGATAGGTGAGGTAAAGTTCATCGCGGGCACGCGTCACGGCCACGTAAAACAGCCGGCGCTCCTCCTCAATCGCCTCTCGCGTTTCTAGTGAGCGCGTGCTTGGAAACATTCCGTCAGTCAGCCAAATCACGAACACCGTGTGATACTCGAGCCCCTTCGCCTGGTGCACAGATGAGAGGTTCACCGACTCCGTGTCGGCACCCTGATTCGGGGCAGCTTCGGCGTCGATGTTGCTGATCAACGCGAGTTGCGAAAGGAATTCCCCCACGTCTTTGAATTGCCGCGAGAACGCCGCGAGCTGGTTCAAATCTTCGCGACGTAGTTCGTAGTTCGAGAAGTTCGCCTTCGCGTAGTCGTCGTACACTGCCTCGACGACTGACGTGATCATCTCCGAAGGCGGATTAGGCACTCCGCCCGGGGCGATTTCATCGAGCGTGTAAGCGAGCTGCTCCCACGACTTCTTGGTCTTCGAGCTCACCGGCATCGGCAACAGCCGCTCCGACCAGCTGGCGATCTCGCCGTTCGCATCGAGCGATGCTTCCCACGCGCGCCACAAGTTATCCGAGCTCTTCCCGCCGATACCCGGCAGCAGTTTCACCATCCGCTTAAACGCAACCTCATCGCGCGGATTCGCCACGAAGCGGATGAACGCCGCCACGTCTTTGATGTGGGCCTGCTCGAAGAACCGCACCCCGCTTGTGATCTGATACGGGATCCCGCGGCGCGAGAGCTCGAGCTGCAGCTCCACCGCGTGATAATGCGCGCGATAAAGAATCGCGATCTCGTTCAGCTCAATCCCTTCATCGCGCAGCTCGAGAATCCTTTGCGCGATGAATTGCGCCTGCTCGCTCCCATCGTTCAGCGCCACCACCGCCGGCTTCAACTCCTTCGTGTCGCGCGTCGCGCTGAGCTGCTTCTTGAACTGCTCCACGTTCGCCGCGATCGCTGCATTCGCGACGCTCAGAATCTCCGGCACGCTGCGGTAGTTCAGCTCGATCTTGAACACCTGCGCATCAGGGTAGCGCTCCGGAAACGCCAGGATGTTTTTGAAATTCGCACCGCGCCACGAGTAGATCGATTGCGCATCATCGCCGACGACCATGACGTTCCGATGCTGCGCCGCGAGGGTGTCGATGAAGTCCGCCTGGATCTTGTTTGTGTCCTGATACTCGTCCACGAGGATGAACTGGAACTGTCGCCGGTAAAAATCTGCGACCTCCTCGTGCTCCTTCAGCATCCGCAGCGTCTTCTCGAGGAGATCGTCGAAATCCATCGAGTTCGTCGCCTTCTTCTTCCGCTCGTAGCGATCGTGGACGTCTTTGATCTGCTCAATCAGCGGGAGGAAATACGGAAACTTTTCCGCCAGCAACTCCTCCATCGAGCGCTCGGTGTTCACCGTGAAACTGAAGATGTCCGCAAGGACGTCGCCTTTCGGGAACCGAATCTCCTTCGGATTGATGCCAGCCGCGCTCACGACGGTGTCGATCAAATCCTTCTGATCCTCGCGATCGAGAATTGTGAACCCGCTTGAGAACCCGAGCACGCTGCCGTGCCTCCGCAGCATGCGATTGCCGATGGAGTGAAACGTCCCGCCCCAGAGCCCGCTCGCATCCATCGGCAACAGATTCGCGACGCGATCAAGCATCTGCCGCGCCGCTTTGTTGGTGAACGTGAGCAGCAGGATGTTCCGCGGGTCGACACCATTCTCGAGCAGGTACGCCACGCGATAAGTCAGCGTCCGCGTCTTCCCGCTACCAGCGCCGGCGATCACCAGCACTGGTCCCGGCGGCGCCGTCACCGCGGCGAGTTGCTGCTCGTTTAGCTCGGCCGCGTAGTTGATGCTGATGCCCGGCGCACTCGCGGTGCGATGCAGCGTGTATTGGCGGGACATCGAGGCGTAAAGTCCGGTGCTCGCCAGCCCGCTTCAATGGAAATCTAGAACGTGCGCGTTCCTCGGTGATTGCGTCTTGAACGCCGTCCCCGCGATTCTAACCTACCGGCGCATGGAAGAAGCTGAAATCCCACTCGAAGGCCTGCACGAGGCGACGCATCACGCTGCCGAACATGGCGGCACGCCTTGGATTTCGTGGGTTGCGCTCAGCACCGCGATCCTGGCAGTGCTCGCTGCGATCGCCGGGCTGCTTTCCGGCAAACACGCCAACGAAGCGATGATGGCGCAGATTGAAGCGTCGGATCAGTGGGCGTTCTACCAAGCGAAAGGCATCAAAGCCGCGGTGCTCGATGCGAAGGTGACGCTGACCGGCGCGCCGAGCGAGCAGGACCACGCGAAGGCAGAGAAGTACAAGGAAGAGCAAGCCGAGATCCAAAAGGAAGCGCAGGACAAACAGCACGACGCGAAGTCGAACTTCCATCAGCACGAAGTCTTCGCGCGGGCGGTCACGATGTTCCAAATCGCGATCGCGGTGGCTGCGATATCAGCGTTAACTAAGCGCCGAAAGTACTGGGTCCTCAGCATGATCCTCGGCGTGGCCGGCACGGTGTTTCTCGTGCTCGGGTTGCTCGCGCACTAACGAGCGATGCGCGTGCTCGCGATCGATGCTTCGCTGCGGTGCAGCGGTGTCGCAATCGTCGAGGCGATAGGCAGAAAACAACGTGCGCTTTATTTCGGCGTAATCAAAAATGTGGCCTCACTTCGGCCATCCTCGTGTCTGGTTGCGATCCGCGAGCAGCTCTCCGATTTGATCCGGGAACATGAGCCCGATTGTTGTGCGCTCGAAGCGGTGATTTATGTGCAGAGCCATAAGACTGCGATCGCGCTTGGTGCAGCGCGCGGTGCGGCGATTCTCGCAGCAGCGGAGCGAGGGCTGCCGATATATGAGTACGCACCGACCCGCATCAAACAGGCGACGGTTGGCCGCGGCGGCGCGGATAAAAGCCAGGTGGCGTTCATGGTGCGGGCGATGCTCGGGTTGACCGAAACACCGCAGAGCGATGCGGCCGACGCACTTGCGATCGGACTCACGCATCTGCGCGCGAGCGAAGCAGTCCGCGCGGGCATGCCAGCAGGCACGCAGATATGAGCGGCGAGCTGCAGATCCGTTGGCTCGGGCGCGTCGCGTTCGCGGACGCGCTGGCAAAACAGGAAGATTTCGTCGCGCGGAAACGAGGCGATGCCGCTGCTGCGGATGAACTTCTGTTGCTCGAACACGAGCCGGTTTACACAATTGGACGCACGCCGGATCGATCTAGCCTGCGTGGCGCCGAACACCTGCCGCATCCGCTCCTCCCAATCAACCGCGGAGGTCAGGCGACGTATCATGGGCCGGGGCAACTGGTCGGCTATCCGGTCATCGACTTGCGGCGGCACGGTCAGGATCTGCATCGCTACCTCCGTTGGATCGAGAATCTGCTCGTTGAAGCTTTAGCTGCCTACCAGCTCGCCGCGCGCACGCGTGAGGGTCTAACGGGCGTGTGGATCGAAGATCGCAAGATCGCGTCGATCGGCGTGGGTGTACGCCAATGGATCACGATGCATGGCTTCGCGCTGAACGTCTGCGGCGATCTCTCGCCATTCGACGCGATCGTGCCGTGCGGCATCGCGGATGTGAGGATGACCTCGATCGAAAAAGAATCCGGTCGAGCGTGCGCCGTCGAACAAGTAGCAGCGGATATCGCAGAGCTCGCGCAGGTAAGATTGCCGGAGTTGCGTGCCGCTCAGCGGACTGAAGACATCGCCACAATATTATGATTCCACTCGAAGACACCGCCGCCGACATCATTGGCAAAGCGCAGCGCGGCCTGTGCGTTTCCGACAGTCAACTCGCGGAGCGTGCCGGCATTACCGCTGAACAGGTGCGCCGTTTGCGCGACGGCGAACCGGACGAAGGAGGGCTTCGTCGCGCGGCGCCAGTGTTGCAGCTCGATCCGGACGGGCTGGCGAAATTGGCGAACGGCTCGTGGATTCCGGAGGAGATCGGGCAGATCGACGGCCTCGCGCAGTTCAACACGACCTACGGCGACATGACCGTGAACGCTTATCTCGTCTGGGATCCGAAGACACTCGAGGCGGTGGCGTTCGATACCGGTGCGGATGCGAGTGGAATGATCGCCGAGGGGCATAAGCGTGATTTGTCCTTCATGTTCATCTTGCTCACGCACGGTCACCCGGATCATGTGGCGGATCTCTCGAACCTCGCCATGGCGACAGGCGCGCCGATCTTCGTCTCGAGCGATGAGCCGGTGCGGCACGCGAAGCCCGTCGCGGAAGGTGATGTGCGAAAGGTGGGTTCGCTCTCGATCGAGGCGCGGCTTACCTCCGGGCATTCAGCCGGCGGCATCACGTATGTCGTGACGGGTCTGGCGCACCCGATCGCAATAGTCGGCGATTCGCTTTTTGCGGCGTCAATGGGCGGCGGCGCGGTCTCATACGAAGACGCGCTGAAAAATAATCTCGAGAAAATCCTGACGCTGCCCGACGACACGATCGTTTGTCCTGGGCACGGACCGCTCACGACGGTCGGCAAAGAGAAGCGCGAAAATCCATTCTTCGCCGCGCACTTTCGGAAATGAATGTCGGCTTCGTAGGTCTTGGAAGGATGGGCGCGAACATGGCGCGCCGCCTGCGCGATCGAGGCGTACACGTGACCGCGTTGTTTGACGTCGATCGCAGCGTGGCGACGTCGCTCGCGCAGGAGCTCACTGCGACCGCGTGTCCAACGCTCGGCGATGTCACAGCTGGCGCAGACGTTATCTTCACCGTGGTCTCCGATGACGCGGCGATGGGCGCGATCTTCAAAGGCGACGACAGCCTGCTGAAGAACGCGAGCGGCAAGCTCTTCATCAATTGCGCAACGATCTCACCCGAAGTTCATGTCGAGGTCGAGCAACTCGCGCGTGCAGTGGGTGCCGAAACCCTCGAGGCGTGCATGGCGTCGAGCATCACGCAGGCGCGCGAAGGCTCACTTTATCTGATGTGCGGCGGGAACGAGGAGACCTTCGGCCGCGCCGAGCCGCTCCTGAAAGAACTGAGTGCATCACTGCGGTTCGTCGGTAAAACCGGCGAGGCAGCGAAGGTGAAAGCGCTCGTGAACATGGTGATGAATATCAACACCGCCGGTCTCGCGGAAGGGCTCGGGTTAGGCCACGCCTTAGGCCTGGATCTCACGATGTTGCGCGAAGTTTTCTCGCAGACCGGTGCTGCTTCGCGCGTGCTGCAGACGGATGGCGAAGACATGCAGAACCGCGACCACGCCACCTTCTTCTCCGCCGCGCACGCGGCGAAAGACAGCGGCATCGCACTCGCACTCGCGGAAGCTGCGGGCCTCAATCTCCCGCTCGCTCGGGCGACCAAGCAGCAATACGACCGCATGATCGCTGGAGGTATTGGCGAGTTGGATAAATCAGGCGTCGCCGAGCTGACGTTTAAAGGCCGGCACAGCAAAAACGGCTGAGTTGTGGAAGGACCGTGCGCGATTTGTCGTCGCGAAGAAACGCTCACGCGGCATCACCTGATCCCGCGCACGCGCCACCACAACAAGCGCAACAAACGCGAGTTCGAGCGCGCCGTCGTCCGGCAGATCGTCGGCATCTGCCGTTCTTGTCATTCACAGATTCACAGCCTGCTTTCGGAGAAAGAACTCGAGCGTGAGTTCAATACTGTCGAGAAGTTGAAGGCGCATTCGGGAGTCGCGAAGTTCGCCGAGTGGATCGCAACGAAGCCGCGCGGGTTCAAAGCGGCCATGCAGCGAAGTGGCAGCAGGAGTCGCCTTTCCAAGAACGCCGTGATGACGTAATGCGAATCGTTTGCAGGCCTCCACAAGCATGAGTTTCTTCGACCGAGAGAGCACGGTTGCCGCGAGCAGTTACAATCGCTGGCTCGTTCCGCCCGCTGCGCTCGCGATGCATCTCTCGATCGGGCAGGTCTACGCCTTTAGCGTTTTCAAGCTCCCGCTGACGAAGATCATCGGCGTGACGAGCTCCGCGCCGGACGATTGGTCGCAGCCATCGCTCGCGTGGATTTTCAGCCTCGCGATTTTCTTCCTCGGCGCATCCGCCGCGATCTTCGGGAAGTGGGTGGAGCGCGTCGGCCCACGCAAAACGATGCTTGCGGCGGGACTCTGCTTCAGTGGCGGTTTTCTCGTCTCTGCCGTCGGCGTTTATCTCCACCAGCTCTGGATCATCTACCTCGGTTACGGCGTGCTCGGCGGCTGCGGGCTCGGTCTCGGCTACATCGCGCCGGTCTCGACCCTGGTGAAATGGTTTCCCGATCGACCCGGCATGGCGACCGGTCTCGCGATCATGGGCTTTGGCGGCGGCGCTTTCATCGGGTCGAACCTGAGCCTCTTGCTGATGGATCACTTCAAGTCGGCGACCAGCACTGGCGTGTCGCAAAGCTTCGTCGCGATGGGCCTGATTTACTTCTGCTTCATCATCTTCGGATCGATCATCGTGCGCGTGCCGCCGGACGATTGGAAGCCCGCTGGCTATGTCGCGCCGACCGGCAAGCAGCGCCTCATCACCACCGCGCAGGTCGCGCTCGATCAAGCGTGGCGGACGCCGCAGTTCTGGGCGCTTTGGGTGGTGCTTTGCTTCAACGTGACCGCCGGCATCGGCATTCTCGAACAGGCCTCGCCGATGATTCAGGAAATGTTCCCGGGCCGGATCACTGCCGCGGCCGCGGGCGGGTTCGTCGCACTGCTCAGTCTCTTCAACATGGCAGGCCGTTTCCTCTGGTCGTCGCTTAGCGACTACACTGGCCGCAAGACGGTTTACATCATCTTCCTCTTGTTAGGCGCCGTGCTCTACTGCCTCATTCGGCTGGCAGGACGCAGCGGCAACGTGGTGTTTTTTGTCGCCGTCTGCGCCGTGATCCTGAGCATGTACGGCGGCGGTTTCGCCACCGTGCCGGCGTACCTGAAGGACCTGTTCGGCACGATGCAGGTGGGCGCGATTCATGGGCGGCTGCTGACCGCGTGGTCGGTCGCTGGTGTGCTCGGACCGCTGCTGGTGAATTACATTCGTGAGCACTTAAAGTCGCAGGGTGCGAGTGGCGTCGGTCTTTATGCGCCGTCGATGTACTTGATGGCCGGGTTGCTGGTCGTCGGGCTGATCTGCAATCTGCTCGTCCGCCCGGTCGCGAACCGGCATCATTTCGTCGACAGGAGTTCCAAGCGCGCCTGATTATGACGGAGGAACAACGGACCAGCAGCAGTGCAGCGCGGCTGGTTCTTTATTGGACTGTCGTGGGTATCCCGCTGGCGTGGGGGATCTGGACGACGGTGTTGAAGTTGAAAGCGCTCTTCGGCTGACGGGGAAAGTGTTGGTGCTACGAGAGAAGTATTTGGTGGCTCGACGCTCCGCATTGCCAAGTTGCGCCGTATGACGTGCCGCGCGGCTGGCTAACGAATCCTTTGCGCGCCGGTGTAGACGTTCATCGTTTCGCCGCGGATAAAGCCGACGAGCGTCTGGTTATTTGCGCTCGCGAATTCGACGGCCATGCTCGTTGGCGCGGAGATGGCTGCGACCGTGGCGATGCCGGCCGCAAGCGCCTTCTGCATCATCTCGAACGAAACGCGCCCGCTGAGAAACAGAACTCGCCCACGCAGCGGCAGCCGGTTGGCAAGTAGCTCATGGCCGAGCAATTTATCGAGCGCATTATGCCGACCGACGTCTTCGCGCAGCACCTGGAGATCGCCATCGCAGTCGAATAGACCACACGCGTGCAGTCCACCCGTGCGGTTGAACGTCTGTTGCTCGCGGCGCAGCGCTGCCGGCAAGCGCAACAGCATTTCCGCCGGGACAGTCGAGTCATCTTCGATGGGCGAATACGCTTGTCGCACGGCGGCGATCGTCGCTTTGCTGCACACTCCGCAGCTCGACGAGCTGAAGACATTCCGCGTCAACTGCGCCGGATCGAACGCGTCTGGATTACGAAGCGCGACGTTCATAACCTGGTCGTCATCGGTGGCTCCGCAGAGGGTGATTTCAAAAATGTCGGCGGGGCTGCGGATGAGATTCTCCGTCAGCAGGAAGCCAGCGGCGAGTTCACGATCGTGTCCCGGCGTTCGCATCATTACCGCGACGCTGTTTCCTTCAACGCGCAATTCGATCGGCTCCTCCACCGCAATTTCGTCCGGCTGTTCCTGTGAACTGCCGGGAAGGATGCGAAGAATCGAGGCGGTGCGACTGGCGACGTTCATGAGGTCTGCTCGTTCGCGCGTTCGAGATCCAAGGGAGTGTTCGCGTTTAAAAATAGCGGCGCCTGTGATGGAGGAACCGACCACTCGCGGATGAGCCCGTCCTGCATGCATCGCTGCACGAACGCATGCATCGAGAATTCTCCCGCCGCGAGCTGTTCCTCCGCGAATCCGAGCGTGGTCGTCGGATAAATTGCGGCGAGCGGCTCGAGCCGGTCGGTCTTCGGGATCACGCCTTTTGAGGGAGCGCAGAGCTGCAAGACCGAGCGGAGGCAGTCCGCGGTCATGCAGGGTAAATCCACTGCTAGCACCAGCAGCAATGGCGAAGCGCAAACACGGAGCCCCGCGACCAATGCGCCCAGTGGTCCGGCTGCGGCAGCAGCGTCTGGAATGATTTTACACGTAGCGTCGATCCATTCACGATGCCTCGGCCCGGCAACGAAGACATCGTGGGGTCGGAGAGACATCAGTAAGCCAAGCTGCCTCCGCCACAGGGGTTCGCCTGCTATCGCGAGAAAGGCTTTGTCCCTCTGCATCCGGGTGGATTTTCCGCCGGCAAGGAGAAGCGCGCTAAACGGCGAGTTCACGTTGCTGCAGCTCCACCTCCGCAAGACCGGTCGCTAGCCAGCCATCCGTCAGGATCTGGGCACGTAATCCGCCGTGACCCGCCAGAGCTTCTTCGGCGCCGGGCGCAAAGGCGCGGTCGAGCCAATAGCACGGGCTACAATGCGCGGTCCCGCGGAATTGCACGCCTTGCAATACGAAGTCTTTTCCGATCAGCGCATTCAGATCGACACCTGACACGATGACGTTGCGCCGCAGCACGCCGATTGATTTCTGCACGTGCGGAAAAGCGGCGCAAAGGCCGTCGAATACCTCCTGCGAGAAGAACGTGATCTGACCTTTGTAGTTCGTCCGATAATCGAAGAAGCGATCGCCGCGAATCCCACGATCGGCCACACATTCAATGCGGTTTACTTCATCGAGCGGAAAGTCATCCGGTGCGGCTCCGTGATGGCCAAAGTAGTTGTGGCCAGGTGAAATGAAGATCTGGCGAATCAACACACAGCGAAGCTACGGACGGTGCGAGATGCGTCCAACTATTCGCGATTCGGTGAAGGTCGCGCGATAGTTGCAGCTCACGATGTCTACCACCTGGCGCGTTTTCGCTTACCTCCGTCGCTATCCGCTGCTCGCGGTCGGCACGCTGAGCTGCGCGATCGTGAGCACGGTGATGATCGTCGTTTTCCCGGCGGTCACGAAGTTGGTCATCGACGAGGTGCTGTATCAGCACCGGGCGGAGCGCCTCAACATGCTCGTGCTCTTAGCGGCGCTCGCACTGCTGCTGCAACACGGACTGAATTCCCTGCGCATCGTTCTCAACAACACCTTCGAGCAAATGGTGATCTACGATCTGCGGAGCGATCTTTATTCGCACATCCAGATGTTGCCACTGCGCTGGTTTGATAACCGCGCGACCGGCGACCTGATGACGCGCATCCTGGAAGACGTGAACTCGGTCGAGCGCATGCTGATCGATGGAGTGGAGCAGGGTGTCGTCGCGGTGCTGCAGGTGGTGATTGTGCTCGGCATGATGTTTTACCTCAGCCTTTCGCTCACGCTGGTCGGCCTGGCCCCGGCGCCCTTTCTGGCAGGCGGGGCACTTTGGTATACGCTGACCGCGCATCGCCGGTATCGCGTGCAACGCCGCGCCTCATCGGCAATGAACTCGCTCCTGCACGATAACCTTGCCGGCATTCGGCAGATCAAGAGCTTCGTCCGCGAGGGCGAGGAGCATAAACGGTTCAACGCGGTCAGCGATCAGCTGCGGAAGGCGACGCTCGTCGTGATGAAAGTGTGGGCAGTCTATCACCCGTCGATGTACGTCATCGGCTCTTTAGGCATCGTGCTCGTCGTCTGGGTCGGCGCGCGTGCGGTGCTCGGCGGCGCGATGCAAGTCGGCGACCTGATTGCGTTCCTGATGCTGACCGGATTTCTCTACGAACCGATCAACAAACTGCATCAGCTGAACCAGCTTGTGCAGGCGGGCCGCGCCGCCGGCGAGCGAGTCTTCGAGATTATCGACACGCCGATCGAGCCAGGCTGGGACGTTGATCCTGCAGCCATTGAGATCAAAGGGGACGTTCGCTACAACGACGTCAGTTTCAGCTACGGCGACGGCATCTCTGCGTTGCAGCACATCACGCTGCACGCGAAGCCCGGCGAGACCGTCGCGCTCGTCGGCACAACCGGCGCCGGCAAATCGACGCTCGTGAATTTACTCAGCCGTTTCTACGAATACGACGGCGGCGACATTACCATCGACGGCAAACCGCTGCGTTCCTACGGAACACGTCGTTTGCGACGGCTCGTTGGGCTCGTTTCACAAGAGAGCTTTCTGTTTAACGGCACGGTCCGCGATAACCTCCGGATGGGACGGCCGGAAGCGACGGACGAAGAACTCCTCCGCGCCGCTGAAGCAGCTAACGCGCGCATCTTCATCGACCGCATGCCGAAGGGTCTCGACAGCATCGTCGGCGAGCGTGGCGTGAAGTTGAGCGTCGGCGAGAAGCAGCGTCTTTCGATTGCGCGCGCGTTACTGAAGGATCCGCCGATTCTGATCCTCGACGAAGCGACGGCGAGCGTCGACACGACCACCGAACGTTTGATCCAGGAAGCGCTGGAGCATCTGATGTCGCATCGCACCTGTTTTGTGATCGCGCATCGGCTCTCGACGATTCTCCGGGCCGATCAGATTCTCGTGCTTGAGCGCGGCCGCATCATCGAGCGCGGGACGCACAACGTGCTGGTGGAACTCGGCGGGAAATACGCGCGACTTTGGGAGCAGAGCTTCGTCGACAAGGTGACCGATACCGCCGGCGAACTGCAGGACGACGCAGCGCTCGCCGCGCAATTGTAGGCTACAGGCCGGCAGGCGCGCCGACGTGTTCGCGATATTTCAACTCGAGCACACGGTGACGTTCTTCTAATTCGGCCATCGCGCGGCGTTCTTCGCGTAATGCCCGCTCGAGCTCGCGGATGCGCTCGTTTATGTCGACCGCGATGCCTGCCGCAGCTGGTGCTTCGTCGTCTGATGTATCCGAAGGCGACTGCAGAACGGCAGCAATGTCGCGGACCCGATGACGGCTAGCGTCACAGGCGTTGATCACGATCGTCTCTTCGTTGATCTCGCCGAGGCGAAGGAACTCACCGAGCGCTCCTAGTGTCGTGGGGCCGTAAGAGCGCTCACTTGTCACTTCGACAATCCAGTCCATCCCGAGTTCAGGCAACATCGGCGCCTTGACCCAGATGATTTCATCCGACGAGACCGAGTCGTTCGGCGCTACCCGTGCCGATGATGCCCAGCGAGCGAGTTGCGCCAAGCTAAGCGGGCCGAAGGTGCTGCCATCCTCCTGCTTGCGGAGGAACCACTCCCCGTCGCCGCCGTCCATTACTCGTTAGGTGACGCCGACGGGGAAGCAGATGGAGGGGGTGACGAGGCACCGCTCGGGAGCATGATCGTTTGGCCGATCTGTAGCGCGCGATCGTTCTCGATGTGGTTGAATTTCTGCAGGTCCTGCACACCGACTTTGTGCGCCTTCGCAATGGAAGTGAGCGTTTCACCTTTCGCCACGACATGAGCGTTCCCGCTATCGGCTGTGGCCGCCGGTGCGGTCGTCGCGGAAGCGCTGGTCGCAGAGGCCGCCGGAGTCGCTTCGCCGATCATTACCCCCGGCCGTATGGCGGAGATTTGCTGCTCGAGCTTCAAGAGCTGCTGCGAAAGCGCGTCGATTTTTGTGTTCTGTTCGTCGATCTTTTTTGTGAGCGCTTCCAGTTGTGGGCCGCTCTTGTCACTGCCGCTCGCAAGCGTTTGCGCGTTGGCACGGGAGGCCAGCATTGCAAAACAGAACGCAACAACCGGGACGATCACGAGGGGCTTCATCGCTGGAACGTTGTCACCGTGCCGTTCCGGTGGCAAGCCCGTGCGCCCGCGGACGCTGTTGCGCTTCTGCGGAATCGTCTCTAGTTTTTTCCATGCCCGAACGCGCCGAAAAGCCGTCTGTGCCATGGGGCCCCAAGCAGGGCGGTGATGGCGGCGGTCCGAAAGCGCCGGACGTGTCGCGCCCTGATACGCAGGATCTCCTGAAGAAGATGCGGAAGGTTGATCCGAACCAGTCGAAGCGCTACCGGCAGCGCACTGGCCAGTGATGGAACTGCCGTCGCTGGCGAACGTCCAGCTCCCGTCGAGCGCGGCAGACGACGATTTCCCAACGCTGCTGCGACGCAAAGGGCTGCTCGCGACCGTTCCTGCCTCAGGTATGAATCTCGTGTCGGGCGCAGTCGCACATGTTCCGACGCAGGCGACGACGATCCTCGCTTTTAAATTCAAGGGCGGTGTGCTTGTCGCTGGTGATCGGCGCGCGACTGCTGGTCACACGGTCGTCTATGATCGCGCCGATAAGGTTCTCGAAATCGATCGTCACTCGATCATGGCGATCGCCGGGGTGCCGGCGACGGCTTGGGAGATGGCGCGCGTGCTCGAGCATTCGTTCCAATTTTTCCGTCGCACCCAACTTCAGGAGATGAGTGTGGATGGAAAGGTGCGCGCACTCTCGAAGCTGCTGCGGGATAACTTCGGCTTCGTCATGCAGGGCGTCGGCATCGTCGTGCCAATTTTTGCGACCTACGATCCGGCGCTGGGTCAGGGGGCGCGGCTCTATTTCTACGATGCGATGGGAGCACAATTCGAAGTAGCTGATTACGCGGCGACTGGCTCAGGATCCCCGGCGGTCCGCGGGATTCTGTACTACGAGAATCATTGGGGTAAAAAGCCGCTCGTCGACCTAAGCGAAGACGAAGCAGTTACCATCGCTTTGCGCGCGCTCGACACTGCGGCGGAATCCGATACGGCTACGGGCGGAGTGAATCGGGAAGGCAAGATTTTCCCGGTGATCAAGATCGTGTCGGCTGAAGGCATCACGACGCTGCCTGACCGGCAGATCGCGGCCCTGTTCAACCGGAGTGTGGCGGCTCCAGCCTAACGACAATGATCGAAGAGCCGTATCGGTGGGTGGAGGCAGTCGCAAACCGGCGCGAATACATCGAGACACAGCTCGGGCCGGGTAGTCCGATCGCGGGGGTTAGCTTTCGCGATGGCATCGTGCTGGTGACGCTCGGTCGCACACGCCAGAAGCTGTTCGAGATTTATGATCGGATTGCGATGGGAGCGATCGGTCACCCTGGTGATATAGAACGGCTGCGGATGGCTGCCATCGAGCTTGCGAGCACAGAAGGTTTCACGCGTTCGGCCGCCGACGTGTCACTGCGCCGGCTCGCCTACTATTCGCTCAGCCCTGTGTTGAAGGCGGCGTTTGAGCAAGTCTACGGCGCGCCTTTTCTGGCACGGCTGTTGTTCGCAGAGATCGGGACTACTGCGGACGAGGATCTCTTTCTTCCTGTCGAATACGATGGCGCGATCATGACGAGCAGCTCCGGCACAACTGCTGATGCTGCGCCGTTAAGGTTCGGCGCGCTGAGCGGCAGGCGCGTTTCGACCGAGTTGATGGAGGCGTATCTGCAACGCGAGTACGAACCGTCCATGACGCTGACGGATGCGCTGAACATCGCGTTGAACGCTTGTACTGTCGGTAAACTTGCGCTCGGCGAAGACGGTATACGCGAGCTAATGGACGAACCTGCAGTTGCGGCGGAGCGCCGAAAATTATTGCAGCCGGGCGCTGTGGAAGCGGCGCTGCTGGACCGCGACAGCGCCAGATCGATTCGCTATCGCTCGTTAACCGCAGACGAAGTTTCTGCGACGATCAAGACGTAGCTCAACGATTGTGTCCAGCCGAACTGCCCGCGGCTATGGCAAACTGCAACGTACGCTCGCGTGGGGCGGCGCATTGCTGATGGCAGCATGCTTCATTTGGCTGCAGCTGCTTCCGAAGAAACCCTGGAATCCGGAAGAGGCGCTCGAACCGCATGGACACGACGGCGTGGCGATGGTGGTGATCGACGCCGGTCATGGTGGGCAGGATTCCGGCACAATGCGGGACGGTGTTCTGGAAAAGGACCTAACTCTCGACGTCTCGCGGCGGCTGGACCAACTGCTTCGCGCGAATGGTTTCCGCACGATGCTGACGCGCGGAGCTGATGAGTATGTGTCGCTCGCGAACCGCGCGAGTGCCGCGAACGCGCAGCGTAATTGTGTCTTCGTGAGCATTCACTTCGATGAAGGAAGCCGGGCGACGGCCAGCGGGGTGAACACGTACTATGCCGCGCGTCAGGTGCCGAAATCGCCGTTCCTGCCATCGTGGATTCCGTTTCTGCAACCGGTAGCCGCAGAATCGGCTAACGTTGAGAGCCAGAGTCTGGCAGGCTTCGTGCAGCAGGCTCTAATCGCACGAACCCAAGCGGTCGACCGCGGCACGCGATCCGAGCAGTTCTACGTGATCGCAAATGTTCAGCACCCAGCGGTGTTAGTGGAAGGCGGTTTCCTGACCAACAACGACGACATGGCGAAGCTGCGGAACGAGGATTACCGGCAACAGCTCGCGCTTGCGATCAGTGAAGGGCTTATTCACTATCGCCAGCTGGCGCGTGAGCGCGATGAGATTACGCGTAGCGACGGGCCGCGCACCTGAATAGCACCATGGACGCAGCGTCAAACAACGAGCAGAGATGAGAGCACCGTCGTTATTGATCGCTGTCTTTTGCTGCGTTGGGGTAGTCACAGCGCGCGCTGATCAGACGGTCGCGTCGGTCCAGCAGGCATTAAAAGATCAGGGATTCTACTACGGCGAAATCACAGGGACGAAAGACGCTGATACAACCGCGGCGATTCGCCGTTACCAGATCCGAAATGGGCTGAAAGTCACAGGCGAGATGACTCCTGAGACGGAGAAATCATTGGGTGTTCGCGGAGGAGAGATGCAACCAGCGGCAACACCTTCGCAGACGCAGCGTAGCGCGCAGCCGCGGTCAACACCGGCACTCGATCCTGCTGATCTTCGCGACAACCAAGCGTCTCCTCCTCGCTCGCAAGCAACAGCGCCGCGGCCTCCAGAACTCGCGCCCGACACTGGATATGCACCAGGCCCGCATGGGCTGTATCCCGCGACCAGCGGAGTCTTCGACGGGACGCCGTTTGAGGTCGCGCCGATCGAGGTGCAGCGCCAAGCAGTGGTGGGCGCGCAGTCTCGCCTGGCGCAACAGGGTTACTACACTAGCGGTGTCGACGGTGCTTTCGGACCAGGAACGGCGGCAGCTTTGCGCACCTTCCAGGTGCGTTTCGGCTTGGCACCGAGTGGTCGGCTCGACATGGAAACGCTTGCTGCACTTGGCCTTTTACCTGGCCAGCGCGCCCCCGGAGTCGAAACGCCTCGCCGACGGATTTATCGTTCGCCGCGCGTGCTGCCGGGACTCAGTGAGCGCGTTTACATCCCGCGGTAACGGCGCCGATCGCGCGGACTTACGGCTTCGCGTTCGCGTTCTCGAACTGAAGCGACTGCAGCTCTGCGTAAACCGTGCCGATGAACACCTGCGTTTCAACGCGAAGGATTAGCCGGTCCGCATCATTTGAAAGCCACACCGTCGCGCGTTTGAATTTCTTGTGCTTCTGCAGCTGCCGGTTTTTTCCGATCTTGCTTAGCTGAACGTCCAGTTTAATCGCGTCGTACGTTCCGGTTGGAACCGTAAGCTGTTCGTGTCCGACGACAGTGATCGTCGCGAGATATGCAGAGGTGGCCGGGTAGATAACCACGCGCTGGACGGCGCCCTCCTTTAGCGGCTGCGTGCGGAGGTAGAGCAGCGCTGAATCGACGCTGAAAATATTAGGCGACGTGAATCCGCGGTTCTTCGACGCCACGGCGGAACCGCGACGCTCCTCTTGCACGCTGTCGGCGCGTTCGTTGGTGAAGGTGGCCTTCGTGGTCACTTCTTTTTTGCCGAACGTTTCAACTTCCGCGACCTCGATCGGGCGCAATGTATTGGCGTCGGATACGCCAACATGCTTGACGTCGTAAGGCCAAAGGCTGCGCGCGAAGCCTAACGTGCCGCCTTTCGCCTCCAGCTCGAATCGGCCACCCGTACCGCGCGCCAGACGGATATCACCGCTAGCCGCAGTCACCCCATTCCAGCCAAAATTGTACTTCGCACGGAGCGGGCGGAGTTCTGGAAATGACCCCGGCGCGAAGGGGCTAACGGTCGCTTCCCAATTGTCGGCCGAGAACGCCGACACCGTGGTTGCGACCAGCGCGGCGAAGGTGAGGAGGAAATGCCGACGCTTGCTGGACAGACGCATGCTTATCAATTCGCGATTGAACGGTCGTTTACGTGCGCCTGCTCGTCGACAGTCTTGCCGGCGGAGAATGTATCACAAAAAAACACACGCGGGGATCAACCCCGCGTGTGTTTCAAATTCAGAATGTCAGAGGTGTTACGGCTTCTTCGGTGAAGCGGCCGGTGAGGAAGCGGCGGCGGGACGTGATGCGGCAGGCGACGCCGCGGGTGCGACCTCAGCCGATGCCCGACCTGGCTTGTTCAGGACAGCGATGATGTCGTTCGTGAATTCGGCGTTCTCGCGCGAAAACAGAACGAGCGGAACGCCGTTCAAGCTCATGCCGGATTTGTCGAGCACGAGGTCCATGTTCTGAGTCTTCACTTTGTCGAGGACGATATCCGTGATCTCGGTGACGATGCCTTCGCGCATCCGAAGAGCCTGCTCTTGCAGTTGGCGTTCACGAGTTTGACGGAATTCGGTGATCTCCCGCTCCATGTTCTTGATGTTAGTGATCTTCTCGTCGCGCTCTTTCGCCTTCTGTGTCTTTGCGTCCGCGCTCAATGCCGGCGCTTCGAGCTGCTGGTTGAGCTTGTTGATATCGTCGAGCGCTTTTTTGTAGCCCTCCGCACGCTCATCATACTCTTTCTTGGCGGCGTCTTTCGCTTCGTTGATCTTTTTCTCGGCGTCTTTCGTCTTCGTGTATTCCTTGAACGCGCGGTTCATATCGACGGTGCCGATTTTCATTGGGCTTTGCGCGAAGCCGGCAACCGGGAATGCGATCGACGCGAGGAGCACGGCAGAGAGGAGCTTTTTCATAGACAGATAAACAGGGTATTTAAGAGAGGGTATAGACTCTGAACGATGCGAGTCGTTCAAAATTGATAACCGACGTTGAAGTTGAAGTGACCTGAGGTGCTGTTTCCAGCAGCCTGGATCGGGATCCCGTAATCAATGCGGATTGGGCCAATCGGCAAGTCCAATCGCAAACCAACGCCCGCGTCCGACGCCATATTTTTGCCGCTGTAGTCGAAAGCACCCGACTCGACAAAGCCCGCATCGTAGAAGACAGCAGCGCGAACTTTTTCGATAATCGGGAACGTCAGCTCGATTGTTCCGCGTGCGAGCGTGCGGCCGCCTAGAGGCTCACCCTTGTCGTCCTTCGGACTCACGTCACGGTAATTAAATCCACGGAGATCGTTCGCGCCGCCAAGGAAAAGGCGTTCGAAAATCGGAACGCGATCGCCGTTGCCCCATGCGTCGACTCCGGCGACTTCGCCATTCAGTAGCAGGATCAGATCATAGGGTAGCTTAAAGTACTGCGACGCCTGCAAATCGAATCCGTAAAGTTGCGTGTCTCCACCGAGAAAGCCGCCGGAGACAAACGGAGTCAGCGAAATTCGCTGGCCTTTCCGAGTGAGGAATGGGTTGTCGCGGGTGTCGAACACCAGGCTTGGAGTGATCTGGCTTTTCACACGGGACCCGCGCTCTGCGCCCAACGCGGCAGAGACATTCTGTGAAAGATTATAGATATCGATTTCTTCCAATCGGTACTCGACGCTCGAGGAGAGGAAACGCGTGATCGGCTTCCGCACGGTGAGGGAGAAGCCGAAATTCCGCTGATCGTATTGCGTGCTTAAGAAGCTGGCCTCACGGTAATAAGCCTCGCCGCCGACTGAGAGCGGACGATCGAGGAAGTATGGCTCCGTCAATGAGACGACGAAGTCTTTACGCTGGCTCCCGTATTGAACGCGGGTCCGGAACTTCTGGCCGCCGCCGGTGAAGTTCGGCCAGTTCATGATGTCGAAATTGCCCTGCGTTACTTCCGCGAAACCAACGACGCTATCGACGGTGCTGAAGCCGGCGCCGAAGTTCAGCGAGCCGGTGCGTTTCTCCTCCAGTTCAACGACGAGATCCTTTCGTCCGGGCACGCCGGTCTCCTGGGGGTAAGTCTCGACGCGCGAGAAGTAGCCGAGGTTATCGAGCCGCTTCTTGGTCGTATCGACGCGGACGGTGTTATAGATGTCGCCGGGCGCGATCAAAACTTCGCGGCGAATAACCTTGTCTTTCGTGCGGGTGTTGCCGGTGATGTTAATCCGCTGAACGAACGAGCGTTCGCCTTCTTCGATGTTGAAGGTGACGTCGATGCGGCCTGACGCAGTGGGCGTGCCTTGCGGCGTCAGGACGAGGTCGACATAGCCGCCGCTGCCGTATCCTTCCGAAATCTTTTTGGCGTCTTCGCGAATCGTTTTCGGAGAATAAACGCCGCCTTCTTTGAGTTTGATCAAGCCCTTGACCTTCTCTTCCGTCGTCATCTTCGCGCCTTTGACCGCGATATGACCGACGAGGTATTTCGGTCCCTCAGACACCGGAATCACTAGCGTTAACCGACTGCCTGAGCGCACCCGGCGGACCTCACCGAGGGTCACGTCGATGTAGCCATGGTCCTGATACCATTCGCGGACGGTATCTAGATCCTGATTCAGCTGCCCCTCGTCGATGCGGCCCGATTTATCCAGGAAGGAGATGAGCGATTTACGCTTCGTCTTCATCTGCTTGCGCAGGACGCGATCGCTGAAGGCGCTATTTCCCTCGAAGGCGATATCGCTGAGAGCGCCCTTTGTGCCTTCGTTAATCGTGTAGACCACCCGTGAAGTCCCGCGCGCTGCGTTTGTGTCGATGCGATATTGCACATCGATGTCGTTGAAGCCCTTCGAGCGGTAGGAATCGATAATCTCCTGCTTCGCTTTGCCGAGGGCGTCTTCGTCGACGGGCGCGTTCACCTTCAGCTTGATCTTCTTGCGTAACGCCTTCGCGGAGATGCGCGTCGCACCTTCGATCTCGATTTCATTAACGAGCGCACGCGTTTGAACGGCTACGATCACCTTGACGCCCTGACCCTGCGGCTGGCCAAAGATGCGGACGTTCTGCACCTGACCGGTGGCGTACAGATTCCGGATATCCTGCTCGGCCACCGTGTCCGAATAATCACGCCCGACGGCGGTGCGCAGCTGTGCAAGGATACGCTGCCGGCTAATCGTCTCCGGCCCGGTGTACTGCACTTCGATCGAGGTAATCTTCACGCCGGTTTGGGCATGCACGGCGCTCGAGGTGAGCAGCGTCAGGACGATCGCGCAGAGGAGCGAAAAGGCGAAGCGGCGCGGAAGACCGGCGAGGTATTTCATATAAATAAGTGCACCGTGCATTGGGCGCGGTGCAGGCGGGTATTAGTTGGTACGGAGAAGGGCATCGTCAAGGCAGGAATTCCTGTCGTCGCCTAGCCGCGCCGACGCATTTAGCGAGCCGGACATTCCGCGAAAACGCCTTTTCGGCAACGACAATCAGAGCAGTTCGTACCAATTGTTCCGGCGGCGCGGTTCGTACCCCGCCTGCTGGATGAGCCGCTCGATCTCGGCCGCGTCGAGGCGGAACGATGTTCCCGCACTGCTGACGACGTTCTCTTCCATCATCACGGAACCGAAATCATTCGCGCCATATTTTAGCGCCACTTGCCCGATCTCGGGACCTTGGGTAACCCATGAACTCTGCACGTTCTCGATGTTATCGAGGAAGATGCGGGAGAGCGCTTGCATCCGCAGGTACTCAGCGGACCCGACCGGCTTTACTTGCGGCAGCATGCGTTTGCCGGTGCGGCTCGCGCCCGGTTGGAAGCTCCAGCAGATGAATGCGGTGAATCCTCCGCTCGCGTCCTGCTGATCGCGGAGGCGCTGCAGATGTTGGATGCGATCCTCCACCATCTCGACGTGTCCGAACATCATCGTGGCACTGGATTTCAAGCCCACTTCGTGAGCCAGCTGCATCACCTCCAGCCAGCCATCCGAGTCGCATTTCAAAGGCGAGATTTCGTTTCGCACCCGATCGACCAGGATCTCGCCGCCGCCGCCGGGAATTGAACCGAGCCCTGCGGCCTTGAACTCCGAGATCACCTGCCGGAGCGGCATCTTGAACACCTCGGCGAAATGTTGGAACTCTGGCGGGCTAAAGCCATGGATGTTGATGTGCGGATATTTCGCGCGGATGTGCCGGAGCAGATCAATATACCAGTCGAACCCGAGCTTTGGATGATGGCCGCCCTGCATCAGGATCTGCACCCCGCCGACGGCAGTTAGCTCGTCGAGTTTTCGGTCGAATTGCTCACGGCTGAGGACGTAATGGTCCGCGTCCTTCTCGGTGCGGTAGAACGCGCAGAACTTGCAGTACACGTTGCAAACGTTCGTGTAGTTAATGTTGCGGTCGACGATGTACGTCACGACGTCCGCACCGTAACGATCCTGCTTAGCCAGATTGCGGCGCGCGTCTGCGAGCGCGCCGAGTTCCTCGAGGGGATAATGATAGAGCTCGAGCGCTTCCGCAGCCGAGATGCGATCACCGGCGAGGATCTTATCCGAGAGCTTGCCTCCGTTCAGTGCCACCATCGCAACGGAATGTAGATGATGCGCGGATTGGCGCACGCTGTTCCTGCTGACGGACAGCTCCACGCCTAGCGACCCTGACGCTGCTACTCTATTAGAAGCGGCGGCGGAATCCGAGCTGCGTCGGCTACGTTAAGGCGATCGCCTGAAACGAGCTGACCACGTCGTCGGGCCCAGACTCCGTGAAGAAGCACTCGTAAAATCCCGGGCCGAGATCCCAGTGATCACCTTTGTAATGGTCGTCGCGATAGAAGCGCCAAATCCCGCTAACTACAATCAGCGAGCTAATGCGATCGTTCCAATAATCGCCCAGATAATGAAAGCTGAGATTCGTGCGCGCGTAGGCACCCTTGAACCCGGCATGATCGTAAATCACGATTTCCGGCAGGCGAAAATTACCTTCGACCGGCTTGTCGTGCATCATCTCCGCGGCGCAGGCATGGTAACTCAGTGGCCCCGCTTTCCACTTCGTATCGATGATGCAGCCATTATCAGGTGAAAGCTCAGTTTTAGCGATTTCTCTCATAGCGATTTGGGCGATTTGAACAGAGAAGCGCCGACTCGTCCAGCCGTCATTCCGAGCGAAGTCGAGGAACCCCGTCGCGTCACAATCCGTCCGGCCACGGGGTCCCTCGGCTTCGCTCGGGATGACCGCCGACTTAACGCGCGGCAATTGCCTCGCGCCGGCGGAAATTGTTCATCTCCACGTCGTGCTGCTGCCGGATGCTGTAAACCGGCGTCGTAAGAGCGAAAAGCACCTTCAGTTTTGCGCGGCCCAGGATCTCGTCCGGCGCCAGGAGCTCATATTGAATCGAGAGATCTTTCAGCACCGCGAAGATCCAGAGCAGCTGGAACGGCCGCATCAGGTGCATGTCGAACTTCACCAGCTTGCTGCGTGATTCGCTGACCCACGCCGTGCCGGAGATCGCATCGAGAAACCGATCGGCGGTATTCTTCTCCGGCTGATGCGGGCGTGGCTTGAAATCGACGCGTCGCGCGGTCTCCCCGGCTACTTCTTCACTGCCGCCCAAGGTGAACTCGAACCGTTCTGCGATCCGGTGTTCGGCGGCGAACTGCGGGAGCGTCACCTCCTTCTCGTCGTCGTCTTTTTTGCTCTCCTTATCATCCGGCAGCCGGACTTTGCCTTCCACCTCGCGTGACAAAAACGTCATCGGTCGTTTGTCGCCGGGTCTCATGATGGCGGTCGCTCTGGCCGTTCCGCGCAGCCGGCCGCGCCCATCCCATTCCTGCACGCGCATCGTTGCATCGTACTGCAGTGTCGGCAGTTGTTTGCGGAAGCTCTCCGCTTCCTGGAGTGCCCGCTCCAGCATCTGACCCACCTCCGGATCGACGGGATCTGCAGCTGCGCGAGAAATCAGCGCCAGCGCGATCAACAGAACCGCGGCGCAACGCCGCAGGTCAGAGCGTGTGCTCGCGGTTGTCCGACCGGAGGCGAATCGTTTTGCTTTGCAGGTCATGCGACGCGCGAATGAAACGCACCGTTTTGCTCTTCGCGCGCATCAAGATCGAATCCGTGATTGTGTTTGGCCCTTCCGTTTTCACGCCCTTCAGCAAAGCGCTATCGCTGATGCCTGTTGCGCAGAAGATGATGTTTTCGCCATGGGCCAGGTCGTCGGCGTGGAAGACACGGCCGAGATCTTTTTCGTAGCCGTCGGCGATTAGCTGCGCGCGCTCTTTCTCATCGCGCGGCCACATCACGCATTGCATGTCGCCACCGAGACATTTGATCGCTGCCGCCGCCAGCACCGCTTCGGGCGAGCCACCGATGCCTAGATAAACATCAACGCCGCTGCCCGCGATCGCCGGTCCAATCGCAGCCGCGATGTCGCCGTCGCTGATCATGCGGAGTGACGCACCAACGCGGCGAATTTCCGCCACCATCTCGTTGTGGCGCGGCCGGTCGAGCATCATCACCACCACGTCCTGCACGCGTTTGTTTAGCGCCTGCGCGATCGTGATTAGAATCTCCTCGATCGGGCTTTCGATCTTCAATGTCTCGATGCCGGCGATCCGCATCGCGCGCGTCACGGTCGGCCCATACGAGAGCTTCATCATATAGAAGGAAGGGACGTCGCGGAGTGCGACCTTCACGCCTTCTTCCGGGCTCGCGGCCGCAATGCAGGCGATCGAGTTCGGCATCCCCTTCGAGATGTTCGTCGTGCCGTCGATCGGATCGAGCGCGATGTCGAACGGCGGGGCGCCCGGCATCCAGGTGCCGAGGTGTTCGCCTTTGAAAATGCCGGGCGCGTCGTCCTTGATGCCTTCGCCGATGACGACCTCGCCGCAGATATTCATCAAGTCGAACATCCCGCGAATCGCGTCGCAGGCCGCGGCATCGGCCAGTTCCTTTTCGCCGCGCCCGAGCCACTGCATCGAGTTC
>JBHENE010000136.1:0-11590 GCA_046262215.1 Chthoniobacterales bacterium | reverse complement strand
CCACGAATTCCTGATACAACGCGCGTTCGACGAAGATGCGCGACCCGCAGAGACAGACCTGTCCCTGATTCGCGAACGACGAGCGCACGGTGCCGGAAATCGCCGAGTCGAGATCAGCATCGGCGAAGACGATGTTTGGATTCTTACCGCCAAGTTCGAGCGAGATCTTCTTGAACATCGGCGCGCATGATTCGGCGACCTTGCGGCCAGTCACCGTGCCGCCGGTGAATGAAATCGCCACCACCTTCGGGTGCGCCGTCATCGCTGCGCCGACGTTCTGCCCGGTGCCATGCACCACATTCAGCACGCCCGGCGGCAGCCCAGCCTCACGGCAAGTTTCGCATAACAGCGAGGCCGTCATCGGCGTCAGCTCGCTCGGCTTTGCGACAGCGGTGTTCCCGCAGGCGAGAGCCGGGGCGATTTTCCAAGTCAACAAGTAGAGCGGGAGATTCCATGGTGAAATTAAGCCGACGACGCCAAGCGGCAGCCGCAGCGTATAGTTGAGCGCTAGGTTATCCGTGACGTGCGCTTCAGACTCAGTGTGCAGGATTGCGGTCGCGAAAAACCGGAAGTTGCTAGCGGCGCGTGGGATGTCCAACGAGCGGGCGAGCGAGACCGGCTTTCCGGTGTCGGTTGATTCAGCGAGCGCGAGTTTTTCGATATCGCGTTCGATCAGGTCCCCGATCCGGAGCAGAACCCGCGAACGTTCTGCTGCCGGCGTATGCGACCAGCCCAGGAACGCCTTTTCTGCGGCATCAACGGCACGTGCGACATCGGCCTCACCGCTGTCGGCAACTTCGGAATACGGGTGTCCGGTGGCGGGCTCGATGTTGTCGAGATAACGCCCGCTGATCGGCTCAGCGAACTCGCCGTTGATAAAGTTCCGAATCTGCGTCACCGCTGCGCGCGGCGTTTTCGAGGCTGAGCGGGTTAGTGTTGCTTCCACTTGTTAGTTGCTCTCGATCTCCTGCAGGACAGCGGCTGCGGCGGATTGACTCGCGCCGCTTTCGCCGAGTGCCGACACCACTCTGTCGAACTCGGCGACCATCAGGCTACGAGCTTCCGCATCGTTCATCAATCGGACGACGGCGTCAGCAATCTTTTGCGGCTCGGCCTGATGCTGGATGAATTCCGGCACGATTTCGTGTCCGGCGAGCACGTTGGGCATTCCGAGATGCTTCACTTTCACGACCAGTCGCGCCACGAAGTAAGTGACCCACGCGACCCGATACACCAGCACGAACGGCAGCCGGAAATATGCAGCTTCGAGCGTAGCAGTGCCTGATGCGACAATGCCAACTTGCGCGCGCTGCATTGCCGCCGAGGCCTCACCAGTCGAGACCCTCACAACATCTTCGCGCAGCTCGCTCGTCTCGAGCAGGCGTCTTATCTCCTGCGAGAGCGCCGGCGACGCTGCCGCGATTTCGAAACGTGTGGCTGGTCGGCGGGCCAGTAGTTCGCGCGCAGCCGCAAACATGATGGGAAGAATCTTCGTGATCTCACGCGAACGGCTGCCGGGAAACAAGCCGACGAGGTTTGAATTCCGCGCCTCCAAAGTGCGACGCTGAGCGAGCGTCTCTAACATCGGATGACCGACAAAAACTGTGCGCAGACCTGATGTGTTATACAGCTCGGCCTCGAACGGAAAGATGCAGAGCATCAGATCGAGGTAGCGCGCCATCTGCGGGATGCGGCGACGATTCCAGGCCCAAACCTGCGGGCTGATGTAGTAGATGATTTTCAGCTCGGGCAGTGCTGCTTTGAGCGCGCGCGCGAGCCGCAAATTGAATCCCGGATAATCGATTAGGATCACGGCGTCGGGGGCTTCGGCTGTGACCTGCGCGATGGTCGCCCGCAGCTCGCCACGGAAATAGTTGTAGTGCTTCAACACCTCCCATAGCCCCAGCACAGAGGACGATTCGCTCCAGTCGGTGAACGTCCGGCCAGCAAGAGTGCGCATGCGCGGTCCGCCGCGGCCGAGGAACTCGAGGGCCGGCTGCGCATCGCGGAGAGCTGACATCAACGCAGCGCCGTGGGTGTCGCCGCTTGCCTCGCCGGCAACCAAGTAAATTCGCTTAGACAACGCGTGCGGAATCGATCCGCTTTGTGATTTCCACGGCGAGTTCCAGAGCTGCGGTCGCCTGAAAGCCGGAGACTCGCGGCGCGCGTCCTGTAGCCGCGCATTCGATGAACGACGCCAGTTGCTGCTTCAACGGCTCCTCGCGCTCTATCTCAACTTCTTCGCGCTGGATGCCAGTAGCAGATCGGCGGTAGATCTCGCCGCTTTGGTTTTGGTAATCGAGCGACAAATATGCGTCCTCTTGGAAGACGCGGATCTTCCGCATCCGTTCCGGGCTGATCCGGCTCGAAGTGATGTTCGCGACGCAGCCGTCTTCAAAACGCAGCCGCGCGTTCGCAATGTCTTCACCGCGGCTTAGCACCGGCACGCCGACGGCATCGATCGTTTGCACCGGCGAACGTACTAGATGCAGAATGATTTCGAGATCGTGAATCATGAGATCGAGCACGACGCCGATGTCGGTGCTGCGATTCGGATACGGCGAAAGGCGATGGGCTTCGATGAAGCGCGGCCGCGTCAGGCGAAATTCGAGCGCGCTGAGAACTGGATTGAACCGCTCCACGTGTCCCACCTGCAAGACGAGCTGCTGGGTCGCGGCGCGCTGAGCGAGCTCGGTGGCGTGCGCGGGGTTTTCAGCGATCGGTTTCTCGACCAGCAGATGCTTGCCGCGCTCGAGGAGCTGAGCGGCAACGTCGAAGTGTGTCGCCGTAGGTGTTGCGACCGACGCGGCATCGATGCGCGACGCGAAGTCTTCCAGCGACGTCGCCCGCGTGACGCCAAATTCCTGCGCGAGCTGCTCCGCTTTGGCGGCGTCGATGTCGTAGACCGCGGCGAAGTCTGCGTTCGGGAGCTCAGCATAAAGGCGCGCGTGATTCTTGCCGATATGACCGACGCCAACGACCCCAACGCGCAGCCTGCTCATCAGGCGGAGAGCGCTGACGCGAGCTCATGCTCCAGAAACCACGCGTACGTCTGTGCGATCCCGTCGCGAAACGAGATTGTGGGCCGCCAGCCGAGCGCCGTGAGCCGCGAGGTATCGAGTAATTTCCGCGGCGTGCCGTCGGGTTTGCTCTCGTCAAAAGTAAGCTCACCCTGGAAGCCGACGACATCGCAGATCAGCTCGGCCAGCTCGCGAATGGGGATATCTTTGCCGCAGCCGACATTTACGATGTCGGGCGAGTCGTAGTTTTGGAGCAGGAACACACAGGCATCAGCCATGTCCTCCACGTGGAGGAACTCGCGCCGCGGTTTGCCGCTGCCCCAGACGACGAGCTCTCGCAGGCCATTGCTCTTCGCTTCATGCGCCTTGCGCAGCAGCGCCGGCAACACGTGTGAGGAGTTCAGATCAAAGTTATCGTGCGGCCCGTAGAGATTCGTCGGCATCGCCGAGATGTAGTTCTCGCCGTATTCGGCGGCGTATGCCTGGCAGAGCTTGATCCCGGCGATCTTCGCGATCGCGTACGCATCGTTTGTTGGCTCGAGCGGCCCAGTTAAAAACGCCGCCTCAGGGATCGGCTGTGGCGCGTGTTTCGGGTAGATGCAGGAGCTGCCGAGGAAGAGCAGCTTGCGAACACCGTTCGCGTGCGCGGCGGTGATGACGTTGTTCTGGATCCGCAGATTATCGAGCAGGAACTCGACCGGGAGATCGTTGTTTGCCTAGATCCCGCCCACCTTCGCCGCCGCGAGGACGACAACGTTCGGCTTCTCATCGGCGATGAATCGAGCGACCGCAGCTTCGTTCAGCAGGTCGAGTTCCGCGCGATCGCGCTTCACAAGATTGGTGAACCCGCCGGATTCGAGCTTCCGCACGATCGCGCTTCCCACCAAGCCACGATGCCCTGCGACGAAAATCTTCTCCCGTTTATCCATGGATGCGCGAACGCGGTTTACCGTTTCCTTTTTTAGGGCGATGCGCAATCCTCACTTCGTGGCGACCGGACGATCGAGATTGCAGGTGCAGAAGACATATAAGCTCTACATCGGGGGCAAGTTCGTCCGGGGCGAAAGTGGCCGGATCTCTTTGGCGACCGGCGCAGCCGAAGCGGTGCTCGCGAATTACTGCCGCGCGTCGCGCAAAGATTTCCGCGATGCCGTTGTTGCCGCGCGCGGAGCGTTCGCCGGCTGGTCGAAGCAGAGCGCGTATCTACGCGGCCAGATCCTCTATCGCGCCGCCGAAATGCTTGAGATGCGGCAGGGCGAATTGCGGGACGAACTCGTTCGTTCCGGCGCTCGCCGCGCCGAGGCCGAAACGGAGACGACGCTCGCGATCGATCGCCTCGTCCATTACGCAGGCTGGACCGATAAGTTCAGCCAGATCTTTAGCGCGGTGAATCCGGTGGCGAGCTCGCACTTTAATTTCACCATGCCGGAGCCTACGGGGGTCGTCGTTGTCGTCTGTCCGGACGAACCGTCGCTCGCGGCGCTGGTCTCGTTAGTCGCGCCAGTGATCCTCGCCGGTAATAGCGCGATCGTGCTCGCGTCGATGACGAAGCCGCTGCCGGCATTGACGTTTTCGGAGATCATCGCGACGAGCGACTTGCCCGGCGGTGTCGTGAACATCCTCGCCGGTGATCGCGCCGAACTCGCGCCTCACTTCGCGAGCCACATGGATGTGAACGCGATCGTGGATGGCTCAGGCGATGAGGAGATCGGTCGAGAACTACAGCGCGGTGGCGGCTACAACGTGAAGCGGTATGTCCGCCGCGATCTCACCCCGGCGATGTGGCGCACGGACGCGGCGGAGAGCCCGTATTGGATCCTCGATTCCGTCGAGATGAAGACGGCATGGCATCCGATGGGCGTCTAGCCGGCGTGCGCGCGCTCGTTCTTGTTCTCGATAGCGTCGGTGTTGGCGGTGCGCCCGATGCGGCTGCCTACGGCGACGAAGGTGCCGACACACTCGGCCACATCCTCAACGCATGCCCCGATCTTGCACTGCCGAATCTTTGCTCGTTAGGCTTGGCGAGCGTCCTCGGCCAGCCGACGTCCGTGTGCAACTATCGCGCCAGCTACGGTCGCATGACCGAACGATCCGCCGGCAAAGACACGACGACCGGTCATTGGGAACTCGCGGGGGCGTTGGTGTCGGAGCCGTTCGCGGTTTACGAACGATTTCCTGATGCGTTGGTGCGCGCGATCGAGAGCGACGCCAGTGTCGCGTTCATTGGCAACTATGCATGCAGCGGCACGACCGTTCTTGAGCAACTCGGAGCCGAGCACGTCCGGACTGGTAACCCGATTCTCTACACGTCGGCAGACTCCGTTCTGCAGATTGCCGCGCATGAAGATGTTGTTCCAGTCGAGCGCCTCTACGAGATCTGCACAATCGCACGAAAGCACGCTGACGCCGCACGAATCGGCCGCGTTATTGCGCGGCCATTTGCCGGGAACGCTGGTGGGTACGCGCGCACGTCGCGTCGGCATGATTTTTCGATGAAAACGCCCGGCACGGTGCTCGATGCGATTTCGGCACACGGCATCTCCGTCACGGGCGTCGGCAAGATCAGCGACATCTTCGCCGGCGAAGGTGTGACGGAATCGTTTCCGACGGCGTCGAATGGCGAGGGGATGAAGCGGATCGCTGATCTCTGGGCGAGCGGAGAACCGGGCCTGATCTTCGCAAACCTCGTCGACTTCGACATGCTCTTCGGCCATCGACGCGATGTCGCTGGCTATGCCACTGCGCTGAAAGAATTCGACGGCTGGCTTGGCGTGTTTCTCTCGCACGTCCGTGTCGATGATCTCGTCATCATCACGGCCGATCATGGAAACGATCCGACGTTCCGGGGCACCGATCACACCCGCGAGCAGGTGCCGCTGTTTGTGCTGCACGGCAAATCCTCGCGCGACCTCGGCACGCGCAGCAGTTTCGCGGACGTCGCCGGGACGCTGGCCGAGTATTTCAACCTTCCCGCTGCGTGGCCCGCCGGGTGCTCGTTCCTAAAACCCGAGGCGACTCAGAATTAAATGCACATTTCTACCTTGATCGAAAAAAAGCGCGATGGCGCTGAGATGACTGCGGATGAGATACAGTTCCTGATCGAGAACTTCACTGATGGCAGTGTGGCCGATGCGCAGATGAGCGCGTGGGCGATGGCTGTTTTCTTCCGCGGGATGACGGCCGCAGAGACGAAGCATCTCACGCGAGCGATGATGGATAGCGGCAGCGTGCTGGATCAGCCAGACGGCTCGCCAGCCAAAGTCGACAAACATTCGACGGGCGGAGTTGGCGACAAAACTTCGCTTGTGCTGGCGCCGTTGCTCGCGTGCGCTGGCGAGTGGGTACCGATGATTTCCGGCCGCGGGCTCGGCATCACGGGCGGAACGCTCGACAAACTCGAAAGTATCCCGGGATTCAACATCCATATCGATGAACGCCGCGTGCTCGCGCAATTGCAGAGCATCGGAGTTGTCATGATCGGACAGACCGCCGGAATTTGCCCAGCCGACAAGAAGCTTTACGCACTGCGGGATGTTACGGGCACGGTTCCGTCACAGCCGTTGATCGTGGCGAGCGTCATGAGCAAGAAGCTCGCGGAGTCGCTCGACCGCCTCGTGCTCGACGTGAAGTTCGGGCGCGGCGCCTTCATGAAAACAAAGCGTGAAGCGGAGCAACTCGCGCGCTCGATGAACGAAGTTGGCAAGCTGATGGGCGTGAAAGTTTCGCATGTGTTGACGCCGATGAATGAGCCGCTCGGCCGCGCCGTCGGCAATGCGCTCGAGGTCGCCGAATGCGTTGAGATTCTGCAAGGCGGCGGGCCGCGCGACACCATCGACTTGACCCTGGATCTCGCCGCGAAAGTGTCGAGCGCTTCTCGGAAGAAGCTGGCTGGCTGGCTGGCTGATGGTACCGCCTGGAAGAAGTTTGTGGCGATGGTTTACGCGCAGGACGGTGACGCGACGGCTTTGGAGAAAATCGCCGAGGTGCATAGGGCGCCGATCGTTCACGCGCTCAAATCGCATACCGCAGGAACTGTTCAGACGATGGATGCAGAGGCGATCGGGCGCGCGTCTGTCTTCCTCGGCGCCGGCCGGACGCAAGCGCACGATGACATCGACTACGCAGTCGGCTTCTCGCAGATCAAAAAGGTGGGCGAACGGGTCGAGGTGAACGAGCCGCTGCTTTTCGTGCATGCGCGCGACGATCACTCGCTCGCATCGGTGTTACCGGTGCTCGATACCGCGATCGCGATCAGTTGACCCGCTCGGTCGATGGGGAAAATCACGCTAGCTGCTTACCTGGCGATTTCTGCCAGCGTTGCGATTGCTGGTGAAAAGGAGATCGCACCGCCGCCGGTTCACGCCGCAGGTGCGGCCGAGTCGCTGATTCCGTGGCTGCTGCAGGAGGGCGATGAGCTCCATGCAATTCCGTTCGTCGATGTAATCCGCGCGGCGACCGGCAAGTCTGTGCGCGCAATCGACCTAGCCGACGCAGTGGACGCGCGGGTGTTGAAGCAGATCGGCGCGGGACTCGATGAGGTCTTGCGACGGTTGAATGCTCCAGACGGCGCGGTGCAAAGTGTCGCGCGGATCAACGAAGTGAGCAGCTCGTTCGAGGATGCGATGCGTGAAGTGATGAACGCGATGCCGGGTTTGAGCTGCGACTTCCCCAAAACAGCGACCGAGCGCGTGCAACGCTCTGGTTACCCCGATTTACGGCTCTTCGATAGCGAGAGCCAGCGCGTGTACTACATGGACCCCAAGCTCTATGCGGAAGGCAGCCGCAACAGCAGCTTCCGCACGTTCTACTTCGAGCCGAAGGTCGCGACAAACAAAGTGCGTGACGACGCCGTGCATCTGATCCTCGGCATCGCGCACGCACCGCGGAAAGCGGGACACTGGAAATTCACGCGCTGGGATATCGTCGACCTTGCGCACTTCGAGGTGAAGCTGAAGGCCGAATTCCAGGGCAGCAATCGTGACATGTACCGGCCTGAAGCGATCGTGGGGAGTAGCGCGAAGTAAACCGCGCGTCCGTTAGCCGGTCACTTTCTCGACGAGGCGACCGATCGCTTTGGTCACACTGCTCTTCTTGCTGCTCCCGCGCTGCTCGCGTGCGGCTTTCGTCGGAACCTGTTTCGCGCGGAGATTGATGACTGACTTAGCGAGTTTGGTCAGTTTCAGGTCTGTCGCTTCTTCTTCGCGCAATGTCGTGTCGAGCAACCGCGCGCCTTTTTTGTCGCCGAGCAACTCTGCGTAAGTGCGCGCACAGCCATAGCCAGCCATCTCGTAGTGCTCGACGCGCTGCGCAGCTGCGATCAACCCGGCGTCGCGCACTTCGTCTTCCGCGTCTTCGTTGATCATTTCATCGCCTTCTTTTAAAACGCCTTCCATGCCCTGACATTTCGGTCCGCGCGTGGACTCGTCGTGGCTCGCAAGCAGGTCTTCCAGACGTTTCGCCTGCCGCTTGGTCTGCTCGAGATGCTGATTGAACGCCGATGACAACTGCCGGTTGGTCGCGGCTTTAACCATCTTCGGCAGCGCTTTAATGATCTGCTTCTCAGCGCTGTAGAGGTCTTTCAGTTCGTGCACGTATAAGTCGCGGAGAGTTTCGAGTTCCATGAAAGAAGAATCGGAACTCCTCGCGTGTGCGGCCCTCTCGCAGCTCGTGTGATCGCTCGTTAGGCGAGCGAGTGCCTGACGCTACGGAGTGAGGAACACCTTGCCGGAAAATGGATCGCGTACCTCCGTCCCCGGTGGAAATTCCCGGACGTCAACGTAGCCGCGCGTTGGCGCATACGGACTGGTGACGAAACCTGCGCGGCCTGGGACCGGCACGCCATAGGGAAGATCGCGGCGCTGCGCGGCGCCGGTACGCGGCTCGCGAATGGCCACTTGTTCGACAACCGGAGGCGGTGTTGAAGGCTCTGCTGATGGCGACGGTGGTGGTGGTGGTGGTACTGGTGATGCCGGAGCGCTTGCTCCGGACATAGGAGTGGCTGTTGCCGTCGGCGAGGCAGATGTGTCCGGTGGCTTGCTGTTGTTGCTGGTTCCGCGGGATCTGGTGCGGTGCGGCGTCGGTTTGGGCGCAGGCGGCTTGGAAATCGTGCGACCGACGCGCTTAAAGAAATCGCCAACGGGATTCGCCTGCAGCGTACTTGCGATGAAAGCAGCCGCCGTAAGCGCACCAATGAAGCGTTTCATCCCTAGGTTTGACCCACCCACGTCCGCGGAGCGATGTCGTCCCAGCGACTACGGATTGCTTCGAAATCTTCTACGCTGAGATTACCGGCAGCGATAAACGCGGCGTTCTGCTGCCACCGTTCCGGCTTCGTCGTGCCGACAATTGCCGTGTGTACGCCGGGCACACTCAGTGTAAAACGCAGAGCGCGCGCGATCGATTCCTCAGGCGGACGGCCGTGGATGAAGTCGTAGTCGAGCTTGCGCAGACGATCCCAGTAGGTGTGCTGATAGGAGTCGATCGGCTTATGGCCCGACTTCCAGGCGGCGTTTGCAATTGGCCGCTTCGCGATCACGCCCATGTTGCGTTCCGCGGCGATGGGGATCGTCAGCTCGATCGCCTCCTGATCCGCGATGTTGACTGACGTCTGCAGCGTATCGAACGCGCCGGAATCGACGGCCAACTTCGCCGCACGACTGTCGCCGGAGTAACCGATGTAACGCGTGTAGCCGCGTTCGCGCGCCGTCTGCAACGCGGTGATTACGTCGCCTTTCTGCAGCACGGCCTCCGAGCAACTATGAAGCTGCACGAGGTCGAGGCCGTCGGTCTTCAGCCGGCGCAAGCTGCGCTCGATGCTCTCCAGGATCGAATCCGGCGACCAGTCTTCACTGCCGACGCCGCGCGGGTGGCCGACCTTTGTGAAGAGATAATACTCATCGCGTCGATGACTCACCGCGCTGCCGATCAGCTCCTCGCTGCTCTCGTAACACTCAGCGGTGTCGACAACGTTCAGCCCTGCATCCAACGCACTGTTGAGCAGCTTCTCGACAGTATCCGGCGTAGCGCCTTCATACCCGATCTCGGCGCCGCCAAACCCAAGCACCGAGACGTGCATGTCTGTTTTGCCGAGCTGTCGTTTCTCCATGCGGCGAGATTAGAACTGCGTTTGGTGGTTGTCATCTAGTCCCGAGTGCGGCGCAGCTGGTCATCCCGAGCGGAGTCGAGGGACCTCGCATTCGCAGCTGCGACTGCGCACACCGCCACCCGCCGCCGGTACTCCACGCCGTTTTGTTCAGTCGCGCCCCTCCACTGCGGTTGGGAGATCCCTCGACTTCACATCGGGATGACGGTGCGGAAGCGTCGGTGGTAACTGCACTAGAACACCAGCTGTGTGACTCCGCTGCCGCGCTCGATTCGGCCGATGGGCTTTGCTCTCAGTGTTTGCGCGATTTCTTTGGCGTGCTTCTCGGCCACGATGACAACCATGCCAACGCCCATGTTGAACACCTGATACATCTCTTCTGGCGCGATTTTCCCGTTCGTCTCGATCACTCGAAAAATCGGCGGCACGCGCCAGCTCTTCGTCTCGATGACCGCGTCGTAATCTTTCGGCAGCACGCGTGGCAAGTTGTCGATCAGCCCACCGCCAGTGATGTGCGCGAGACCGTTGATCGACGTGATCTTCACCTTCGCGAGCAGCGGTTGGTAATTCACGTGGGTCCGCAACAACTCTGCGCCTAACGAGTGCCGCAGTCCCTTTACCTTCGCATCGAGCTTCAACCGCATCTTCTCGAGAAGAACCTTGCGTGCGAGCGAGTAGCCGTTGGTATGGAGCCCGTTGGAAGCGAGGCCGAGAACGACATCGCCGGAACGGATGCGACTTCCGTCGATCATCGTTGCGCGATCGACTACGCCGACGATGCAGCCCGCCAAATCGTACTCTCCCTTGCGATACATCCCGGGCATCTGCGCGGTCTCGCCGCCGATCAAGGCGCAACCCGCGGCCCGACACGCGTTCGTGAACCCCGCGAGGATCTGATCAAAAACCTTCGGCTCCAGGCGTTCGGCGCCGACGTAATCGAGGAAGAATAATGGGCGCGCGCCGAGGACCGCGATGTCGTTGACGCAGTGATTCACGAGATCCGCGCCGACCGTGTCGTGGCGTCCGGCAGCGAATGCGATCTTCAATTTCGTGCCGACACCATCGACGCTCGCCACCAGGACCGGCTCGCGCATGCCACTGAAGTTCGGCGCGAACAACCCGCCGAAACCGCCGATCTTGCCAAGCACCTCCGGACCATGCGTGCTTTTCACGCGCTCCTGGATGCGACGCTTGACGAGATTGCCGAGATCAACATCAACGCCGGCGCGCGCGTAGGCCTTCTTTGTCATTCCGAGCAAAGCGAAGCGACGTCGAGGAACCCCGTGGCGAAACTAATCGTTATGCAGCGGGGTCCCTCGACTTCGCTCGGGATGACTGGCAGTCGTGTCACTGCAGATCGGCGAACAGCGTCGGCTGCGCTTCTTCCGCCGCGAGCGCACGGGAACGGCCCTCGCGGCGTTCCATGATAAACTTATCGAGCTCAGGATCGACGGGCAGGGGATAGCTG
>JBHENE010000135.1:0-8382 GCA_046262215.1 Chthoniobacterales bacterium | reverse complement strand
GTGTCGCGCCAGAGATCGACCCAGGGCTCGATGTCACGCGCGAGCTCGTCCGCCATCTCTTCGCTGATGCTGAAATTGCTTTCACGAAGACATTCTTCAGCAATGGGATTAGCCGCGGCGTAGAGGGAGCGCTGCGATGTCTGGCGCGAACCAAGCTCGTCGAGCAATCTGCGCGCTTCGCCCATTAAAGCCCCGCGCTCGTTGATTTCTGTCGTGCCGCCGAACTGCTGTGACAGCGCCGTGATGCGTTCAGCGCTTTCAAGCCACTTCGTGCGGGCCGGAGTTTCCTGCCAGTTGCGGATGTCGTGAGCGATTGTTGCGAACGCTTGAGGCTCCAATGAGGGCACTTCCGACTGCCAAATCACGATGCGGCGAGCCGCGAGTTGTTCAATCATTTCGAGCCTAACGCCTAACGACACTGCGGGCGTCTGCCCATTTGCGCGCATCACGATGTCAACTTCCTCACTGCTCAGCCGCCACCTTTCACCGCTGTCGCTAAGGATGAATTCTCCGTTCTCGAAGCGGCCATTCGGATTGACTCGCGGCGGGAGTTGCGCGCGTGTCTCAGGGTCGTTGTTGATCGCGGCTGCTAAGACGTGCGCAGTCCAGCGTTCGAGAAAGGCGGAGCGTTCTGCGATTCCCGCGCGCGGTTGTATCCGCAACGGCTCTGCCTGTTGCGCGATGGTGCCCCACGCCGACGGACCATACTCGCTGAACGTGTCGTTTTTCCCGCAGACGCGTTGCAGGTAAAGCAGCAGATGTCGCTCGCGCTCACGAACGCGGGAATTACGTGTCGGCGAATCCTCACCCGCGGCGGGGAGATCCTCTAACCGGTCGCGGAATTCACCAGCGCCAAAGACGAGGTAGCCCGGCAGAACTTCGCGACTCGATTTGTAGAGATGAACGCGTGCTTGGCGCAGTTCACGCTCGACGGTTTTCTCCAGAAGCGTAGCTACGTTACGGACCGCGTTTGCCGCTTCTACGTACTTCTGAATTTCGAGCGGATATGCCTCGGCATGCTCCGGAGCGGCGTCGCCAGTTTTTAGAGCGGCGCGTGCGACCCGCGACGCGTCAGCCGAGAGGCCATTGGTTTTTGTACTGAGAAACCGTTCCGCAGCGGCGCGCGCCGCCGCCTGTTCTGTCTCGCGAGCAGCCAACTCACGCGCAATTGCCGATGACTCGCGCGTGGCGAGTCGATCGAGATGCTCGAATGGGACGCCCGCCGCTCGAATTACGAAAATCGGAGCGACGCGATAACTCAACACTGATTGAGCAAACCGAATGAGCCGGAGAGTGACAAGCGAAAGTCCGCCGAGAGGTGGCTCGCCTGTCGGATTACCTGTTCGCCAAGGGCAAACGAATCGTCATCGTCGTGCCGGTGCCCTGCACGCTATCGACCTTGATCGAGCCGTTATGATCATCGATGACCTTCTTGGTGATGTAGAGGCCAAGGCCGGTGCCGCTCTTGTTCCCCTTCGTCGTGAAGTAGGGCTCGAAGATTTTCTGCAGCTGATCGGCCGTCATGCCTGGGCCCGTATCGCGCACGCGCACGTCGACGTAAAATTCTTTCCGGTCGCAGCTGACGCTAACCTCGCCTTTGGTTTCGCCGGCGGCCTGGATCGCGTTCACCATCACGTTCTGGATCGCGCGCGTCACCTGAACAGAATCACCAAGCAATGTGCAAGGATCTGGCGAGATCTCCGACTCGAGCTTCACCCCATTCTGGGTCGCGATTGAGCTAAGGCCTTTCATTAACTCCCGCACGATCCCCGCGACCGAAATCGGCCGATGCGGCGACGCTTCGCCGCTGCCGTAGCTCTGCCACATCGTCAGTAACTCGCGGCAGAGCCGGACGTTTTGCTCGATGATGTTGAGCTCCTTCGTAGAGGTCGCGCCAGCCGCCGGCGCATCGCCGCCTTTTTCCTGCTGCTCCAGTTTTTTCGCGAGCAGCTGCACGTAGCCCCAGACGATTGTGAGTGGGTTTCCCAGATCGTGGACGAATTCGGCCGACGCCTGCCCTAACGAGGCGAGCCGCTCCTTCTGCGCCAGCTCGGTGCGAAGGCGCGTGTTCAGCTCCTTGATCTCCTCTGCTGCGTGCTCGCCGCAGCGATGCACTCGAGTACGCTCGACATTGCGACTGATAACGTCCCGCATCTCCTTCGCATCGAAAGGCTTGCTGATGTAATCGTTCGCTCCCAAACGCAGCGCTTCCTGGGCCGTTTCGAGAGCGCCGAAGCCGGTCAACATGATGACAGACACAAACGGATCGATCTCTCGAATTCGGCGAAGACCTTCGATGCCGCTCGCTCCTGGCATGCGGATGTCACTGATTACTGCGTCGGGCCGTTTTTCCCGTAGCAAACGGATACCAGCATCAACTGAATCTGCGGTATGCACCTGATAATTCGGCTTCAAAAGCATTCGCAGGCTTTCGCGCGGGCCCATCTCGTCGTCGATCACGAGGATTTGGGGGAGCTCGGCAGAGATCGTCATAGTTCGCTGATCGCGACGGGGCCTGAAGGGGAAGATTGCAGCTGGGGTTTCCGCGGGGCTCGGGGTTCTACGAAGCTGTCGGAAACCCTTAGGGCACGCAAGATGCATCTTGTGAATAACTTTGAAATCTGATGAATAGAAGGTCCGTAGCAAAATGTAATGACTGGATTTTCTCTAGGTCTTAGAATCGCGCCGCTCTCCGGTCCCTCCTTCGCATCCCGTCGCAATGTATAAAAGAAACCGCGTGGTTGTTACTGGCATGGGCGTGCTCGCGCCGAATGGCATCGGCTTGGAAGCATTCTGGGCGTCGCTGTTACGCGGCGAGAGTGGGATCGGACCTATAACGCTGTTTGATGCCTCTGGTTTCAAGAGCCGCATCGCCGGCGAAGTGAAGAACTTCGATCCGGCGCACTACATTGAGCCGGAGTTGCGTCCGAAGAGGATGGCTCGGCACACGCAGCTGGCATACGCCGCTGCAATGATGGCGCTGAAAGACGCTGGTCTCGATCTCAACGCGCTCGAACTGCCCAGCCCCACCCCGGTCATCATAGGCGTGAGCACTAGCGCTCTCGATGTGATCGAACGCGTGTTCCATGACGTAAATAGCCGAACACCAGATCGAGTGTCGCCTTCCGCTTTGGGAGCTTCGAAACCGCAAGCCGCGGCGAACCTGATTGCTGATCGACTCGGCGCGTCCGCGAACTCGGCCACCGTCTCATCGGCGTGTCCGTCTGGGTTAGACGCCGTCGCAGATGCTGCCGAGATGATACGCACAGGTGCTGCTGAGTTTGCAGTCGCAGGAGGTGCGGATGCCCCGATTACGCCGCTTGCCATGGCCAGCTTCACTGCGACTGGCCTAAGTTCCTACCGTAATTCCGACCCGGGCCGCGCGAGCCGACCCTTCGATCTGTCGCGGGACTCCGGCGTTATTTCCGAAGGTGCGGGGGTTTTCGTTTTGGAAAATCTTGAACGCGCGGAGGCTCGTGGTGCCCGGATCTATCTTGAAATCACAGGCTACGCAAAGCAACGCGACTTGGCCGCTGACCAGCCGGCGTCAGGGCTCGAGCATTCGATGAGGAACGCTTTAGCGAACGCCTGCCAGACACCAGCCGATGTGGATTATATTTCTGCTTATGGGCCCGGGCATCCATTCCTGGATGCGATGGAAACAAAGGTCATCAAGCGTGTGTTCGGGACGCGTGCCTACTCTGTTCCAGTTAGTTCGATTAAAGCTGTGACAGGTAACCCGTTAGCCGCGGGCGGGCCAATGCAGCTGGTCGCCTGCGCCTTGAGTATGCGTGATCGGATGATTGCGCCGACGGCAAACTATGAGACCGCCGACCCAGCATGCGACTTGGACGTCGTCCCGAATCGCGCGCGAAAGGCGGACGTCGACTGCGCGTTGATCAACGTGCGCGGATTGGGCGGCAGTGCCAGCACGATGGTGTTGAGCCGAGTCGAGACTAAATGAACAGCGCCGCTGCTACGCCAACACTGGCAGCATTGGCGTTACAGCTGCCGCTTGGGTTTGTTGTGTTCCAAGCGAATCCGCGAAGAAAAGCTAACCAGGCATTTCTGTTGCTGAGCTTCGTGATCGGCGCATGGCTCGCGAGTTTGTTGCTAGCCTTCGAAACGCGTAATCTCACGACAGCTGAGTTTGCGATACGCCAAGCATCGGCGGCCGGGGCTGCGTATCTTGCGGCGGTTAACATCCTACGATTGTCCGTGCAGCACGCCGCTGGCAGCTGGTCGGAACTGCTGCGGAGATCAAAAGGGTGGTTGCTAAGCACGTTTGCCATCATTCTGCTATGCCAGACACCGATCTTCCTTTCCGGCGCGACTATCTCTGCTGCCGCCGGTGACACTGCCGCTCCTCCCGCACCCGTCTATCGATTCGGGGTATATATCTACGCAGCGTACTTCGGCGCGGCCGTTCTCGTCCTGATCAGCAGATCGTTCCGAGATCTAAAAAACACGGCCGGACGCGAACGTGCGGAGACGGCGTTCATTCTGATGAGCGCTGTTCTCACGCTCGCTTTCTTTCTGGTTGCGTACCAGGTGCTTCGCCTTTTCATCGCGCCTGGAAAATTGCTTTGGTTAGCTCCGTATCGAGTGCTGCTTTTCAGTCTGGTCGTCGCGTATGGCATCGCGACACGGAAGATCCTCGAAGTCGGCTTGTTTCTCCGCCGTCTGATGTCGTACTCGGTATTGGCGGCATATTTGTCGGCGCTTTACCTGATTGTTTGGTGGGTCGCAGCGCATGGGCTCGCAGCGGTGCTGGAGGGAGGCAGCACTGTCGCGTACTTGATCGCAGCCCTAGCGGTGGCATTCGCCATGGCACCGGCAAAAGGTGTTTCGCAAAAACTTGCTGAACGGCTGTTTGTCGGAACCCGCCAGCTCGACTTCCGCGCGACAATGAGCAAAGCCGCCATCATCCTCCGCTCTGTCGCGACGTTGCCAGAACTGCTCGACCGGTTCGCCCGAACTATCGCCGACGCGGTAGACAGTGAACGCGTCACAATCCTGCTGCCGGACCGCTCTGGCTACGTTGAAGTCCATTCAGCCGGAGACGCTCAGTCCGACCTGCCGGCAATCGCCATAGCAGCCGACAATGCACTGCTGGTGCTGCTTCGACAGTCGCAAGAGCCGGTTGTAGTCGACGAGTTGCATCGTCTACGGCCCACGCGTCTCCTCGATGATGTCATCGCAGGGATGGAGGCGCGTCGCGTTGCCGTCGCGATCGGCATCTTCTCACGCGAGCATCTCGCTGGCGTGATGCTGCTCGGACCGCGCCTCTCGGGCAGGATTTACGGTACTGTCGAACAGAGTGCGCTGCAGGTGCTTTGCGGGCAATTGGCGGTCGCCATACAGAACGCGCAGCTGTTCACGGAAGTGCAGAACGCGAAGATGTACAACGAAACGCTGCTGGAGAATATGACGACAGGCGTTGTCGCTGCGGGAGCCGACGGGCGTTTGACCGTTTTTAATCGCGAGGCGGGCGAAATCACATCTCTACTGCCCAGCGATTTGCTCGAGCAGCCGGTTGATGACCTACCTGAGTCCCTCGCCTCGGTGAGAGACATGCTCCGGAATACCCTGAGAACGGGCCACGGCCAGGAAAATAGTGAGCTGGTGCTACGCTCCGGCCCGGAGAACGTCATCGTGCGAGCGAGCAGCTCAATCTTCCACGGCGAAGGTGGCGAAATGCTCGGCGCGCTGATGGTGTTAACCGACATCACCGCCCTGAAACGCCTCGAGCTGCAGATCCGCCGGAGCGATCGACTTGCGAGTCTGGGCACGCTGTCCGCCGGCATGGCGCACGAGATTAAGAATCCGCTCGTCTCCATCAAAACCTTCGCGCAATTGCTGCCCGAGCGGTATCAAGACTCCGATTTTCGTGAGACTTTCTCGACGCTGATCGGGCACGAGATTGATCGGATCGACTCCCTCGTGAATCAATTGCTCCGGTTCGCGCGCCCCGCGAAGCCGCTGCTGAAGCCGATGCACGTCCACGAAGTCATCGAGAAGTCGCTCATGCTCGTCGGGCACCGCCTTTATCAACAGGAGATCAAAGTCTCGCGTGCCTGGAACGCTGATGTCGACACCATCCACGCCGATGCGGACCAGCTCGAGCAGGTGTTTCTCAACTTCTTCCTCAACGCGATGGATGCGATGACGCAGGGCGGTCAATTGACAGTCGCGACGGAGATCCGCCCGGCGGAGGAATGGCTCACCGCCTTCAATGGCGCGAATGGCGGCTCGCATGAAGTGCTGCGCGTGAGCGTCCGCGACAGCGGCGAAGGAATTCGCGAAGAGGACATCGCGCACGTGTTCGATCCTTTCTTCACCACGAAAGATTACGGCACCGGTCTCGGGCTTTCCGTCGTCCACGGAATCGTGCAGGAACACGGCGGACAGATCGAAGTGGAAAGCCGTCTCGCGAAGGGCACGACGTTCCACATTCTGCTGCCGCTGGTCCGGTTCGAACAGGAGGTCGTCGCCGCCGCATGATGCCTTCGCCGATATGTATCTTGTATACGCAGGATGTCGACCTCACGCGGAGAGTGAAGGCATTCCTGCGCGTCCTCGCACAAGTGCGCCACGTCGCGGAACTCGACCGGCTCGACGCCGTTTTGCAGCAGGCCGGACCGTCGCTACTCCTCCTCGATCTGCGCGCGAAAGAAGCCCGCGACCTCGTCACGCAACTGCAGCAGGACTGGCCGGAAATTTTGATCATGGCGTTCGGCACCCCGCGGTCTGAACCGCTCCGCGAAGCCGAACAAGCCGGCATCTACGCCGCCGAAGATATCCAGATCGATCGGCGCAGCTTCCAGGCGCTCATCTCGCGCGCTTTCGATCATCTACGCATTCTCCAGGAAAATCGCGAGCTGCGAGATCAGTCTCAACTCGCCCTCACGCCCGAACCACTTCGCCGCCTCGATCCCGCGCCGGACCGCTACTCGCCTGCGCTTCCGCTCCTTCGCTTCCCGCGCGTCTTCCGGCGCTACGATAACGTCGAGGCGTTGCTCGCGAGCGTTGTCGAAGGCGTGGCCGACGCGGCGAGTGTCACGCGTGTTGGTATTTTCTCGCGGATTCGACAGGGTGATCGCTACCGGCTTCGCGCCGGCCTTCGTTGCCTGCCTGAGACCTATGAGGTCGAATACGGCGAGCGCGATCCGCTCGTGCGCTGGTTTGAATTACATGCGCATCTGATCTGCCGCGCGAATCTCGCGCAAGCTCCGGATCAAACTCAACGAGCTCTTATGCGTCGCGCGCTCGACGCCTTCGGAGCGGAGGTCATCGTTCCGTTGCACGCGCGTGGTCGCGTGCTCGGCTGGCTCTTCTTCGGGCATCGGGTCACGGGTCAGCGATTCGATTACCACGAGCTCGAGAACCTCATGATCCTGGCAGAGCACGTCTCGACGGTTCTCGAGAATGCTCTTCTCAACGAAGAGATCGCCCTCCAAAAGACGCTCGCGGAAACGCTGTTGAAATCGATTCCGCCGGGAATTGTCGCGACGGACGAAGACGCCATCATCCGCTGGTTTAATCCCACGGCTGAAGCGATCCTCGGGCTCTCCGCGGCTGAGGTTTTGAACCGACCAGCAGAAGCGGCGAGCAGCCGCGTTGCGGCGATGCTCCGTGCAACGCTCGACGCGAAAAACAATCTACCGCCGGAAAGCTGGGTCGACCCAAGCACACGTCGATCGCTCTGCGTCGAAACTCGCCGCCTGCTTGACGGAAAGACGCCGCTCGGCGCGGTCGCAGTGATTCAGGATATGACCGCCGAGGAGAGCCTGCGCCAAAAGCAGGATCTCGTCGATCGCGCTGCCTTCTGGACGGACCTCGCCGCGAGCATGTCGCATGAGGTCCGCAATCCGCTCGTGGCGATTAAGACCTTCGCGCAGTTACTCCCCGAACGGTTCGATGACCCCGAATTTCGCAAGGATTTCAACGTCATCGTCGTGCAGGAAGTAGAGCGACTCGACCGCATCATCACGCAGATCAATAACTTCGCGCACCCGGCGGAATTGGTGATGAAGCCCGTCGATCTGAAAAGCTCCATGACGAAGGCCATCGAGATGGCGCGGTCGCGGTTCGGCACCAATGGGACGCCGGTCGAAATCAACTTGCCTAACGACCTGCCGTCGGTTCTCTGTGACGAAGCGGCATTGACGGAAGCTTTTGCGCACTTGGTAGCCAACGCGGCGGAGGCGACGAACGGTCAGCCGAAGCCGCGAATTTCGCTCGCAGCAAAATCGATCCGCGAAGGTGAGACGACCAGCGGAGTCGTCGTCACGATTCAGGACAACGGCAAAGGCATCGATCCAAAAATGAAGGAGAAGGTTTTCTCGCCATTCTGCACCACCAAGCCGCGCGGAATGGGAT
>JBHENE010000134.1:0-14485 GCA_046262215.1 Chthoniobacterales bacterium | reverse complement strand
CGCCGGCTGCGAAGCCCGAAGCGGACAAGACGGATGTACAGCTGCCGGACGAGAAAAAGTCGTTCGAGAAGTTGCTCGATGAGATGCACGCCAGCACCGCGATGCCGGACGACACGAGCGACGTTCTGCCGGACCGGCCGAAAGTCGATCAGTCGAACGCCTCGTCGATTCTCAACGAAATCGAGCGGAGCACATCCCAGGTGCTCTCGAAGAATCCGAATGCGACTCGCGAGCAATCGATGCTCAGCGAGTCAGCCGTTTCTGGAAGGCCGCAGCCAGCGCTGACTGGCACTGAGCTCGCCACCAGCACGACCATCAAGCGCCCAAACGTGATCAACAAAATCCCCGGTGATAGTGCCGGCCCTGATCGTGGCCGCGCGCCGGGATTCAGCGATCTCGATTCGTTGCTTTCCCAGAAAGGACCCATCGGCTCGGGCACATCAATTCGCCTGCCTAACGATCAATTGTTTGGCTATGACAGTGCGGATCTTGACGGGGGCGGCCTGGAGCAGTTGCAAAAGCTCGCGGTCTTGATCAAGCGCAATCCGAAGGCGGGGTTTCGCGTGGAGGGCTATACCGATTCGTTAGGTTCGCCAGATTACAATTTCCAGTTGAGTCAGCGGCGCGCGGACAGTGTGAAACAGTATCTAATCCAGGCGCTCGGAATAAATCCCGCACAGGTCGACGCGCGAGGCTTTGGCGCGGCGAAGTTCCTCGTCCAGCCTCGACCAGTCCCGCCGAACACTCCCGAGGAACAGATGGAGATCGCCCGACAGCGGCCAAACCGGCGCGTGGTGGTCGTCGTGAATACTGACGCGCGGTGATCTAGGTTACCAATTTTTTACCCACTGCGCCGCGTCGGTTGAGCCGCATGTGCTCCAGAGATCGAACGTCGGATTGTAGCCTGCACTGGCTGCGGGGTTTGACGCCTTCATTGTCGAATAGCCATAGCTGTTTCCGAACGGATCGCGGATGTAATCGACTTTCGCCTGAGGCGGCACGACTGGCCCTAGCTGATTCGGCTTGAAACTGAAGTAAGTTTTGGACTCGCTGACGCGGTCCGTGCCATTGTCATCATCGCCGCTTAGTGCGCGGTAAAGCACGACGCTAGCTGTTCTGTACGTACTCGTGTCGGTACCGGTGGGATTGAGCGCGTTCGTTACCGAATCGGTAGGATAAATGCCGTTATCTGCTTTGTAGCTTTCCAACGCTGCCGACATCGCGGCGATCTCCGCTTCCGCGCGTGACCTGTAGCCTTTTTTTTGCATGTAGCCGCTCGTCGCGAGAATCAGCCCCGCGAGGACGATGATGATGCTCATCACTATGAGCAGCTCGATCAGAGTGAAAGCGCTGCGCCGCGGATGCCGCGCGAGTTTGACAGGACGCACGACTACGTTTGCTGCTGCAATCCGCTGATGATGCTGATCAGCGGCATGAACAGTGCGATCACGATCGTGCCAACGACGAGCGCGAGAAAGACGATCATAATTGGCTCCAGCATCGACGTGAGGCCGGCGACAGAGTTATCGACCTCGTCGTCGTAGACCTCCGCGATCTTAAGCAGCATCTCCGGCAGCTGACCGGTTTCTTCGCCGACATCGATCATACTGATGACCATCGGCGGGAACGCGCGGCTCGCTTCGAGCGGGAGCACGATCGACTCGCCTTCCTTCACGCTGTCGTGCACCTGCGTGATGGCATTCGCGATGACGACATTGCCGGCGGTCTCGCGCGTGATGTTTAGCGCCTGCAGAATTGGGACGCCGCTCGTGACGAGCGTCCCCAGAGTGCGCGAGAAACGGGAGATCGCGGTCTTGCGCAAAAGGTCTCCGAAAAGCGGTGTGCGTAGTTTTACGCGATCGAGTATTACGCGTCCGGCGGGCGTTCGACCGAGCACATTCAGCACGACGATCACCGCGATGAGGCAGATCAGGATTAACGCCCAGTGATGGCTAAAAGCGTCGCTCGCGCCGATGACGAAGAGTGTGATCCCGGGCAACGGCTTATCGCCCAACATGTCCTTAAAGATCTGCTCAAATTTCGGCACAATGAACACGAGCAGGAAGCCCATGATCGCAACCGCGAGAACGAGCACGATGAGTGGATACACCATTGCGGCGACCACCTTGTTTTTGATCTTCTGCGCTTTCTCCTGAAACTCGGCGAGGCGTGTTAACACGACCTCAAGCACGCCACCGAGTTCACCCGCTCGCACCATGTTCACGTAGAGGTCGTTGAAGATTTTCGGGTGCTGCGCGAGGCCTTCGGAAAACGTGCTGCCGCCTTGCACCGAGTCGGACAAGTTGGTGATTGTTTTCTTGAGAACTTTGTCTCGCTCCTGCTTGGCGAGGACGGTGAGCGCGCGCAGCAGCGGCAGGCCTGCGTCGATTAACGTCGCGAGCTGGCGCGTGAAGATCATCAACACCTTCGTCTTGACCGTCTTCTCCTCGAAAAGGACGATTCCCTTTCGATCTGTTTTCGGTGCAGCCGGGACGGCGACTGCTTTCGTTTTGCCTTTCGCTTTCGCTGGCTTGAGTGCGCGAGGATCGCTCTTGCCTTCTTCGGCGACGTTGGTGGGAAAATAGCCGGCCTGACGCAGCTGCCCAATCACCTCGCTGCTCGACGACGCGTCGATCAACCCGACGAATTCCTGCCCGCGGGAATCGAGGGCGACGTAGTTAAAACGCGGCATGGCGAGTAGAGCAACGACGATATGGAGCCACTCGCGGGCTGTCGAGCTACGTGTATTTCAACACTTCCTCGATCGTCGTATCGCCTTCGAAGATGCTGCGCAGTCCATCCTGCCGCAGTGTCACCATGCCGAGCTCCACGGCCTTTTGCTTCAGCACGACACTCGGCGCGCGCTGATTGATCAGCTCGCGCACCGGGTCACTCATCTTCATCAACTCGTAGATTCCTTTGCGCCCGTTGTAGCCGGTGTTGTTACAAGCCTCGCAACCTTTGCCGTAGTAGAAGCTCTTCTCGCCGATATCGCGTCGTGCGAGCTGCAGATGGTGGAGCGATTCCGCAGTTGGCTGGTAAGCGGTGCGACAGGAGGGGCAGATGCTCCGCAGTAAGCGCTGGCCCAGCACGGCTTCAAGCGTCGACGAGATCAGAAACGGCTCCACGCCCATGTCGATTAGGCGCGTAACCGCGCCCGGCGCGTCGTTCGTATGCAACGTGGTGAAGACCAAATGCCCCGTGAGCGAAGCTTGAATCGCGATCTGCGCCGTCTCGAGATCGCGCGTTTCGCCGACCATGATGCGGTCAGGGTCCTGACGCAGGAACGCTCGGAGCACGCGCGCGAATGACAGCCCGATGCTTTCGTTCACCGGCACCTGCACGATTCCCTCGAGGTCGTACTCGACCGGCTCTTCTGCTGTCAGCAGCTTCGCGTCGATCGTGTTGATCTTGCGCAGACAGGAGTAAAGCGTCGTCGTTTTGCCCGAACCAGTCGGCCCGGTCACGATGAAAATTCCGTTCGGCCGATTGATGACCTCGATGATGTAATCGTGAATGTAATCCGGCATCCCGAGTGCCTCGAGATCGAGGTTCACGGTCGAGCGGTCGAGCACGCGAAGCACAACGCTTTCGCCAAATTGTGTGGGCAGCGTCGAAACGCGCATGTCGATCATGCGACCGGCGATATTCTTCTGAATGCGCCCATCCTGCGGAAGACGGCGCTCCGCGATGTTTAAGTTCGCCATCACCTTGACGCGCGAAATCACCGGCAGCGCGAGGTGACGCGGCGGTGGCGCCATTTCGTAGAGCGCGCCGTCGACGCGATAGCGGATTTTGAATTCATGCTCGAACGGTTCGAAGTGAATATCGCTCGCGCGGTCCTGAATCGCGTGGAACAGGATCAGGTCGACGAAACGAATGATTGGTGTCGCATTCGCCTCCGCCTCGACTTCGCGGCTCGCGGCGTCCGCACCTTCCAGCGCGAGCAGTTCGCCGGTATCGCCGAGCTGCTTCAGGATCTCCTCCATGCTGGAGGTGTCGCTGCCGTAGTAGCGCGTGATCCGCTCTTTGATTTGCGGCGTCGGCGACACTACTACGTTGATATCGCGCCCCAGCGCAAAGCGCAGGTCTTCCGCCGCGCGCAGATCCAGCGGATCGACCAGGGCGACAGTGATCGCGTTGTCGCTCACGCCGAGCGGCAAAGCCCGATGCAGCCGTGCTAGACCGCTGGGGATGAGACGCAGAATTTCCGGCGTCATTTCGCCGTGCAGCTCGATAAATTCTGTGCCGAGCGCGTCCGCGATCGTCTGGTAATAGCCGCGCTCATTGACGAAGCCGTTTGCGATCATCGTTTCTGCGAGCGTCTTGCCGTTCAGGTTCGCTTCCTGGAGGACGTCGTCGATTTGCGCCAGCTCGAGAATGCGTTGCTCGCGCAGCAGCTCGGCGACCTGGCTATTGTTCATCGCGCGACTTCCAGACGACTAATTCGCATCGCCGAGCGTGATCGAAATCACTTCGTCCGCCGAGGTGAGACCGGCCAGCACTTTGCGGATGCCGTCTTCGCGCAGCGTGCGCATCCCGAGCTGGCGCGCCTTCTGCCGCAAGCTCAGCGTGGAGGTGCGGTTGTTGATCATGTGACGCACTTCATCGTCGATGACGAACATTTCGAAAATACCCATCCGTCCGCGATAGCCGGTCTGACGACATTGATCGCAACCGACCGGGACCATGACGCGCGCTTCGCGCAATTGCGCCGCCTCCACCCGCAGCGCACGGAGCTCAGTTTCATTTAGTTCGCCAGGTTGCTTACAGTGCGCACAGAGACGCCTAACGAGTCGTTGCGCGAGAATGGCGCGAACGGATGAGGCCACGAGGAATGGCTGCATCCCGAGATCAACAAGCCGTGCAACCGCGGAAGGCGCATCGTTCGTGTGCAGCGTGCTAAACACTAGATGGCCAGTAAGGCTGGCGTTTGTCGCGATTGAGGCAGTCTCGAGATCGCGAATTTCACCGATCATGATAACGTTTGGCGCCTGACGCAGGATCGAGCGCAGCGCAGTCGGAAACGTCATTCCAACGTCCGTATTTACCTGCACCTGATTGATGCCATTCATCTGATACTCGACCGGTTCTTCGATCGTGATGATCTTCCGGTCGGGCTTGTTCATGTAATGCAGGCACGCGTAGAGCGTGCTCGTCTTTCCCGAGCCAGTCGGACCGGTAACAAGAAGAATTCCATCGGGCAGGCGCAGCAGCCGTTCGAACGTCTCCTGGTCGTCGCTCAAGAATCCGAGTTCCGGCAGACCTAGCATCAGATTCGTCTTATCGAGCAGGCGCATAACAACGCTTTCGCCGTGGTTCGTCGGGATCGTGGAAACGCGGAGGTCGACGGGCTTGCGCGCGATTTTTACCTGAATGCGGCCATCCTGCGGCAACCGCTTTTCAGCGATGCTCATCGAACCGGTCATGATTTTGAGCCGGCTAACGATTGCTGATTGCAGCCGTTTCGGTAGCGCCTGCATCTCCTGTAGAACGCCATCGATGCGAAACCGGACGCGAAATTTCGTCTCGAGCGGCTCGAGATGAATATCGCTGGCGTTCAAGCGATGCGCTTCGATTAGCAGCATCGAAACGAGGCGGATAATCGGCGCATCAGTCTCGTCGCCCGCGAGCGCGGCCGGGTTTTCGATCTCGAAGCCGAGATCAATGTCTTCGCCGAGCCGCTCAACTAACCGATCGGAAGCTTCGTCTGCAGTGCCGTAGTATTTGATCAGCGCCTCGCGAATTTTTTCGGGACTGCTGCAGACCAGCTCGATTTCGCGTTGCAGCAAAAAGCTGAGGCTATCGATCGCGTCGATGTCGAGCGGATCGCTGACCGCGACAATCAGCGCGGACTCATTCACTCCCACGGGCACCACTTTGAAGCGGCGCGCATCCGCAGCGCGCATCTGGTCGATCACGCTCGGCGGAACCAGCCGCGCGGAGACATCAATCCAGTCCATGTGCGCCTGTGCCGCCAGCGTGCGCGAAACGTCCGTCTCGGCGACTGCACCTTCGCGCACGAGGAGTTCAACGACGCTCTTCGTGCCGTTCAAGCGCGCGCGCGCGGAAAGGATCTGCGGTCGAGTAACGAGCCCGGCGTCTTCGAGAACGCTGAGCACATAATCTTCGTTTGCGGGCACGGGTTTCGCGGCGCCGGCAGAAGGGAAGTCGCGGCGACTTCCGGAGATTACTCGACGGTCACGCTCTTGGCGAGATTCCGTGGCTTATCCACATCGCGACCAAGTTCGACCGCAAGATGATACGCCAGTAGCTGCAGCGGGATCGCAGTCAAAATCGGCATCACGATTTCAGGCGCGCTCGGCACACTGACGATGTCGTCCGCAACATCGGCCAGACGATCGGCGCACGTCCCGGAGGTGATCGCGATGATCGGACCTTTGCGCGCTTTTACCTGCTCGATGTTGTTGACGTTTTTCGAGAAGACCGCGTCGTCGGGTGTGATGAAAAGCGACGGCAATTCGGGCCGGACGAGAGCGATAATGCCGTGCTTGAGTTCCGCGCTCGGATGGCCCTCAGCAAAGAGGTAAGTGATCTCTTTCAGTTTCAACGCGCCTTCGAGTGCGACAGGGAAGTTGAACTGCCTTCCGAAAAACAGCATACCTGGTGCGTTGATATACTTCTTCGCGATCCCGCGAATCTGATCGCTAAGTTTTAACGTCTCCTCGATTTGCGCGGGCAGCGCTTCGAGCGCTTCGATGATTCGACTTCCCTCGGAGGTGGAGAGTTGCCGGATGCGCCCGAGCAGCAATCCGATCAGCGCGAGAATCGTCACCTGTGAGGTGAACGACTTCGTCGCGGCCACTCCAATCTCGGGACCGGCGTGCATGTAAACGCCGCCGTCACTTTCGCGGGCGATGCTACTGGCGACGTTGTTGCAGATCCCGAGCGTGCGGTAGCCTTTGCGGCGGCTTTCCCGCAACGCTCCGAGCGTGTCCGCCGTCTCGCCGCTTTGGCTGATCGCGAACACTAACGTGTCGCGTGTCATCGGCGTATTACGATGGCGAAACTCGCTCGCGAATTCTACTTCCACCGGAACACCGGCGAGTTGTTCGATTAAATATTCGCCGACCATCGCGGCGTGCAACGCGGTGCCGCACCCGGTCAGAACTACGCGTCCCACATCGCGCAACTGCGCGGCGGTCATCTCCAGTCCGCCGAGTTTTGCCGTGCACTCCTCATGGCTCAAACGCCCGCGCATCGCATCGCGCACAGAGCCCGGCTGCTCATAGATTTCCTTGAGCATGTAGTGCGCGTAGTCACCCTTTTTGATGTCTTCATCGGTGAACTCGACCTTGCTGACTTCGTAGCTGCCGCGCTCGCCGGCCACTGAGCTGATCTCGAAATTGTCCCGCTCGACTGCGACAACGTCGAAGTCGTTCAGGTAAACGGCGTCGCGCGTGTAAGCGACGATCGCGCTGACGTCACTGGCGAGGAAGTTCTCGTCTTTTCCGACGCCCAGAACGAGCGGACTGCCCCGACGCGCGCCGACGATGAAATCTGGAATATCGCAATGCACCAGCGCGATCCCGTAGGTGCCGATGACCTGCTGGAGTGCCGTCCGCACGGCGGCAACGAGCCGTGCTTTTTCGTTTAGCGGAGGTGTGCTGCCGTTTGTCGGCGCGGAATCGTCGTAGAGCTTGCCGATGAGATGCGCGAGGACTTCGGTGTCCGTCTCGGAGATGAAGCTCGTGTCGCCGCCGCGCACGAGCTGCTCTTTCAACGCCTGATAATTTTCGATCACGCCGTTATGCACGAGCGCGAGTTTTCCACTCGCATCGAAATGCGGATGCGCGTTTTGATCCGTCGCTTTGCCGTGGGTCGCCCAGCGGGTGTGGCTAATTCCGAAGGTGCCGACGGGAGTGTCTTCGCCCATTAACTTGCCAAGGTCGGCAATTCGGCCCGCGCATTTCCGCGTCTCAATCTGGTCACCGTCGACAATCGCAACGCCGGCGGAATCGTAGCCGCGATATTCGAGACGGCGGAGGCCGTCGAGCAGGATGGGCGCGGCTTCCGAACGCCCGACGTAACCAACAATGCCGCACATAGGCCGTGATCGTGACACCAACGCATCGGCAGCGCAACATGAGCGGCCCGTCACGCACTCCGTCCCGCAAAAAAGTTGCTCAGGGCCACACTCGCTGAGTTACTACGGGGTGGAGAATCCAAACCGCCCAGTGCGTGAAACTGCCTCAGCAAATCGCGCCGTGCTGCCGGCGACGGCGACTCAGCGCACGCTCGCTGTGATCATGGGCGGCGGCGCGGGGACGCGGCTGTTCCCGTTAACGAAAGATCGGTCGAAGCCCGCGGTGCCACTCGGCGGCAAGTACCGCCTCGTCGACATCCCGATCAGCAACTGCCTGAACTCGGGTCTGCGCTCGATTTATGTGCTGACGCAGTTCAACAGCATGTCCCTGCATCGCCACATCCAGGCGAGCTACAAGTTCGACAACTTCTCGCGCAGCTTTGTGGAGATCCTTGCCGCGCAGCAAACGCCGGAAGGTTCGCAATGGTATCAGGGCACAGCCGACGCGGTGCGGCAGAACATGCGCTACTTCCTCGAGCGGCCGTTCGATTATTATCTCATCCTGAGCGGCGATCAGCTCTATCGGATGGATTTCCGCGAGCTCCTGGAACAACACATCCGCTCAGGCGCGGAGATCACGCTCGCCACCAAACCCGTCCAACGCGGGCAAGTGGTCGACTTCGGGATTATGCAGAGCGACAGCGATCGCCGTGTGACGCGCTTCGTGGAGAAACCGAAGGACGAATCAGTTTTGCCGGAGCTGCGGCTCACGCCTGATTTGTTGGCGTCGATCGGTGCCGCCGCGGACGAGGAACTCTATCAGGCGTCGATGGGCATCTACGTTTTCAACCGCAATGTGCTGGTCGATTGCCTGGAGAACCACGAGATGGTGGACTTCGGGAAGCACATCATCCCGCATGCCATCAAGGAGCGGCACGTCAGCGGGTACATCTTTAACGGTTACTGGGAAGATATCGGGACGGTGCGCGCGTTTTATGAGGCGAATCTCGACCTGACCGATCTGCTGCCGCAGTACAGTTTCTTCGACGCGTCCGCGCCGATCTACACGCATCCGCGTTTTCTGCCGGGCAGTAAGATCAACGGTGCGACCCTGCGGCAGGCGATCGTCGCGGATGGCTGCATCATCAGCGATGCGCACATTGAACGGTCGGTTATAGGCGTGCGTAGTTTGATTCAAACCGGCGCGACGATTCGTAACAGCATCGTGATGGGCGCTGACTATTATGAGACGGAGCCAACTGCCATCCCGCCGGGTCAGCCGGCGATGGGCATCGGCCGGAACTGCGTGATCGATCGCGCGATCATCGACAAGAATGCGCGAATCGCGGACGGGGCCGTGATCACGCCGGAAGGGAAACCGTCGAACTACGATGGCGACAATTATTTCATCCGCGACGGTATCGTCGTGGTGCCCAAGAACGCCGTCATTCCGGCGGGGATGTGGATCTAGCGTCGGCCGGCGCCGCTGATCGCCTCAGCGGCCGGGCCGAATTGGCCCTGATTTTCCCATTTCTGCTGCTGGTTCCATGGGAGCGCTGACTCTTGCTGGCCCGAGGGATCAGAAACTAGCTGCGTGTCCGAGTGCGTCGCACACGACGCGAATGCGAGAACGAGGGCTGCGGCGATGCTCGCCCGCGCGATGCGAAGGCGCGTTGAATTACAAATTGGTGCCAGCATAAACGACGATGTCTCCGGGTTGCACCTGAACACCACGGGACAGGCTGCTGCCGACGATATCGCCGATCGCGGTCGCGGGTTCAACCGACGAGACGCGGATTTTGCCGATCAGCGTGCCGCCGCGAAGGACGAGCATCTCGCTGTTCGCCTCCAGACCCTGACGACCACCGAGATTCAGGACGACGAAGTTGTAGGCTTGGTTGACCGCGAGAACTGTTCCGCGAAGCGACGGATTGCTGATTGTGGCGCGGCGTTTCTGCGGTCTGTCGATTGTCGCGGTCCCGCTTTGGGTGGTGCGGATCTTTGTGGGAAGCGATTGCTTCTCGCGCTCGAGGCTCTCGAGCTGGCGACGTGTGTCCTCCAGCTGCGTCTGCAAGTCGCCGCTGCCCGGCATCGGCAAGGTGTCCGGCAGCAGATCCTTCGGTACGGACTCTTCGACGCGCTTCTGCAACTCGGCGATCTGTGTATGGCTCGCCTGCAGCTGCGCCTGAAGGTCGGCGCGCTCAGATTGCGACTTGATCAAGTCCGCCTCGGCGCTTGCTACCCGGCTTTCGGTGTCGGCCGATTTCGCTGCTGCGTCTGCCAGCTTCGCCTCGCGCGTGCGGATCTCCTTCTCTCGCGCAATCCGCACTTGTTCCGATTCAGCGCGCGCGGTGTCGTTCCGCGCGGCAACGTCGCGGAGACTGCGCGTTTTGTTGGTGTTCAAGACCCCGAACACCGCCGACAACGTGACAAACAGGACGGTGAGGGTAATCAGAAGTTTTCGCATCGCGTCAAAGGTCCGCAAAGACGGCTCTTTGTAGCTTCCACGCCGGCGCGATAGCAATGCCGAATTCGCTCCGCCTCAGCCGCTTTCATGGTTGCGCGGCGCGATCATCCATCCTATAGGAAACGGCTCATGGGCCAGCAACATCGTAGGACCGTCAAACGTCGCCGCCGCGAGGCCTATCTCGAACGCAAGAAGGCGAAAGCCAAGGCTGCTGCACCTGCGAAGCGTGAACCAGCCGCCAAGCCGAAGGCGAAGAAGCAGGCCTCTGCGGCCGCTTAGTCTGTTCCTCTTTGGCTGCGTTTGATCACGCAGCCCGCTTCCCTATAGGTGCCGGGTGCGCCCGGACTTCCTTATCGTTGACGGGCACAGTGTCATTTTTGCGTGGCCTGAGCTCCGCGCGCTCCACGAGCGGCGGACCTCGCTGGCGCGTGATGTATTAACGCGAAAGCTGCGCGATTACCAGGACTGGACCGGTGTTCGCGTTGTCGCTGTGTTCGACGGCCGAGGCGCCGCGGTGGGTGCGATTGCCGAGCCGGGCGAGATCCAGATTTTCTATTCGCGCGATGGGCAAACCGCCGACTCGATCGTCGAACGGCTCGCGAGTAAATATGGGTCGGACTACCGGCTGCTCGTCGCGACGAGCGATTTTCTCGAGCAGGAAACCGCCGCAGCCTGCGGCGCGGAATGCATTTCTGCCGAAGCGTTGCGCGGCTTGCTCGACGAAGCGCGCGCCGGGTGATCGGCCGAAGCGCGCTTACGCTGCGCCGGCGAGAGTGGTCTGCTGATGCGCGCCGGAGAGAGCATCGCGGCGGGCGCGCTGCTGACAGGTGGCAAGCACGCGGGAGAGGACGCAGTAGAGCTGCTCGATCGGGAGATTCTTGCTGACGTAGCCGTTAGCTCCAGCGCGCAGTGCCGCGTGCATGCGGTCCTCGTCATAGCCGACGCCGGTGAAGACGATGATCGGAAGTTTGTCGCTCATTTCGCGAATGAAGGAGATGAGCGAGATGCCGTCGACTTTTGGCATATTCAGATCGACGACGACGACGTCGCACTGATTCAGCTCGAGCCAGGCGGCGGTGCGGAATCCTTCGGTTAGGTATTCGCAGGTATGGCCCTTCTGCTTCAGATACGTGACAAGGAACTTCGTGATTGCCGGGTCGTCATCGATGATGAGGAATTCGGCAGCGGCGCGGGTGAGTAGTTTCATGGTGAGGTTCTGTGGCTTATAATTTCTATAACTACTATAAGCATCAACCTTGCCAAGTGCGTTGGCTCTTTGTTTCTCTTTGGTTTTTCACAGCGTTGGCCGTCCATGGAGATGCAGTTTTGACGCGATAGAACCTGTGAGAGCGTAGTCTGCGGCGGTCGTGCGGCGCCGGGGCTAGCACGCGCGCAAGTGTCCAAAGGACACCGTGAGATCCGTCGGCTTCGCTCAGATGTCACGCTCTTGTGATTATCGTCTCGCCGACGCTGGACGATGGGCGAGACGTTCTGGACGCGACGACCGACCGCGCCATGGATCTCGCGTTTTTGAGGCGAGGTGCCTGCTAGATTCCGAGCTTTTTTTCGATCTCTTTTACCCGCGCAAAGAGCTTGCCCAGACGGTGAACCCACGCGACCTGCTCCTTCGCTTCGCGCAGCGGGACGGCCACCGTGCCCCACCACGTTCCGCCGTTTGCCGGAAGGTCCTTCGACACACCCGTGCTCGCTGCGATGATGTTGCGATCGCCAATATCAACATGGCCGGTCACCCCTACCTTACCGCCCATCATCACGTAATCCCCGACGCGCGAACTGCCCGCGATACCAGTCTGCGCCGCGATCACACAGTGCTGGCCGACCACGACGTTGTGCGCGATCTGCACGAGGTTGTCGAGTTTCGCGCCTTCTTTAATCCAGGTGCGGCCGAAGCGCGCGCGATCAACTGTCGTATTTGCGCCGATTTCCACGTCATCATCGATCTGCACGATGCCCATCTGCGGCACTTTCTTTTGGCGCCCTTCCACGACCTCGAATCCGAAACCGTCCGCCGCGATGACAGCACCGCTGTGGATGACGACGCGGGCGCCGATGCGACAACGCTCTCGAATCACCACGTTCGGATAGATGAGAGAATTCGGGCCGATGCTCGTCTCGTGCCCAACATAACTGTTCGCGCCGATCACCGTGTCGTCGTCGATCGCCGCACCGGCTTCAATGACGACATGGGCTTGGATCGAGACACGCGCCCCTAATTTCACGTCCGCGGCGATGACGCTGCTCGGGTGGATCCCGGGCGGGAAAGTGATCGGCGGCGGTGCCAACTTGAGCACCACCTGCTCGAAAGCCTTCGCTGGATTCGCGACGCGGATTTGCGCAGGCTCAATCTCTCCCTCGAAATCAGCTGGAACGAAAACGGCAGAGGCGCGCGTCTTCCGCAACAGCGGCATGTATTTCGGGCTACCGAAAAACGTGATCTCGCCCGGCGTCGCTTCAGCTAACGAAGCGGCCCCGGCGACCCGCAAACTGCCGTCACCGCGCAGCTCGCCGCCAGACAGCGTTGCGAGTTCCTGGAGAGTGAAGCTCACGTCGCCGCTACAGCGAGGCGCGCACCGTATCCAGCTGGTTAGCTGATCCGAGCTTCTCGTTTTTGTGCGCGATGAAGTCCGCGTACGCCTGCATGAATACCTTACCCGGTGGCCGGAAATCGAACTCCGCTGGCTTATCGCGGAAGAACTCGCGATGCACCCGCGTCCAGACGAGCCGGCCATCGGTGTCGATGTTTACTTTCGTTACGCCGAGCTTCGCAGCCGGCAGGTATTCGTTTTCGTTCACGCCTCGCGCGGACGGATCGAGCTTGCCGCCGGCGGCATTGATTCCCTCAACTTCCTCCACCGGCACGCTCGAACTGCCGTGCATCACAATCGGCATGCCCGGAACCTTCTGCGCAATCGCTTCAATCACATCGAAGCGGAGCGACTGTTGGCCTTTGAATTTGTAAGCGCCATGGCTGGTGCCGATGGCCGCGGCTAACGAGTCGCACCCAGACCGCTCGACGAACTCGACCGCTTCTTCTGGATTCGTCAGGCAGGCATTTCCTTCGTCGATTTTAATATCTTCTTCGACGCCGCCGAGCATCCCAAGTTCGGCTTCGACGCTGATACCTTTCGCGTGCGCGCGATCCGCGACGCGTCGCGTGATTGCGATATTATCCTCGAAGGACTCATGGCTCGCGTCGATCATCACCGAGCTGTAGAAGCCCGAGTCGATGCAATCGTAGCAGGTCGCTTCATCACCGTGATCGAGGTGGACCGCGAAGATCGCTTCAGGGAAAATTTCCTTCGCCGTCCGGATGATGGCTTCGAGCATGCGCTTGTCAGTGTAATTGCGCGCCCCTTTCGAGAGCTGGATGATGAACGGCGCCTTGCTCTGGATGCAGCCGCGGAACAAACCCATCGTCTGTTCCAGGTTATTGATGTTGTACGCGCCGACGGCGAACTTTTTGTAAGCGACTTTGTAGAGCTGGTTGGTGGTTACGATCATGGCGTGTTCTGATTCTCAAACGGAACGCCACCTTAGGGCGCTCACCGCGTTTTCCAATCAAGAAACGCGGGACCAGCCGGCGCTTTTGATGCGCTATTGCTTCGCTGGGAGCAACACGCTGACGGCCGTGCCCTGCGGATTCGACTCAATGTCGACGCGTCCATTGTGATCGAAAACCGTCCGCTTCACGATGGGTAAGCCCAAGCCCATCCCGCGCGGCTTCGTCGTGCAGAAAGGCGAGAACACCTTCTCCTTCATCTCCGGGTCGATGCCCTTGCCGTTGTCCTGCACGGTGACGACGACCCCGCTGGTCTTCTGACCTTCGCGGACCGCCTTCGCTGCTAGCGAGATGCGCGCCTTCGGCTGGCCGCTGGTCGCTTCGGCTGCATTCGCCACGAGATGCGCGAACGCTTCCGTTAAAGCTGCCTCGTCGCCGAGCAGGGGCGGCA
>JBHENE010000133.1:0-23295 GCA_046262215.1 Chthoniobacterales bacterium | reverse complement strand
CTGGCAGCGTCGAAGGCCACATCCTGGAATCGCCAACCGGCGCCAACGGTTTCGGTTACGACCCGGTGTTTCGGCCCGCACAATTCGAGCAAAGCTTCGCCGAATTAAACGCGGAGACAAAAAACCGGCTCAGCCACCGAGGTGAAGCCACACAAGCGCTTCGCGCGTGGCTGCTGGAGGCAGCGTCGGCTAAGGCGGACCCAACCAACTGCGGCTAGGCGCTTACGGGGGAGGGATCGTTCCTGCGGCGCCGGTCGCTTCAGCCGTTTTGATCTGATAACCCACCTTCTGGATATTAGCCGACCGGATACGATCCAAGATTCTGATCACATCGCCGTGAAGCGCTGCCTTCTCCGCACTGAGCGACACCTTCACGTCTTTATTTGCCTTCTGCATCTGGTAGAGCCGCGGGAGGACATCAGCGTCTTGCACGGGCGCATTGTCGAAATAAACCAAGCCCCCTTCTGTCACCCTGATCGCGACATAATCCTTCGGTTGATTCGGCGGCGGAGGCGGAGCGTTCTGAGCGGGAAGGTCCACTCGGATTCCCTTCATGTGCGTCTGGCTCAAGCTCACCATCATGAAGCTGGCCAGGAGGAAGAACATGATGTCGATCAACGGAATGATCTCGATCCGAGCATGTTTCTTCGGCAGAGGTGAACGCATTCTCATAGTCTTGAAACCCTAGAATTGCGCGCCCGTCATGGTGAACGTGATCGGCGTTTTGACCTTCGAAACAGTGCCCGGCTTGAAACGCCATCTGCGGAACGCGCTGGTGGCAGCGTTATCGAGAATTGCGTTGCCGGTGCTCGGCGACATTTCCGCACTCGTGACGGCACCACTCGCCGGGTCCACTGTCATGATGCAGACGCCACTGCCAGTGAGTTTCGATCGCCGCGCTTCGTAAGGATACTCTGGACGAGGCGCCGTAACAGCCTGTGCCTTAGCTGAGGACATCGACATCGAGGCCGGACGCGGTAGCCCTTGAGGCTGCGGACGCGCGATCGGTGCTGCCGGTTTCGTGGGCGTTGTCCGCGGTTTTGGCGGAGGCGTCGGCTGCTCCTCGACAAACTCCGGCGGAGTCATCGGCTCCGGCGGCGCATCGAGCGGCTCCGGCTCGATCATTTCTTCCGGCGGAGGAGTCGGCTCCGGTGAAGCCTGCTCGAATGTAACTTCGGCAACTGCTTCAGGAATGTCAGAAGCGTCGACGGGGGGCTCCACCGGCTTGATCGCGGCGATTCCAACAGCCGCGGCATGGATTAAGATGGCGGCGCCGAGTGCCGCGAACACCTGCCACTTTGGCTGTGGCTGATAGAGAAGTGGTCCTGGTCCTGCCATAATAAATTACTGGCCAGCGGCGGGTACTCCCGCGGCCGAAACACTCTTGATTTCGAATGCGATCTTCGTGAAGCCGGTCGAGCGAATCTGATCCAGCAACCTCGTCACATTCCCGTGCAAAGCTTCGTTGTCTCCGCGAATGAAAATCTTCGCTTCCGGATCAGTCTGATAGAGACCGCGCAGCTTTCCCGGCACGTCTTCATAGTTGATCTTGTCTTTGTCCCAATAGATGAAGCCGTCGCGGTCGACTGAAAAACTAACGTAGTTCTTCTTCGACTGTGTGATCCCGGAGCTTCCTGCCGGCAGCTTGACCTTGATGCCCTTCATCGTCGTCTGGCTGATGCTCACCATCATAAAGCTGGCGAGCAGGAAGAACATGATGTCGATCAATGGAATGATCTCGATCCGCGCATGTTTCTTCGGAATCGGAGACGAGACTTGCATGGTGTCGTTGTCGGACTGTTTTACCGCACCGGCGCCATGTCAGGGTTACTCTTCGCCAGGTTCTGGGCTTCGAGCATGACCTCGAGATTCGTCGCAGCGGTCTGCAGTTCGAACTCTAAGTTAGACACCCTGGACGTGAAGAAGTTGAACGGAATCAGCGCAAAAATCGCGATTCCGAGACCACCTGCCGTCGCGATCAGCGCTTCGGAAATACCACCAGTCACCGCTTGGACCGCCAGTTCCTCATTGCCGAGTTCGCCGAATGACTTCATGAGACCCGTGATTGTGCCGAGTAGACCGAGCAACGGCGCCAACGTGACGAGAGTATCCATCACGACAAGGAAACGGCCGGCGCGTTTGATCTCGATACCTGCCGCGACCTGAAGGGCACCTTGCAGCGACGCGTGCTGGTGGTTCAGACCGTTCCACATCATGCGCAGAACTGGATCACGCGAACCGCGGGAGAGCCGCGAAGCTTCGGCCACATCGCCATTCTCGATCGCGGTGAAAACCTTCTCGATGCGCTTCGGATCGCGGCGCATCCAGCGGAAGAGCCACCAGAAGACACGCTCTAGCACGACTGCGATCGCAATGATCGAGACAAGCAGGATCGGCCACATAATCGGGCCGCCTTTGTGAAACTTATCGATCAGAATGTTGCCGGTGCTCATGTCCTTCGGCGCCGCTGGTGATGCGGTGCCGGAAGCTCCCGCTGCCGCGGGGGAGGTGCCAGCCACTGCGGGCGTCATACCCGGTGCAGGCGCGGTTGGCGCAAGCGCTGGGGCAGTGGTCATCGGCGCCCCGCCAGCCGGAGCACCGGGAGCCGTCGTCGTCGCGGGCGGCATTCCCGCTGCGGGCGCGGTGGCAGGAGGCATTCCGGCGGCCGGCGCTGTGGTCGGCGGTAGTCCTGCCGGAGCCATTGTGGTCGCTGGCGCAGGGGCAGTCGCCGGCGAACCGGCAGCGGGCGGCGCCGGCGGGGTTTGGCCGAACGAAGTCAGCGCGAGCGTGAGTGAGCAGAGGGAGACGGTTAGCAGTGTTTTCATAGGGTTGAGTGAAAGGTCGTTAAGGCAGCTCGATCTTGGGCGTGTTGGTTATCCGCAACGACCCTGCGGCGAGTCGAGCAAAACTTTCGGCAATTCTCCATTCGACGTTTAATCGGCTCCGGGGAGCCACAGCTTAGATCGCATCATCTTCGCTTCGGGGATGTAAGGTGTGGTCATCAAATTCGACGCAGCGCATTTATTTCATGCTGTTGACGACGCGGTTCCGCAGCGCTGGCCATTCACCGATGACCGCCTCGAGTTCATCACCGTCGTGGATCGGAGCAACTCCGGACGGCGTCCCGGTAAGGATTACGTCCCCTGGCAGCAAAGTCAGTCGAGCGCTTGCAAAGGCGACAATCTCCGCAACGCCATAAATCATCTGGCTGGTGCGCGCCTGTTGCTTCACTTCCCCATTCTGGCGCAGGTTAATCGACAGATCGGTGACATCGACATCGCTGTAAATGAACGGCCCGATTGGGGTGTAGGTGTCGAACGATTTGCAGCGCCCGAACTGCCCCTCGGATTTCTGCAGATCGCGGTCGCTAATGTCTTCCGCCAGCGTGTAGCCGAACACGAATTCGAGCGCCTGCTCCGCCGTCGCATTCTTCACCTCGCGCCCGATCACGATGGCGAGTTCCACTTCGAAATCCGTCTGGTGCTCTGGAAACGCGATCTCGATCGCGCGGCCATGTGCCAACAGCGAGGTCGGCGCCTTGAACCAGATCAACGGAGTGCCGAGTGGCGTCCGCTTCATCTCGGCGATGTGATCAGCGTAGTTCAGGCCCACCGCGATCAGCTTGCTCGGCGCCACCGGCACTTCGACTTCTAGCGCATCGAGCTGCAGGACCGCGCCGTCGAAGTCCAGCGCGAGCCACGGAGCACTCGTTAGGCGATGAACTCCCGCGCCGCGCAGTTCGCCGAAGAAAGTGTCACCGTCTGCCGTGAATCTGCCAAACGTCCGCATCGGAGCACGAACGATTCCGATGCTCGCGCTGACCGTCAAGCGACGTTGTCAGCGAGCGCGTCAACTCTACTACTTCGGCACAACGATCAGATAGTCCCGCACTGTCTTCTGTTCCGAGATCGAGAACGCGCCACGGTCTCCCGCAAACCAAAATCCGCTCGAAGATCCGCCATCTAGATTCAGCGCACGCTGAACTTTCGCGTCGCCAAGAACGGATGGAGTCGCGAGCAACTCACCAAGCGCAGCCAAAGTCAGGTGTGAGCTGAAGCCGATTGCCGCGCGGTCGCCCGAAGCCGTCAGCACAAACGTCCGCCGCGCCTCACGTTCGTTATTCAACCCTGGAATCGCCCCGCCGCCCTCCACGAGGAATGGGCCGCATTGCCGAGCTGCCGTCGGTTTGCTCTTGAGCGAAAACTCAGCGGCGCGCTGCACCTGCAGCCGACCATTCGCCACGCTGACAACCCCGCTCAACAATCGCGCTTTCTGCTGCGGCGCAACGACGCGGCCGTCACTGATGAGCAAGCCCACGGGAGCGTGCTGCGGATCGAAATAGCCGCCGTTCACACCCGCGACGCCACTGTTCCGCGGAGCGATCTCAGACAGTTCTGAGCTGGAGCTCGGATCATCAATCACGCGCAACGTCGCTGTCTTACTCGAGAACATCGCGACATCGAGCGTGGCTTCGTCGCCCCCGGGTGACGTCGCGACGATGTGACGATGCTCCACGCGTCGCCCATTCGAAAATTCGCTCTGGCTCGATGTGACCGACCATTGCGCCTGCGCGAGCGCCGCCGTGAACCACAGCAGCAGGGCCATTCGCACCAAACTTCTCGAGAGCACCGAAACGCTTTTCATCGCGCAAATTCTGCTATTTCGTTCCGGTGGCGAAGACTGTCTGAAAATGCGGGCTGTCTTTTTCCCGCGCGACGACTGTGACCTCGATTTTAGTGAATCCGGCAGCTTCCAGCAACTGGTGTAGCTGAACTTCGCTGAAGCCGAGCCAGTGGTCAGCGTAAAGCTCGCGCGCTCGCTCAAAGCGGTGGCTGAGCAGATCGAGAATCACGAGACGCCCGCCGCGTTTCAGAATGCGATGAGCCGCCGCGATTGCCCTCTCCGGATGGATCGCGTGGTGTAAGGCCTGGCTAAGAATTGCGAGGTCGATGGTGCCTTTTGCGATTGGCGGATCTTCGATGTCGCCGAGGCGGTATTCTAAGTTCGCGAAGCCGTGCCGCGTCGCGAGGGCCGACCCGAACTCCACCATTTTCGGCGAGTTATCGACCGCAATCACCTGCTTCGCGGTCTTCGCGAGGAGCTGCGAAAGCGTCCCCTCTCCCGCGCCTAAATCGGCGACACTTTGCGCGGGCAACAGCGCGATCAACGTATGCGCGAGCGCCTGCCATGAGCGGCCGGGCACATAGCTGCGACCGAACTTCCCGGCGAGCTCATCGAAATACTCTCGCGCCTGATCTTTGCGCTTCCGCAACACGAGCTTCAGCGCGGTCTCGTCGTGTGCGGTTTCGGGAATTTCGCGGGCAAGCGTACGCATCAGCTCGTTGATCTGCGCGCGCGCGGCGTTCGGCTCGGCGGTGCGGACGACCCCGTAGTAAACGTTCTTTCCCGCGCGTCGATCTGCCACTGCGCCGGCACGTTTCAACTGCGCAAGATGACTAGAAATGCGCGACTGCCCCATCCCGAGAATCTCCTGCAACTCGGCAACAGAAAGCTCCTCGCGCTCGAGCAAGAGGAGCAGCCGCAGGCGCGTCGGATCCGCGAGCAAACGGAGGAAATTTAAAGTTGACGGCATGAGCTGGCGAAACGATACATCTACGCATCATGATTGGTCAATATGATCAGCTATGGTGCTTCGGTTTTCCATTCTCAACCGCCACTCTCACCTGCTTCTCTCATGCTTCGCCGTTTCATTTTTGCTTCCGAATCCGTCGGTGAAGGTCACCCGGATAAAGTCTGCGACACCATCTCCGATGCCGTGCTCGATGCGTGTCTGACGGTCGACCCAAAGAGCCGGGTCGCCTGCGAAACGTACGCAAAAAGCAACGTTGTAATCGTCGGTGGCGAGATCACGACGAAGGCGAAGCTCGACTACGTCGAGATCGTCCGCGATGCCGTCCGCGAGATTGGTTACACGAACGACGACGACGTTTTCCACGCAGACAAAATCTTCGTCCAGAACATCATCACGTCGCAGTCGCCCGACATAGCGCAAGGCGTCGATGCAAAGAAGGCGAAGGGCAAAAAATCAGCCGAACAAGGCGCCGGCGATCAAGGCCTGATGTTTGGTTTTGCGTGCGACGACACGGAAGAATTGATGCCAGCGCCGATCATGTTTGCGCATCGGCTCGGTCGCGAGCTTACCCGGATCCGCAAGAGCGGCAAAGCCGATTGGCTCCGCCCCGATGCGAAGTCGCAGGTGTCCGTTATTTACGAAAACGGCAAGCCGGCCGGGATAGCGAACGTAGTGATTTCGACGCAGCACGCCGAGGACGTGAAGCACACCGACATCGAGAAATTTTGCATCGAGAAGGTGATCCGGAAGGTGCTGCCGAAGTCGATGTTGAACCGCGACACCCAGTTCCTCGTCAATCCGACTGGGCGCTTCGTGATCGGTGGACCACAGGGCGACACTGGTCTGACGGGCCGCAAGATCATCGTCGATAGCTATGGTGGCTGGGGCCGTCACGGCGGCGGCGCCTTCTCCGGAAAAGATCCGAGCAAAGTCGATCGCAGCGCAGCCTACATGGGCCGCTGGGTCGCGAAAAATGTCGTCGCCGCGGGGCTCGCGACGCGCTGCGAAATCCAGTTCGCCTACGCCATCGGCTACCCGGATCCGGTCAGCATGAACATCAATACTTTCGGCACGAACACCGTCGCCGAGGAGTCGATCGAACATGCGGTCGCGCGCACGTTTTCATTCAAGCCGGCGGACATCGTCGACCAGCTCGATCTACTCCGCCCGATTTACAGCAAGACAACCAACTACGGCCACTTCGGCAAGGACGATCCCGATATCACTTGGGAGCGGACCGACAAAGCCGAGGCACTGAAGAAAGCGGCTCGTTAACCGCACCTACCCTATATGAGCACAACAACCACCGCCCCCCAGAAGACGAACGACTACAAAGTCGCCGACATCAGCCTCGCTGATTTCGGCCGCCGCGAAATCGACATTGCCGAGCAGGAAATGCCCGGCCTCATGTCGATCCGTAAAAAATACGCCGCCTCGAAGCCGCTCCAAGATGTTCGCATCACCGGCTCACTGCACATGACGATTCAGACTGCTGTGCTTATCGAGACGCTGGTCGATCTCGGCGCCGATGTGCGCTGGTGCTCGTGCAATATCTTCTCGACCCAGGACCACGCCGCCGCCGCGATCGCGAAAGCCGGCGTGCCGGTATTCGCATGGAAGGGTGAGTCACTCGAGGAATATTGGTGGTGCACCGATCAGGCGCTCTCGTTCCCCAGCGGCAAAGGGCCGGAGATGGTCGTCGATGACGGTGGCGACGTAACGCTGTTCATCCACAAAGGCTACGAGCTCGAAGAGGGCAGCGACTGGATCGACCATGAAGCGACCAGCCACGAAGAAAAGGTGATCAAGGATTCGCTGCGCGAGATCAAAGCGCAGAACCCGTTCCGCTGGCACGAAGTGGTGAAGGACTGGCGCGGCGTCTCGGAAGAGACGACCACCGGCGTGCATCGCCTCTATCAGATGCTGAACGCGGGCAAGCTGCTCGTCCCCGCGATCAACGTGAACGACACCGCCACGAAGTCGAAGTTCGACAACCTTTACGGCTGCCGTCACTCGTTAGTGGACGGCTTGAACCGCGCGCTCGACGTTATGATCTCCGGCAAAGTCGCGGTCGTCTGCGGCTACGGCGATGTAGGCAAAGGCTGCGCGCAGTCACTCCGCGGCCAGGGCGCCCGGGTCATCGTCACAGAGATTGATCCGATTAACGCGCTCCAAGCGGCGATGGAAGGCTACGAAGTCACCACCATCGAAGACACGCTCGGCCGCGGCGACATCTACGTCACCACCACTGGCAACGTCGACATCATCACCTTCGAGCACATGTCGAAGATGAAGAACCAGGCCGTCGTTTGTAACATCGGCCACTTCGACAACGAGATTCAGGTCGACGCCTTGAACACCGCCAAGGGTGTGAAGCGTCTCAACATCAAGCCCGGCGTCGATAAGTATACCTTCGCGGAAGACCAAGAGATCTTCATGCTCGCAGAAGGCCGCCTCGTGAACCTTGGTTGCGCCACCGGCCATCCGTCGTTCGTGATGTCGAACAGCTTCAGCAACCAAGTCCTCGCGCAGCTCGACCTCTGGGCCGGCAAAGACAAATACAAGCCGGGCGTTTACATCCTGCCGAAGAAGCTCGACGAAGAAGTCGCGCGTCTGCATCTCGAGAAGATCGGCGTAAAGCTTACGACTCTGACGAAGAAGCAGTCGGAGTATCTCGGCGTGCCGGTAGACGGACCATATAAGTCCGACCACTACCGCTACTAGGCGAACATCGAGAGATCGCTCGCGCGGAGAGGCCGAGCCAAGGAAGCCGCTGCTGGAATTCCGGCAGCGGCTTTTTCGTTTTGCTAAGGACGCAGCAATCCGGCAAACGCGTCCCGGTTACGCCAGACGAGAAATAGCGCGATGAATGACACGATCGCCGCCATCGCCAAACCAGAACGATCCATGAAAATGTGAAACAGATCGATGTTCACAATGATCGGGCCGAGCAGCAGCAATCCGAGCGATACGTACCGGCCGATCACGAGCAATAATCCACCGATCACTTGAAAGGCCGCAACACCATCGATGTAGTGGGTGACGAACATCGCGCTCAGGAAATTTCCGGCCGCTGTATCAGGAAGCGTCGGCATCGGAATGAAATGAAGGAACGCGTTCGAGCCGAAGACGACGAACATTAGACCGAGCAGGATACGCAGAACGATCGTCAGGATTTTCATTGGCGGATTAGAACCGCGTTCCCGCGCTCCAATCCAGCACAACGTTCCGTTAGTCCCGCTGCCCTATGGTTTTTCTCGACTACGCGGTGTGCGTTTGACGAGCTCCCTGTGAATGTTCGCCCGAAAACATTGCCGCTCCCGCCCCGCGGGTATATGCAATTCGCGTGACGACGTTCCAAGACATCGAGGCGGCGCGCGCGCGGATTGAAGGCGCTGTTTATCACTCGCCGTGTCCTCATTCGATCCCGCTAAGCGAGATCACGGGGATGGAGATTTACTGCAAGCTCGATAATCTCCAGCGCACCGGCAGTTTCAAAGAGCGCGGCGCACGCAACGCACTCGCGCAGCTTCCCGCAGAACAGCAGAAGCGCGGCGTGATCGCGGCTTCCGCAGGAAACCACGCGCAGGCGTTAGCGTATCAGGGGAAGCTGCTCGGAATTCCCGCGACCGTGGTGATGCCGAAGTTTGCGCCGCTGATCAAGGTCAGTAACTGCCAAAAGCTCGGCGCCACCGTGGTCATGTTCGGAAACGACTTCGGCGAAGCCAAAGCGCACGCGCACGAGATCGCGAAGGAACGCGGCCTCGCTTACATCGATGGCTACGACGATCCCGCGATCATCGCTGGTCAAGGCACGATGGGCGTCGAGATCGTCGAGCAAGTTCCCGACGTCGAGGCGGTCATTGTTCCCGTCGGCGGTGGCGGGCTGCTCGCAGGCGTTGCACTCGCAGTGAAATCGATGCGGCCCGCTGTGAAGGTGATCGCCGTCGAAGCCGAGAACGTCGCGAGTTTCTCGGCCGCTCTAGCCGCGGGAGAACCGACGCGCTTTTCCACGAAGCCAACGCTTGCTGATGGTCTCGCGATTCCGGTTGTTGGCAGCAACGCGTTCGCGATCGCGAAGGACCGCATCGATCGCGTGATCACCGTTTCGGAAGAGCAAATCGCTGTCTCAATTCTCCGCATCGTGGAGCTCGAAAAAGGGGTCGTCGAAGGCGCGGCCGCAACTCCGCTGGCTGCATGTTTGTCCGGGCAGCTGAAGGAATTAGCCGGCAAAAAGGTGGTGATTCTCCTTTGCGGCGGCAACATCGATCCCAACGTGCTCAGCCGCGTCGTTGAACGCGGCCTTGTCGCAGACGGCCGTCTCTGCCGTTTCACGGCCATGATCAGTGATCGGCCGGGCGGTTTGGCGGATCTGGCGACGCAAATCGCCGCGTCCGGCGCGAGCGTGAAACAGATCGTGCATGACCGCGCCTTTGCCGGATCGGACGTTTCCGCAGTGCACGTGTTGTGCACCGTCGAAACTCGCAATCACGAGCATCTCGCAGAGCTGCGCGAGCGGCTGAAAACACACGGCGTGCAGACCTTCGATTCGCGGTAACACAGCTGCCGGAAGCTTGAACGCTCAGCGTTCCTCCGTACCTTCCGTAATGCACCAGGCGAACACCGATTTGCTCGACAAACCTGCCGGGAAAAGCGCAAAAAACGGAGCCGAAACTCCGCTCCTCGAGAAGTTCGATGCGTTCGCCCGCCGGCACATTGGCCCGAACCCCGCGACGATTGCGCAGATGCTCGACACTGTCGGCTACGAGACTCTCGACGACCTCATCGACGCGACTGTTCCGAAGAACATCCGACTCGAAGGCGCACTCAATTTGCCGGCGCCTAAGGGCGAACGCGAAGCGCTCGAGGAATTGCGCGCCATCTCGCTGAAGAACAAGGTCGCGCGATCGTTCATTGGTGCCGGTTACTCGGACTGCATCACGCCGCCCGTCATCCAGCGGAACATCCTCGAGAACCCCGGCTGGTACACAGCCTACACGCCGTATCAGGCGGAAATCGCGCAGGGCCGTCTCGAGGCACTGCTAAATTTCCAGACGATGATCACGGACCTCACAGGTCTAGACATTGCGAACGCCTCAATGCTCGATGAAGCGACTGCTGCAGCAGAAGCGATGACGCTTTGCCGCAATGTTGTCAGCGGGCGGGACACGTTTTTCGTCTCCGAGCTTTGCCACCCACAGACCATCGAGGTGGTGCAAACGCGCGCGAAGCCGCTTGGTCTTCGCGTCGTCGTCGGTGACCACGAGACGTTCGACTTTGCGGAGCCGACGTTTGGCGCACTGCTGCAGTACCCTGCGACGGACGGCGCGATTATCGACTACACCTCGTTCACGAAACGCGCTCATGACGCGGGAGCGCTGGTGATTGTTGCTGCCGACTTGCTGAGCCTTACGCTGCTGCGCGCGCCGGGAGAATTCGGCGCCGATGTTGCAGTCGGCAGCTCGCAGCGATTCGGCGTTCCACTCGGATTCGGCGGACCCCATGCCGGTTATTTCGCGACGCGCGACGCGCACAAGCGTCACATGGCCGGCCGTCTCGTCGGCGTTTCTCACGATGCGGAAGGTCGGCCCGGCTATCGTCTTGCGCTGCAAACGCGGGAGCAGCACATCCGGCGCGACAAAGCGACGAGCAACATCTGTACAGCGCAAGTGCTGCTCGCCGTGATGGCATCGATGTACGCTGTTTATCATGGCCCGCGCGGGCTGCGCGCAATTGCGGAACGCGTTCACTCCTTTGCCAGCAAACTCGCGACCGGCATCCAGCAGCTCGGGTTCGAGATCGCACATGACGAATTCTTCGACACGATCCGAGTCGAGCTTGGTGCCGCCACTAACGCTGAGATCCTACACCGCGCCGAACGCGTCGGGTGCAATCTGCGTCAGCTCGGCACCAGTGCCGTCGGTATCTCTGTCGATGAAACCACCACAGACGGTGACGTCGAGACGTTGATGTCGATCTTCCGGGGAACGCATGTGCGCGAATTTCGTGACGACGATCTCGATGAGAGCGGCTTCGGCATTCCGCAGTTCGCCATGCGCGAGTCAGACTTCCTGACGCATCCGGTGTTCAATAGCTTCCACACGGAAACGGAGATGCTTCGCTACCTGCGCAAGCTCGAGTCGCGTGACCTCTCGCTGACACACTCGATGATTCCGCTCGGCTCGTGCACGATGAAGTTGAACGCGACGGCGGAGATGTTTCCGGTGTCGTGGCCGGAGTTTGCGAAGCTGCATCCGTTCGCGCCGGAGTCGCAGACGACCGGGTATCGCGACATGTGCGAGCAGCTCGAGCATTGGCTCGCCGAGATCACCGGGTTCGCCGCAGTTTCGCTTCAGCCGAACGCCGGTTCGCAGGGTGAATACGCAGGGTTGCTCGCGATTCGTGAGTTTCACAACGCGCGCCACGACGGCCATCGCAAGATCTGCCTGATTCCGCAGTCGGCGCACGGCACGAATCCGGCCAGCGCAGTCATGGCGGGTTTTAAGGTGGTGCCGGTCGCGACATTGAAAGATGGCGACATCGATCTGGCAGATCTCCGAATCAAAGCCGAGCAGCACAAGGATGATCTGGCGGCCCTGATGGTCACCTATCCGTCGACGCACGGCGTTTTCGAAGTCACGATCCGCGAGATCTGCGACATCGTGCATTCGCATGGTGGCCAGGTTTACATGGATGGCGCGAACATGAACGCGCAGGTCGGGCTCTGCCGGCCGGGTGATTTCGGCGCGGACGTTTGCCACCTGAATCTGCACAAGACGTTCTGTATCCCGCATGGTGGCGGCGGACCGGGCATGGGCCCGATTGGCGTGGCTCCGCATCTCATTCCATTCCTACCAGCGCATCCGAAGCTGGAGGACGCGAGCGTCGCGCGCCAGATACCGGTGGGCCCAGTGGCGGCGGCGCCGTTCGGCAGCGCGAGCATCCTGACGATCTCGTGGATGTATATCCGCATGATGGGCTCGGAAGGACTGGCGGAAGCAACAAAGGTCGCGATTCTGAACGCGAACTACATCGCGAAGCGCCTCGATGGTTATTTCCCGGTGCTTTATAAAGGCAAGCGCGGATCGGTGGCACATGAGTGCATCGTGGACCTGCGACAATTCAAAAGCGCGGGCGTCGAAGTGGAGGACGTGGCGAAACGGTTGATGGATTATGGCTTCCACGCGCCGACGGTTTCATTCCCGGTGGCGGGGACGATGATGATCGAGCCGACCGAGAGCGAATCGAAGGCCGAGATCGATCGCTTTTGCGAGGCGATGATCGCGATTCACGGCGAGATCCAGGAAGTCGTAAACGGCACCGCTGATCGACAGGACAACGTGCTGAAGAACGCGCCGCACACCGCACGTCAGGTGACTGCGGATAAGTGGGATCGTCCATATCCGCGCGAACGTGCGGCTTATCCCGCGCCGTGGACGCGCGAGGCGAAGTTTTGGCCGGCCGTGGCGCGGATCGATAACGTTTACGGCGATCGTAATCTGGTCTGTTCGTGTTTGCCGATGGATGGTTTCGGCGAGTGACGGGTGGCGAATCGGCGTCGTCGACCGGCTGATGGCGCATCGGTCACGCGCTTTGACGGATCGGCACGAACACCACTCGTTTCGACGTAATCGCGGTCCCGTTCATGTGATTTTAGACTAACTGCGGGTTCCCTCGACTTCGCTCCGGATGACCGTTCCGTAGCTACTGCCCAAAACAAAAAGGCGACGCATCGCTGCGTCGCCTTTTGGTTCGTTAAAGCTTCGCGGCTGCTAGTTCTGCTCAGACGCTAAGGCCGGCGTGTTGACGCGTGAAGGCACCTGGCGCAGCGCGGTCCCCGTCGTTTGTTCGACAGCTTCTTCGCCACCTTCGTGATACTCGGCGTCGCCGTTCACCTGCCAGAGATCGTAAAGCTTCGTGTCGGCGAGGATGTTCTCGACGCAGAGCATCGCCGTCATCATCGCGTGATCCTGGTTGTTATACTTGTGCATGCCGTTACGGCCGACGAGGTGCAGGTTCGGATAACGCGTCTCCAGCTCATTGCTGATCGTCGAGACGTGCTTCGCGTAGTCGTCATCGTAAACCGGATACGCCTTCTTCTGGCGTACAACGGTGCCGTCCAGCACATCCCCGTCTTTCGAGAGGCCAATCTGCATCAGCTCCTTCTTCGCGAGCTCGATCAGCTCAGTGTCAGAGGAATCCCACAGACCATCGTGCTCGAAGCAGAAGTACTCGAGGCCGTAGCAAGCCTTATCCAGATCTGGCACCATCTCAGGTGACCAGGAGCGGAAGTTCTGGATGCGCCCGACCTTCACGCTTGGATCGTGGATGTAGATCCAATTGTCGTCAAACGCGTCGCGGTTCTTCAGGATCAGCATAACGGTGAGGAAATCGCGATACTTCAAGCTGTTGGCTGCGGCTTTAGCGGCGTCCGAAACGCTCGGCTGGAGACCATTCACCAACTCACGCATCGGCGCGGATGAGATGACATGCTCAGACTCGAGCGTGCGCACCTCGCCAGATTGATCTTTGAAACGAATCGTCCAGGTCGCGTTCCGCTCATCGTAGTCACAACCAACAACCTTCGCGCCCATCTCGATTTTGCCGCCGAGTGCCTGCGTCTTTTCAGCGCATGCTTCCCACATCATGCCCGGTCCCTTGCGCGGGTACTTGAAGGAGTTAATCAGCGTCTTAATAACTTGGTTCGGGTCCTTCGGCTGCTTCTGCGGGAGAAGAGCGTTCTTGATCGCGCTACCGAGCGACAGGCCCTTAATGCGCTGCGCTGCCCAGTCGGCCGAGATCTCCTTACATGGAGTGCCCCAAACCTTCTCGGTATAGCTCTTGAAGAACGTGTTGAAGAGGCGCTTGCCGAACTGGTTGGTCACCCAATCCTCGAAGTTCGTCGGGTTCGGGATCGGGAACAGACGCGCTTTCGCATACGAGAGAACGCAAAGCGTCGACTTCACGATACCAAGCTTCAGCAGCGCTTCGACTGCTTTGAGCGGATAGGAGAAGAACTTCCCGCCGTAGAAAATGCGCGACGAACGCGGGCGATTCAGCATGTCGTTCGGCAGAATCTCCTGCCAAAAATCGTTCACCTCTTTCGACTTCGAGAAGAAGCGATGCCCGCCGATGTCGAACTGGAAGCCTTTGTATGTCGCGGTCCGCGATATCCCGCCGACATAGACCGGGTCGGCTTCAAGGACAGTGACGTCCACGTTGTTCTTAGAAAGAAGGTACGCCGCTGTAAGTCCAGCCGGTCCCGCACCAATGATCGCTACGTTTGTTTTCATGTTATTTGTCTAAGCTACCCAGCCACCGCGCGTAAAAGTCCAGATGTACCACCCCTGAACGCTGAACCCGATGGGCCAGATAAGCGCCGCCGTCACCATCCCCGCGACACGCAAAGGTGTCTGCGGGGGTCGAGAATGCGCTAGAAAGTGCAACAGCGCCAGCACGATTAAAGCGTGCGCACAGAACTGGTAACGCAGCATACTCTCCATCTCAACCGAGGCCACGCCGCTCACCGCGAGATAAAACGTCACGAACGCACAGAAGTATAAGCCGACACGCATTGCCAACCCGGTGCGCCAGCGACGGGCGGTGAAAAGCTCGAAAAGGCCGACGGCCACAAAGGCGCAAGTGCCTAGCGTCATTGTCATCTGGCTCGCTAGCGTCGGATTCTCCAGCGGCGGAACCAGCCAGCGATAACTCGATGCCTTTAGCATTGCGAGGTAATCGGGGATCACAGCCCAGCCAGCCGCCTGAGTTTGCATGTAAAGATCCCAGCGGCCCCAGCGCATGAGGCAGTAGAGGAAGAAGCCGAAGCCGCCGAGCGTCGCAGCAATTGTCAGGGCGGTCGCACCAGCGTAGTTCCGGAGCCAGCCGCGCACGTTCGCCAGCTGCTGAACGCCCCTTTCGAACACCCTGCGCACGATTGGGTAAGCTGCGCAGGGAATCCCCACGATCCGCGTCGCGGACATCACGATGCCGTGCGCTGCGGCAATCACTTTCGCAAGCCGGCCTTCCGCGCTGCTCCAGTAGATGAAGCCGAGCAGTCCCATGAGAAATAGCGATTCCGAGTACGCCGCCACAAGAAAGAACGCGGTGGGATGCGCGAGCACGCTCATCGCGCCCAGAAATTGCAGCTCCACCCGCAGCCCCCAGCGGTCGCAGAGCAGGAAGAAATAGGACCAGAAGCCCCACGCCGCGATTTGCGCTGTGATCAGCAGTGAATTGTAAATGCCGAGACCGGTGAGCTTGTTTAAGCCAGCTGCGAGTCCGGGATACGCCGGGAAGAAGGCGACGTTCGATACTTCCATCATCTTGCGCGTGATCGGCGGGAGAATCGTGTCGTAGCCGCGCTCGATAATGTTCGCGAACCAGTAGCTGTCATGCTGCACGAGCGTCTGGTAGCGATACGACATGGGACCTTCGGGCGCGATCAAGCCCACTGCGATGATGAGCTGCACGAGCGTAAAGCCGAGGCCGGCAAGAATCGCGCGAAGTGCCTGTGGCTTGCGGTCCATGGTTGGTGCGTCCACGTCGGCGGGGGCGGGGAGGCTCGCCGACTGCCGCTCTTCACGAACGAACGCGCGGTCCGCCTGCGCAGACTGGAATCGCGTCGGTTTTGCAGGGTGGACGCAGGCTTGCATTGTCGAGCAACCTTGGACGCCCATCCGCCGCCGTTATTCGGGGTGAGTGATCTTTTCTGGCGATCGTGCTGACGCTGTGATGCAGAGGCACTTCGCGCGGCCGCGGACCGGCGGCACATTTGTGTGCCTCGCTTAATGTCCGCCCGTCACGGTGTAGCCTTCCGCCCGTAGATCTTCCGCTAGCTCCATCTCCATCTGCAGTGCCGCGTCGTACGGCATCGGATTCAGATGTTCGTAGAGCTCAGGCATCAGCCGAACCCCGTATTTCTCCACCACCCAGGCGGCCTTGTAGCCATGTTTGTGATTCTCAAACCGATGCTCTGGGGGAAGCCCGCTCATGCCGACATAAACGCACTGTTTGGTGGGATCCCGTTTCGGATTCACGCGCAATACCGAAGGATGTTTAGCTGCCTTCGGATCGAGCAGGATCACGTAAACGTTATGGTGAAATTTATCCGGCACCGCGTCGGCCATCACCGGCACAATTCCGCCGCGAAGGAACTCTGTCGCGGACAATCACACGCCTTGCGCGAGAGCAGTGCCTAGCGCTTGTTCGCATCCAGCTGCTCGAGCAACTGCCGCACAATTTCCGAGCGCGGGTTCTGCACCGCGAGCGCGTAGAACTCGGCCGCAGCTTCGTCCAGCAACCCAGCGCGCGCATCTGCGACTCCTAATGCGAGGTGCGATGAACCGGCAGTGCGCTTAAGTTCCTCCCACTGCGCCAGCTGCTCTGGAGAAAGCACTCGGAACCGCGCTTCGCCTTCAGACGTCGCGGGGCTCCGTGCGCCCAGCTCCCGGCCGTGAAACGCCTGCACTTCCCAGCGGTAACTCTCGCCCGCTGACAACGGCTCATTCGGCTGCCACTCTGTCGCATTCGCGAACAAGTCACCGCTCAAAATCGTGGCGCCGTTAGCTGCTGCAATAACCGTCACCTGGTAGCCGGTGGCCTCCGCCTCTGGCCTCCAGCGAAAGCGCGGCTGGCCATCAGGAACGGCGGTTCCAACCGGCCTGAGAGCACGAAGCGTAGGAACTTGCCCTGCAGATAACGTCGACTTCGCCGGGATCGCGCGCTTCAACGCAACAACGTCCGCCGAGATTTCAAGCCGCCCGGTGCGCAGCGCATCGGCGACAGCTTGCTGCAGCGCCGCAGGCAAGCTGCGGAGCTGATCCGCTCGGCCATCGGGTGCAACGTTCAGCTTCTGCGATCCGTCGATCAGCTGGACCGACGGCGCCCGCTCCTGGCGCAACGTGATCGTCCACCAAAACGCACCGACCGCCAGCGAAACCGCCGCCGCAAGAGCGACAACGGAATTGAACGGTGCTCGCGCAACCTCACGCTTTCCTGAAACCATTACACCGACCATAGCGGTGTTAAGCTCAGCTGAAATAACGAGGCTCGCGTAGCGGACCCGGCTATGCTTCGCCGGCTAAGTATCCGCGCGGAGAAGATCGTCGTTATCGCGACGGATTATTGCAGCTTGTATGCCTCCACGAGAGCGATACCGGTTGTGTCGTTCGCTCCGCGGATGATCGCGGTGTAGTTCCCCGACTTTAGTGTCGCGACGATCGCAGTTCCTTTCTTCTGCTCGGCGGCAGCGTCGTCGCGATAATCTCCGCCTCCTGCGACTCGCGCCAATCATCGTTGGTGCGCCTGTTTCCGTTGCTGTCGAATAAGGTAAGCGTCGGATCCTGCAACGCGCCGCTGAAGCTTCCCGACAACGACGGCCGATAGCACGGATCAACACTTTCGGATCGTACGAACAGTCGACCACGGCGAAACAGGCGTACCGGCAAAAGCCTCGCTGTGTATGAAAAATTGAGACGGTGGCAAGCCTGACGAGCTGGCGGCCGAGATCGCAAAGTGCGACGCGGCCGTGAAGCAAGCGCCGCCGCCTAGCGAGGAGTTCGCGTCCCGCCGCACTCGTGGAGCGTGCGAGGATTTCATTGACGGCGAGCACGAGGTCACGCAGCTCGATTGGACTCTCAAGCCAGTCGAACAAATCGGCGACCAGGGTGCTGAGATCGTTACGTTGCCAGTAGCGATCGCCAAAGGCTTCCCGCACCGCCACCTGCGGATCCGCGACAAGGCGCGCGAGCTTCGCTGTTGGTGCCGGGTCGGCCTTGCCTTCCCAGCGCGGATAGCCGCACCACTTTCGTCCGGTCTCTGATCGCCAGAGTGCGAACCCCGCCAGCCGCGTGCGGTTCTCCAAAAGGTAGCGAAGGCGATTGAGCAACATCGACCGCTGCGGGCTCCCGGTCCGGAGGTGCTGCGCCCAGCACGAGTAGGCTACGCCGGCCGCGTAGGCGCGAAAATCTGTGATCGGTGTCTCACGTTTTCCGCTGTGGATCGCGATGAGCTGCGCGAGCAACAACTCGCGCGCGGCGCTCGCGATGTCGTCGGAATGGCCCCGCACCGGATTCGCAGAACTGCTCGCGCGCTTCTTTCGCTGCAGCAGCCTTTCGGCGCTTGTTCCGTCATCAATGCCTGCAGCGCGCGCTCAGCGGCCGTGTTGTCGGTGGCTTCGAGATATGCGCTTAGCAGTGGATCCGAACCTGAGCCGCTGCAATCGACCGCGCGTTCTGACACCCGGGTCGCCATGCACGCTTCTATGCGGCCACGCGTCCGGTAGAGCCAACCAGTTCGCTGTAGAGTTGCTCGTAACGGACCGCGGCATCTTGCCAAGAGAAGTCGCGGTCCATCGCCCGCCGCACGAGTGCTGCCCAGTTGGATTGTTCGCGAAACACTTCACCCGCGCGTTTGATGGAGTCCCAGAACGCCTCCGCTGAGTTCTCGTAACAGAGAAAGCCATAGCCGCGATCTTCCGCCGGATCGTAATCCTCGATGATCTCCTGGATGCCGCCCGTCGCGCGCGCTACCGGCAGCGTCCCGTACTTCAAGCTGTACATCGCGCTCAACCCGCTCGGCTCGATCGTCGATGGAATCAACGCGATGTCGGAGCCGGCCTCGATGAGATGCGCGAGGCGTTCGTCGTACGATTCGCGGTAGCTGAATTTGCTTGGGTATTTTCGCGCCGTGATCGCGAGCGCACGCTCGTACGCGGGATCGCCTTGGCCGAGAATAATGAGCCGCACGTCATCGCCCAGCAGTCGATCGAGCAGCGGCATCAGCAGATCGAATCCTTTCTCCGATACGAGCCGGGTAACCATTCCGAAGACCGGCCCGCGTGGGCTTGGCGCGAGATTCATTTCGCTCAGGAGCAGGTCGCGCGACGCCTGCTTTCCCGCGAGTGAACCGCTATCGTAAGTCGCCGGTAAGAGCGCGTCCGTCGCAGGGTTCCAACGCCTGTCATCCGCGCCGTTGAGGACTGCACCGATCCGGTGCGCATTCTCGCGCAGCACGATGTCGAGCCCGCAACCGCCCTCGGGCGTGAGCATCTCGCGTCGGAACCGCTCGCTGACGGTTGTCACGCGATCCGCGAAAAGCACGCCGCCTTTCAGCAGGTTCATGCGGCCGAAATACTCGACCCCCCGCAACGAGAAGTAGCGCTCCGGCAGATTCGTCAGCGCAAAATCAACACCCCAGAAGCTGCCTTGTTCCGCGAGATGATGGATCGTGAGGACTGTCTTGAACGGCATCCCTTGCGCCTGCACCAGCACCGGCACGAGCGCGGCTGCCCAGTCGTGCACATGCAAAATCTCTGGCGAAGGCGCGAGCCGACGTGCCAGTTCCAGCGCCGCTTTGCTGAAGAAAATGAAGCGCGCGGCATTATCCTCATACGCGATGCCGTGATCGCTATACACGCCGGGCCGATCAAAGAATTCATCGCAGCGCACGTAGAATAACTGCACGCCACCCTGCGTTCGCCCGGTCAGGAACTCGGCCACGTAGTTCTTTGCACCCAGCGCGACATCGACGGTGATGCCGGTGTCGGTATGCGCGACCGCGCTATTCTCGCGAATCTCGCGGTAGTACGGAAGGACGATGCCGACTTCGTGCCCACGTGCGCGGAGCTCACGCGGTAACGCTTCGATCACGTCCACGAGCGCGGTCGCGCGTGCGAGCGGCGGCCCTTCCGGGCTGATCATCAGGATTCTCATCGGCGAAGAAGAGAAACGTCCAACGTCCAACGCTCAACGTCCAACATCGAATTCGGATGACAGCGTTCGGCATTCCGCGTCCAAGTGGAACACGCACAATTCGGCGGCGAGATGCGTTTTATTAATACACACCAGAGTCCAAAACCCCTCCCTTATGAAAAAACGCTGTGTGAATGAATCAGGCGCGTTTCGTCCGCGCATCGTCGTCGCCCTCCTCCTCGGCTTGACTGCTGTCTTCATGGCGGTGCTCACTTTCGCCGCCACGCCGCCGGCTGGAGCACTGACCGATACGTCGGGTCCGTTGCAATACACCGCCGGGCCGTTCTTCGAGCCGAACGCTTTCGGCAATAGCATCCCTGGCGAGTGCGATCCCGATCCTTCGGACCCGGAGGCTCCGTGCGACGTGTATCGGCTGAAGGTCGCACTCCCCGACAACTACGCGACGGCCAACCCGAACCAAAGCGTGATTGTGCGTGTGGAATGGGGAACTCCGGCGGCAGATTTTGATCTCTATCTGTGGGATGCGAAGAGCTGGCCGAAGAACAGTTTCCCGACTGGGTCGCCAATTGCGCAGTCAAAACAAACCGCGACCAACTTCGAGCAGGTGGAGATCCCGGCGGTTGGTGGGACGCGCGATCTCGTCATTCAAGTGAGCACGACGTTGCCGGCGGGGCAGAGCATCAAGGGCAAGATTTTCCTCGGGCCCGCCTCGCCAACGAAATTGCCGGTGGTGTCAGCGGGGAACGCAAGCGGCATCGCCCCGCGGTTCCAGCAGTACATTCCGACGGACGCGAATGGCGCGCCTTCCGCAGGGCTGGGTTTGTTCGCTGCCGAGCCGACGCTTTTCGGCAACCCGAAGACCGGCAGCGTCTTTTCCATCGCGGTGTATGAAGTCTTGCGCGCGAAGTTCGATGACCGGACTTCACCCGCAAAAACGATTTGGGAGGCGAAAGAGAAGCCGACGAACATCAGCACCAAGGCCACTGTTGATCCGTTCCTCTTCGGCGACTTTGGCACCGGACGTCTTTTTGCGACGCAACTCTCCGGTGGCCAATCGGTCTCCGATTACACCGACGACGACGGCGAGAATTGGAAACCAACGTTGAGTGGAGGGATCGCCAGCGGCGTCGATCACCAAGGGGCGGGCGCCGGGCCGTATCCGAAGACCGGCGCTGGCGCGCTGATTGCGCACCCAACCTATGCGAATGCGATCTACTATTGCTCTCAGGATATCGCCACCGCGTTCTGTTCGCGGAGCGATGACGGCGGGCAGACCTATGGGGCGAGCGTGCCGGTCTATGACTCGTTGACTAGCAGGTGCGTGGGACTGCACGGACATCCAAAAGTCGCGCCAGACGGGACCGTCTACCTGCCGGACAAAGGATGCGGCCTGGACACGCCTGTGCTGGGCAACGGCCGGCCCAGCGTCATCGTCTCCGAGGATGCCGGCATCACATGGAAAATCCGGAGCGTGCCCGACGGCAACGGCGGGCTGACGAGCAAGGGCGATCCCTCGGTCAGCATCGACGCGACCGGAAAAGTCTATTTCGCTTACCAGGACCTGAGCAATCACATGTATGTGGCGATCACGACCGACCGTGGTGTCACCTGGTCGCGGAGCGTGGATGTTGGCGCACTGGCGGGAGTCAATTACTCGGTGTTCCCTGCCGCGGCGGCGGGCGATGCGGGACGGGCGGCGATCGCATTCTTTGGCTCCACTTACGACGGCCCGGTGACCGACTATCAGAAGATGACTTTTCCGGGCGTCTGGTATCTCTACGTCGCGACCACGTATGATGGCGGCAACACCTGGTTCGTCGCGAACACGACACCTGACCAGCCCGTGCAAGGCGCTTTTGCCGGCATCGGCGGCAGCGGCGACAATCGCAACCATTTCGACTTTATTGATGCGCAGACTGCCGGGGACGGTCGCGTAATCGTGACCACATCCGTCGGCTGTGGGGCGAGCTGCCCTCAGAATGGCGGGCCAAATACCTTTACCAGCCTGGCCAAAATTGTGCGCCAATCGGGTGGCCGGCGAATGTTCGCGAAATTCGATCCGCAGGAACCGGCCGCGCCTGCTGCACCGCTGATCAATGGATTCCGCACGGCGAAGTTCATCTCCTTTACCTGGCCCGAACCGGATGCGTCCGGCGGCAGCATCACCGGTTACAACGTCTTCCGAAGCGTGAACGGTGGCGCCGAAACGATGGTCCGATCTGCGATTACAGAACGCCGCGTCGTGGAGTTAGCTGCTCCCGCGGATACCTATAGCTACCGGGTCACGGCCCTCAGTGTTCAGGGCGAAAGTGCTTCAAGCAATACCTTCGCGCCGACCGTCGGCCAGAACGCGCCGAAACCGGAACTCTCCTGCAAGGTGCCCGGGCAGCTCTACTTCGACCGCACCGGTGAGGGCGGAACCTTTCCGAATAACGACATCGCCAGCTTTGGCATCGCCGAACCGGAGAACATGCCGGGCAAACTGGTTTTCACCGTGAATAACGCAAACCCGGCGCTCGTCGCCGAGAGCAACTCGGAATACTACGTCTTCTTCGACCCGCCGCGCGGCGGCCTCAGCTATCGGCTCAATCTGCAGACCCGTCAGGTCGAGTTCTACAAGAACGGCCAGTTTCTCGCTGGTGGTAATAGCCGCGAATGGAAATCGGCCGGACCGCTCGACCCGGCCAGCGGCATCAGACCGGACGGGAGCGTGTGGCTAGTGATCGACAAGGCTAAATACGACATCCGTAATGGCGACGTACTACTCGGCATCTCCATTCGCGAAGACACCGCGGGCAATCCCTCCCGCATCATCACGACTGATTTCGCCGGCGGCCGGCAGGATTATCTCGTCGTCGGTAACGATTTCTGCACGCCTGCGCGATTGGCTAATATCTCCACGCGCGTGCCGGTGCGCAAAGGCGACGGCGCAGGCATTGCCGGCTTCATCGTCACCGGAACCGGTGGGCGCAATGTGATCATCCGTGG
>JBHENE010000132.1:0-27991 GCA_046262215.1 Chthoniobacterales bacterium | reverse complement strand
ATTCGTAGCAGCCGCAGGAGACGCCAGAGGAGCACCGCATTCGCGCCATGCAGCACGATGTTCACCCAATGATACCCCGCTGGGTTATAACCCCAGAGCGCGTGCTCCAGCCGGAAGACACTGTAGACGAGCGGGAAGTATTGCGATGGCGAGTCGAGCGAGAACCAGATGCGCCGCAAGCCATCCTGCGCGGTGAGTAGCGGATTGCCTGTTACATACAGGTCGTCGTCCCAAATGTAGCCGGCGCGCCAGACGAGCTCGTAAGCCGCGACCGTCGCTGCGATGAGCACAAAACCGAGGACGAGCTGGACGATGCGGCTCTCATCTATTGTGCGAGGTCGGCTCATGGGTTACGCGGCGCATTTACTCTGGCATCGTGACGTGGCGCAAGTCTTTAGCGTCGGCGCGGCTGTTCCCTCCGGAGGCGCGGCGGCATCGCGCGTGAGGTCACGTCTCGGCTTGTCATGCACAAACGCGTTCGTTAGAACAGGTTCCATGAACCACCTCCCCCGTCAGCGCGTCGCGGTGATCTTCCTTGGGATAGCCGCTCTCCTCTGTGTGCTTGCCACCGTGCATGCGATCACGTTTGGTCAGCCTGACGGCAATGGCCATCCGAACACAGGCGGCTTGGTCGCGCCGCGCGCCTACTCCGACGGCACCTGGATCTACTGCTCGGGCACGTTAATCTCCCCGACCGTCTTCCTTACCGCTGCGCATTGCGATGAGGGCACCCCGCGCGTCCGAGTTAGTTTCGATAGCGCTTACCAGGATGGCGACCAGACATTTGCCGGCACCTTCTATAAGGACCCTGCCTACAACCAGACCCAAAGCGATCCACACGACATCGCCGTCGTCGTATTCGATAAACCAGTTAAAGGCATCATGCCAGGCCAGCTTCCCACGGCTGATTCGCTTTCGAAACTGTCAGGCACCCAGCAGTTCACCTCCGTCGGTTACGGCGCCTACGAGGTAACTAATCAACCCGGCGGCCATCGCTACTTGTACAACGACGTGCGCGGCGTCGCGACCGGCACGCTTTACTCGATTAACCCGGCGTGGTTGCGTATTTCCATGAATCCCGCGACCGGGAACGGTGGCACGTGCTACGGCGACTCCGGCGGTCCGAACTTCCTGGGCAACACGAATATCGTCGCGGCGACGACCATCACCGGCGACGCGGTTTGCCGCTCCACGAACGTCACCTATCGGCTCGACACTACGTCGGCGCGCGCTTTCCTCGGTCGGTTCGTCGCGCTGCCGTAGCTCGCAATTCGCAAGAGTGGCAGTCGCAAACGGCCCGCCAACTCGCGACGCAGGCAATCCGCGCGGCCGGTGCTCTGCGAGATAGCGGTAGGCACGTGGTTTATTTCGAGGCAGCGGCCCGAACTTCTTTCGCCGATGCGACTGGTCTCGCAGATGGGGCGCGTCACTGCCTCAATCATGTCACTGTAAGTAACCTTCCGGTTCGAGGCTGCCGACAAGACGATCAAACGGCTGGACATTCATCTCTGTTCAGCAAAGAGATGCAAGCAGCGGACCACCTTGAACCGACCGCACCGCCTCCCCGTGCAAACGTTCCGGAGAACCTTAGAACAAAGCCGCCGCGGGCACGCTTTGTCAGCAGGGATGGTTGGCCTTCCGCACGCGGCTATTGCACACCACTGCTATGCGCCTGTCGAATCGGGTGGTGAACACACCGCCGCTACACAGCGAAAGAGGCAACCTTACGACTCGCCGCGACACCACGCCGACCTAGGCGCGGAGAGCGCGACGGCGCTTGACTTGGACCGCACCAAGCAGGCCGAGTAACGCAATGATTGGAAGCAGGGCGCTCATCTCAGGAACAGGGGCCGGGACCTGAAAAGAGAGCGAGACAGGAAGGACATCGCCGCTCCCGGCGGCGACTGAGTAGTAGTTGTACAGTAAACTTGGCACCTGAGCAGACCCTGTGAACGAGGTGTCGCTGCCGCCGTACGTGCCACCAATCTGTGTCCCCAACATCCCAGCGACGTTCGAACCGAACAAGGTGAAGGTCTCGGTGGCTTGGAGGCTCGTGACAACAAACGTGGCATCGGTCGCACCGGCATTCCGCAGCATCGTGAGATCAAACTGAATGAAATCGAAAGGATTAGACGTGCTGGAGCCAACCTGGAGTTCGTGGTCGGTAGTATTGGCAACGCCGAGGCCAATTTCGCCGGCGCCAGCGTTCTTGAAGTAGAGCGGCGTCAGCGTCCCCTGACCATTAGCGTTATTGTAGCCGCTCGCGGTGATCGTGTAACCCTGGTCTGTGTAGGCCAGCGTCGAACTTCCGGCAGGGGCATCAACCTTCGTAGGATTGAGATCATACCGGACTAAAGTCGCCGACGCCGACGCAGCGGCGACCAGGCAGCCCGCGAGAGCGGTGCCGACAACAAAGTTCCGAAAGGTGCGAGCGAAAGATGGCTTCATATTCTTGAGATTGATGGTTGGTGTATTTCTACGATGTGCGGAGTATGCACCCGTTCGGGCGGGGCGGGTCAACAACAAATTGTCAAAATTTTGCAAGTAAATCTTCGACCCCGATGGCGAATAATACATCCGGCGAAACTCGGGCATGCGAAGCGACGACTTCCGCCAGAGCCGGTCGCCGCCGTGCCTCGTCTTGCGCGACTTCAATCTTTTCGCGGGATCGCATCGCTGTTCCGGACTCACCCCGGCCTGCCGAGACCCGCGCACATCCTTCGCACCGCTTGATAATGCGGTCGCAGAGACCAGCGCAGGTGAAACGGCCGCAGGAGCTGAAGGTAAGCTGGCAGCCGAGCGATCGCTTCCGGCAGGACGCGCTCCTCGCGGATTTGCAGGCACCACTCGACCACCCGATGAAACGACGCCTGCTCCGAAAACCATAGCTCCCACTGCTCGCGCGCGAGGTTACCCATCGCCACCGCGTTACCCTCGAGCTTCTCGAGTAGCTGCGGAATTCGAGCGATCTCTCCCTCGCGCACGCGAATGCTGAAGCGGTCCCACTCCGGTCCGATCGGTGCAGCCCATTCGTCGGCGATGATCACAGGCGCGCGGCCGATGCGCATCGCTTCCATGAGCCGGATGGTGGCGACACCAAGCCCGCGTGGGCAAAGGATGAACTTGCTGGCTTTCGTGATGTCGACGAAGCGGCGCGCATATTCGCGAAGCTCGCTGGGGGCGAAACGGCCGTGCAGCGCCCGCTCAAAGTCGCTCGCCGTGTCGCAGAAGTAACCGCGAGGATGCGACAGCTGCGCGAGTTTTCGCCTAACCGGCGCATTATTAGCAGACCCGATGAAGCTGAAGAGGTAAGGGAGATCGTCGCTCGGCGGCGCGAAGGTGGTGAACTCGTTCTGCATCGGCATGACGTGGAATCCCCCGCGCGTGCGGCGGGTTTGCCAGCGTGTTTCCAGCGACGCGTAGACGCCGGGTAGAAACGGGATCGGAAAAGCGCTTGAGGAGAAGAGAAAGCACTTCTCGCGGTAACGCCGCACCAAGGGATGTCGACGTACGTGCTGGAACTGCATGCCCGCGCCCCACAGCTCCGCAAACAGAATCAGGTCGGCCGTGTCAGGATCGGGAGTGAGGGAGTGGACGTTGAAGACGTCAGCGCTCGCGCTCGCCGCCAGCGCATGCAGAGCAGATAGGTTGGCTTCCGATCGCTCAGCCTCCGGCGCTGCGGAGAGCAGAAAGACGGTCGCCATCCTGACAGGATGAGCAACTCCCAGGCCTCCGCAACGAGGTTAAGCGTAGCTAGAGACGCCCGTCGCGCCACTGTTCGCCTTCTGGCACGAAGAGCGTTCCTGCAGGCGCTAAACAGCTGGGAGTTGCTCACTGAAGCAGTCGATGACGCTTCTTTCGCGACGGAGCTACTGTGTCGCGATCATCCACGCACGGCGCTGGCCAATCACTCCGGTGCCGGGATCGGTGCCAACCCAGAGCGTCCCATTGGGATCATGTGCTATGCCAGTGGTGGAGCCGTTATTGAACGAGAACGGATAAGTCGTGCCGTCTGGGAGCAGGCCCGAGCTAACGAATAGCTCGCCTGTTCTACGAGCGACCGAGTAACGCCAGACCGCACTGCCTGAGATGAAGTAGATGTTATCCAATCGGTCGGTGGCCACACCGTTAACCGCCCGACCGGTGCTGATCGGGAGACCTATGACTGGTTTGGCTTCCCCGCCACCTGTCGGTGCAGCTACGTTTGAGATAACTCCGAGTCCTTCTTTGCAGGCGATCAAATGATCGGCGGCATTATCACGTGTTTAGAACAACGCTCGCGGCACAGGAAGAAATGGACCGTAACGCCGTTGTTACTTTCCGCCGCGCAGCGCCGCGGGAACCAGCGCTCAGGCTGTGGCCGAAAGACTAATCCAGCGCGACAACTCAGCAGCCGATTCCCATCAGCAGCCCGTTCGCGAGCACGGCCGGATTGATTGTAAGGAATAGGATGCGGCCAGTGACGGGCGAGATGACTGTCTCGAGCGTTTCACCGAAAAGTGAGCCAACGGTTCCGATCTCCTGGCCAACCTCGACGAGATCACCGACTGCGACGCGAGGGTAAAACATGCCCGGGTTCTTCGCGTAAACCCATTCGAAGGAGTTTAGCATCGTAGGCGGGGCCGCAGGTGCTACTCGCGGGTCCATCATATCAAGATGAGCCAGGACGCGCAGCACGCCATCTGTCAGCAGCGACACCGCTTCCGGCTGCAGCTGGCCGACTCCTCCTGCTTCGGCCAGCACTGCCGGAGTCCCCTGCTCTGCCGCCGCGACGTAGCTGGACGAACCTTTCGCCTGCTGGATCGGGCGGTTCACCGCGAGCAGATACGGTAAGCCGAAGACGGCGGCTAGCTCCTTCGACTTCGCGTCGACCGGTTCGTCGCCGCCGCGACAGATGCTGAAGGGCACGAGCGCTTCGGGGATATCGCCGCCGTGTAAATCCAGGTAAGCGTCGGCATGCGCGACGAATTCATGCATCAGCGCGTGGGTCATCTGCTCGCTATAGCTGCCATCAGGCGCGCCGGGGAAGACGCGGTTCGGGTTCACGCCGTCGATCGGACAAACGAACATGCTACGGCTCCAGAACGCAGGGAGATTCAGCACTGGCATCAGGATCAAAGTCCCGCGGAGATCGGAGGGATCAATCATCGAGCCGAGCCGAATCACTGCTTCCACTGCGGGATATTCGCCCCCGTGAACGCCAGCACCGACAAGCAGCACCGGGCCGGCCGCAACGCCGGTAACGGTGGTGACCGGACGCTCTTCGTTCGCGAGCGCACTGCCGGGCAAGCGGACGAGGTGGCGTTGGGTCGTGCCTGGTTGCAGCGGCCCGAGAGCCGGAATTTGCGGAGGGTGCGTTTGATTCATAAGGAGGACCTTCGTTTGGACTTCGCCGTCGGCGCGACGCGGAAGCGTTCGCCGGTCGGCTATCATAGCCGCATATACATCCTCAGGAGAAGCGCAAGGGTGGCTATGATTGTGATGTCTCCCGAAGTTAACGCCCTGCCTCGGTACCTCGTTCACCTCTCCCTAGCTATATGATCGCGCTGAAGGACGGCGCGCTCTTCACATGATTTCTTTTGTATCGCGGAGGTCGACACTCATCCGACGGGCGTGGTTATCACGGGCGTTTTCAGACAACGACGCCGCGGTCACGGATGGACGACCTCTGTCCGCGAAGCGAACGCCGAAATTGCATGGCAAAGCGACGCACTCAGCCGCGCGCTTGAAACGCAGCTCGCTATCACCTAAACCGAACGCATGAATCACCTGCGCAAGATTGGCCTCGCGTCATTTGTGTTTCTCGGACTCGGCGTCGCGGTGAGTTCGCTCGCGCCAACAGCGAGCGCGGGCGCGGCGGGAAACGGGCTGATTATCGCCCTTGCGCTTTACGCGGTCGGTTTGGTGCTCGCGCTGCTCGCATTCATGCAATCGCGCCGTGGTCAGAGTCTCGATGGCACGACGAAGTTTCTCGCGCGCGCGCCCCTGGGATTAGTTACGATCGGTGTCCTGATCTTCTTTCTGCGCGCGATGACAGGCCTATAGCGAACGCGGCGAAACAGCTTGGGAAACTGCCGCGGAAGAGCGACAGTGCTCCTGTTATGGGAAACAGCCAAGGCAGAGATAACGTGAAGAAACGCGCGGCGCGCCGCAAGAAGACAGAGCGGCTCGCGGCTGCCAAGAAGAGCAGCGGAAGCAGTAAGCCTGCTGCGAAGTAATCGCGGGTCCACCCTGCTCAGTCGGCGTGTTGATTCACAAGGCGCCGGCGGTGTTTGTCACCGTTACGTTTTCAATTGCCACTGATGCCGGCCGCGATAGAGCGAAGCCGACCGCTTCAGCGATCTCCCGCGGCGACATCATCTTGTCGCGTGGCCACTCGCCTTCCGCGGTGTTCCAGATGTCTGTGGCCGTGGCACCGGGATAGATGTTGAGGACGCGAATGCCGCGCGGCCGCAGCTCCTCGCGGAGCGACTGCGAGAATCCTTCGAGCGCAAACTTGCTCATGCAGTAGCCGCTCCAGCCGGGAAATCCTGTCTTCGCGGCGATCGAGAGGATGTTCACGATGCTCGACCCTGACGCCATTCGGGGCGCGAGCTTCTGCGTGAGGAGAAATGGCGCGGTGACATTGACAGCGAGTGTCGCCGTCCATTCCTCGAGGGAGATTTCGCCGAACGCTTTTACAACGGCGATGCCCGCGTTGTGCACCAGGATGTCGAGCGGCTTGCTGCCAATCGCTTCGTCCATTGCACTGATCTGCGCGGGGTCCTGCAAGTCGTAGAGCAGGTCGATTGCGTCGGCGCCCTTCGCTACGACTTCAGCATGCGTCGTCTGTAACGCCGCGCGATCGCGTCCGTGAAGGAGCAACGTCCTCCCGGCGGCCGCGAGCTCTTCCGCAATTGCACGTCCGATCCCGCGACTCGCGCCAGTGATAAGTATCCGCTGCATGTCAGTTATTGGTGTTTGCGCAGCGTAAAGCGGTTGTTCGCCGTCTCGGCTAATCGCAGCCGCACGAGTCGCTCGCCGAGCGCACGATCGAGCTTGGGCCAGAGAACCTGCACGATGTTCTCCCCAGTCGATGCGGCCGTGCGGAAATCATCGACCTCGACGTCGAGATGCTTGTCGTTCCACGGGCGCAACGTTTCCGCGACGGCGTTCTCAAACGCGCCGAAGTCATACAGCGTTCCGCTCCGCTCATCTAATTTGCCGCCGACCGTCGCCTCCACTCCATAGGTGTGCCCATGGCCGCGCGCGTTATTGCACTTGCCGAAGAGCTCCACGTTTTCGAGCTCGCTCAGGGTCGAGGCATGAAGCCGATGGGCCGCGTTGAAGGTCCGCTGCATCCCGAGGAAATAGCGACCGCCCGCCCAGTATTCCGCAAAGAAGTCATCGCGCTCGTGCAGCCGCACCCGCTCAGCCGTCACTCCCGTTGTCGCGAGTTGCTCATGGATGAAGGCAGCGAGAGTCTCGGTGGTGATCGCACGATCACCGAGCGCCGCTACTTCGTGATTGAGGTTCTTATGATCCAGCATCGCACGCAGTGACTCGATTGTGCTGCGAATCGCGGCGCTGCTCGCGTGATCATCACGCAGCGTGACACGCGCCCGGTAGTTATGGCCGTGACCAAACGGCGAAGCGGCAGCTCCAAACAACTTCTCGTTCTCTTGGTCGCTGAGGTGTGGCGACATCGTCTGGCGCGCGGCGGAGAAATCGAACCAGTAGTTCGCGTCGCAGACCCCAGTGGCATAAGCGGTCGCGCTGCGCTGGTCTGTCTCGGATAAGTGACACGCCACCAATTCGGCGTCTGAATCGTCAAACAGCGGCGCCGCTACCCGCAGCAACTCGCGCGCGATGTTCTCCGCCGTCGGTGTCGCCTGCGCAAAGGCACCGTTGTCTTCGTTCAAGAATTTGTGATCGAAGCCATCGTGCAGGACCTGTCCGACCCGGCTCTTGATCTCGCTGATGTTCATCAGCATGCCGGTCGCGGCGTTCACTCGCCCGGAGAAGATGAAATGGACTACGTAGTTCCGGCCGGTGCCGTGGCGCGCGGTACTCTCCTCGCCGAAACGCGCTAAATTTTGCGCCGGCGTGAGCTCGCGATCGAACAGGCGACGCGAGGCCGAGAACTCCAGCCGTTTGCTTACCGTCAGGAGCATGACGCCAGCTCCTTACTTTCCGAGCAGCGCCAGGAACTCCGCGCGGGTGCGCGCGTCTTCCTTGAACGTGCCGAGAAGACAGGAAGTGCTCATGAGCGAGTTCTGTTTTTCGACCCCGCGCATCATCATGCAGAGGTGCTTCGCTTCGATGACAACTCCGACGCCGAGCGGATTCAACGTGTGCATCAGCGCATCGGCTATTTGCATTGTGAGGTTCTCCTGGATCTGCAGACGCTGCGCGTACATGTCAACAATGCGCGCAACTTTCGACAAGCCGATCACCTTGCCGCTCGGGATGTAGGCCACGTGCGCTTTGCCGATGAACGGCAGCAGGTGATGCTCGCACATTGAGTAAAGCTCGATGTCTTTCACGAGCACGATCTCGCTCGCCTCAGAGTGGAAAATCGCGTCGTTGACGATCTCTTCGAGCGTCTGCCGATAGCCCGCCGTAAGAAACTCAAAGGCCCGCGCAGCACGCCCCGGCGTTTTGATTAATCCCTCACGCTGGGGGTCTTCACCAACAGCCTCGAGGATCTCGAGAAACGAGCGCTCGAGACTAGCGGCACGTGCTGCGCCACAGCGCGGAAGATCCGCAATGCGGCGGGACGCGGCCTGAAGTTCAGTTTCGTGATTTTGCATGTGAGGATAACGCGAGGGCACGGCGAGATGCTGCCTTTATCCTAGCTTTCGAACCGAAAAACAACAAACGACTGCCGGTCAACTCCGGCTCAATCCAATGCGTACGCTTCCACAAGCGCCAAGCCGGTCGTGCGGTTCACCCCGCGCACAATCGCGGTGTAGCGACCTACCGGCAGCACCTGCACGATCGCCGATTCGGAATTGTGCGAGGGCGGAATCGAAGTGTTCGTGATGTCGGCTTCCTGCGAGGTTCGCCAATCATCGTTCGTCGCGAGCAAGCCGCCATTGCCATCGCGCAACTCCAGCGTCGGATCGGCGAGCGCTCCCGGTATGGTCAAAGATGGACCGATCGCTCGCACCAAGACCTTTTGAGCGTCCGTTCCGGACAGGATTAATCCGCCGATCAACACATTCTCGTCTGTCTGCACGAGCCCACGCGTCGAAATGTTCGCAAGTTTCGAGGCGGACCCGGCTTCAAGGTCGTAAACTTCAACCAAGGCCACTCCAGACGTGCTATTTACGCCACGGACCACTGCCGTATACGAGCCTGGCGCGACGCGAGTCAAAATCGCCGGCTCCCCGTTGTCGAGCGGTGCTAGCGTCGTATCGATGATCTCCTGCTTGTTCGGAGCATCCTGCCAATTGTCGTTTGAGCCAATAAGCTTGCCGCTGTTGTTGTAGAGTTCGAGCACGGGATCGGCAAGCGTTCCAGGAAGGGGGACGGACGCGCCAGGAGCGCGCAGCAGGATCCGCTTGGAGCTGCCGCCGGCGACGATGAACCCGCCGATGAGAACGTTATCCTCCTTCTCCACTCGTAGCCGGGTGGAGATGTTGGCAAAGGTGGCCTTTGTATCGACAGTGAAAACATCGTTTGCACCGCTCGCACCATAGCCTTGTTCGGTAGCGCCGCCCGGCAGGTAGATTCTGTTTCCGACAATTGAGGCCCAAATCCCGTGCCGCGGCGTGGGCATCGTCGGCAACTGACGCCACGCGTTTGTGGTCGGATTGTACACCTCCACGGCGCCGTTAAAAATGTCTTCGCCGCCGACCGTCCAAAGCTCGCCATTCACGCTGGCAGCCGCGAGACCGGACCGGCCTGTGGGCATCGACGCTAGCCTGGACCAGCTGTTTGTCTGCGGGTCGTACACCTCCAGCGCCGTACTTGCCTCCGCTGTGGGACGGCCTCCGACGACATAGAATTTCCCGTCCATCACGCCGCCTGCGCAGTGATTTCGCGGTACGCGCATCGGCGCAACAGCGGTCCAGGTATTGGCGGCGGGGTCATAAACCTCCATGGCGTTGCCGGCGGTTTCGCCTCCGGCCACATAGATTTTGTCGTTAATCACGCCGACAGCCGCCGTATTGGAGTGACCGAAGAGCATCGTTGCCACTGGTGACCAGGAATCGTTTATCGGATCATAGACAAAGGTAGACCTGGAAATACCGCCGAACGCATAGAGCTTGCCCGCCGCCACCGCTGCGCCGTTGTGGTTATTGGCAAATGGAATCGGCTGGGCCGAAGCCCATCTGTCCGTGGCTGGATTATAATCGTCGACCGTGGTGGTCGACCGACGATTTTCATCGTATCCGCCTATGACGTAGATCTTCCCGTTCAACACCGCAGTTGCGAGTTCCTGCCGGGCTGTCGGCAGCGGGGCAAGCGATCGCCACGAACCCGTGGTTCCTTGGCCATGCGCACGGCTCGCCGAACAAACGAGAATGCATGCGGCGGTGAGGAAACGTGCGCTCAATTTGCAGTTGTTCGTCATCTGAACGCGCTCGGTCCGCGAGTTACATTGCCATAGCTAAGCTATGGCTACCCCGTCGGAGGTCAAATAAACGAAGAACCGCACACTCTAGCGAAAACCGATCGCGTGGAGTGGATCTTCGCGCGCCGCGCGCCGTGCCGGCAGCCAGCACGCGATGAATGCGGTGCCGCTGACCACAAGGGCGGCGAATGCAACGATCAAGTAGCTGTGCCCAGAGGAGTGTTGCAGGAATGATCCGAGCTGCGGGAGCGCGAGGAGACTGCACAGGCTCCCCGCCACTACGGCCACGAGGATGAGCGGCGTGCTTTCGCGCGACACGAGCTGCACGATTGCTGATCTCGGCGCGCCGAGCGCCAGACGGATGCCAATCTCGTGCCGACGCTGCGCCACAGAAAATGCCATCACACCATAAACGCCGATCGCCGTCAGCACGACGGCGACGATGGCAAACATCGCGAGCAGTGCGGAATTCAGCCGCGGTTGGATCAACATGCCGTCGAGATGTTGTTCAAGGGTGCTCGGCTGATAAAACGCCACTCTGCTGTCCAACTCCGTTGCGATGCGGCGCACACGAGAGATCACAGTCGCGTCCTCTTCTTCGCTCCGAATGACGAGCGAGAAGCCTGTAGAAGGATATTGCCGATACGGGATATAAACCTCAAGGGCTTGATCGGCACTTAATCGGTCCGCCTTTGTGTCGCCGACGACGCCGATCACCTCGCACTCGAGTGCGCGTTCCCGGTTCCACTGCTCATGAATGAGGCGACGGCCAATTGCGTTTTCATTCGGGAAGACCTTTGCCGCAAGTGATTCGTTAATGATCGCGACCGGCGTCGCGTTGCGAGTGTCGCCTTCGTCGAACTCACGCCCTTCTTTCAAGGCGATCCCGATGGTGCGGAAATAGTCCGGAAAGACGATCCGCGGCCGAGCGCGCGGCAGGCTATCCGCCGGTATCTCGCGGCCGACGACTCCGAAGCGGACTGCCGGCTCCGGCGCGACAGCCGGCAGCCGGGAGACAGCGCTTGCGGATGCGACGCCCGGCAGCTGCCGGACACGTTGAAGCAATTCAGTGGAAAATTCGATCGCCGGGGACCACTCGTCGCGGTCGGCTCCATCCGGCAGCGCTATCCTTGCTGTCAGCACATGCTGCGGCGCCAAGCCAAGCGGCGCATTCTGCAGCTGCCAGACATTGTCGATCAAGCAACAGGCGCACGCGAGCAGGACGGACGAGAGTATGATTTCCGCCACCACAAGGCCACCGCGCAGCCGTCCAGCGGCGGGGGTGCCATTCGTCACGCCGCTGCCCTCAGCGAGCACTGGCGCGAGATCCGTTCGGGCGGAATGCCACGCAGGCGCGCAACCAAAAATGCCGCTCGTCAGGACGGTGACGATGACTGTAAACGCGAGCACTCCTGCATCCGGCATGATCTCGCCGGCCCGGGGAAAATCTTCCGGCAGCAGAGGAACGAGCAGGCGCGTCCCCGCCACCGCGAGCAGCAATCCCACCGCGCCGCCGACAAGGGCGAGCAGGAAACTTTCGGTCAGCAATTGCCGCGCAAGGCGCCGCTGACCCGCGCCGAGTGCAGCACGAATCGCGATCTCCTTTCGCCGCTTCCCGCCCCTCGCGAGAAGGAGGTTGGCGACACTTGCGCAAGCCACGCCGAGCAGACATGCTGCGGCCGCGATCAACATTAGAAGGGCGGGACGAACTTTGCCCGTCAGGTCAGCCAGCCACGGCGTCACGACGCATGTATCGGAATGCGCATTGGTATCAGGAAATTTCGTCGCGAGATCGGCAGTAATGGCGTTCAAGTCCGACTCAGCTTCGGCAGCCGTGCGACCAGGCTTCAGCCGGCCTAACAAGTGTAGATAGCGTGCGTCGCGATGATTAGCATAGCCGAGAGCGTCGCCTGGAAATGGCTCGCGGTTGCGCCCAAACGTGACCCAGAATTGCGCATCGCTGTTTTGGACCGGGAAACGGAAGCCGCGCGGCATCACGCCAACGATTGCGTAATTCTCTCCTTCCACCGTGAGACTGGCATCGGTCACGTTTGCCGCGCGCGCGAAACGCTCCTCCCAGAGTTTGTCGCTGATGATGATCGAGCGATTGCCGGGCTGGTCGTCGCTCGGGGAAAAGATGCGTCCCAACGCCGCACCTGCTCCGAGCATCGGGAAAATATCCGACGTAACTGCGGCGGCTTGTATCTCCACCACCTCGCCGTGGTTGTTGTTGGTTAAGAACCCACCGGCAACGAATGCGCCTAACGAATCGAAGGAGCAATTGCGCGCCCGGAAATCGAGCAGATCGGGGTAGGAATTCTTCAAACGTACCGCGCTCTGTCCGCTGTCGCTGCTCCATACCCTCGTCAGCTCGTTAGGCTGGGCATAGGGCAGTGGGCGGAGAAGAACGCTGCTCAGCACGGTGAAGAGCGCCGTGTTCGCGCCGATTCCAAGCGCCAGGGCGGATACCGCGATAACGGTGAGGAGGCGGTCTTTTAGCAGCATTCGCGCGGCAAAACGGAGATCGCGCCAGAACACCTCGATCGCCCCGCCACCGCTCACATCGCGCCATTGCTCCTTGATGAGCCCGACGTTGCCGAACTGTCGCTCGGCTGCGCGTAATGCATCCGGCTGCGACATTCCACGCGCGAGGTTCTCCTGCGTACGCATTGCGAGGTGGAAACGAAGTTCCTCCTCCATCTCCGCTTCCAGCTTTGCTTTGTGAAGCAGACCGAAAAGCCGCGCGCGAGCAAGCCGCACCCAGTTCATCTCACGCGCTCCGCAGGATGCGCGAAACCGCAACAGAGAGGCGCTGCCAATTCTCCTCCTCCACCGCGAGCTGCTTCCGGCCGGCGCGCGTCAGACTGTAAAATCTCGCGCGCTGGTTCTTATCCGAGATGCCCCATTCGGCACTGAGCCAGCCCTGTCTGGTTAGCCGCTGTAGCGCGGGATAGAGCGAACCCTCCTCGATCGTCACCGCGTCGCTGGCGAGCTGCTGAATGCGTTTCGCGACGCCGTAGCCATGCATTTCGCCATGCATCAGCGCCTTCAGGATCAGCATGTCGAGCGTGCCTTGCAGCAGCTTGGCGTTGGCTGTGCCCATACGGATCAGCGTGTCCCACACGCATTCGATCCGTCAAGACCGAAGCCTCTTCCTGCCACGGGTGCTGGATAACAATGTCGTTGCACTGATTGCCCTAGATTGTCTATGGTAACGCGCATGCACAAATTATCTCTCGCCGCCGTGACCGCTCTCATCGCCATGTCCGCCTTCAGCGGGTGCGAAAGCACTCCCACGAACATCCCGAGCACGACGAGTACATCGCGCAGCACGAGCCAAAGCGCGAGCGTTGCCGCCGCTCCTACTCCGCGGCGACCTCAAGAGCCGGGTGGGCGGACTTACCACCAAGTCGGCACGAACCTTTAAGCCGCAGCCGCTCGGCGGAGACGTCGTGCGTCACGACGCCGCCGATCAATCCAACCAGCTAAGCGGGTACTTCTCGTCGTCGAGCGCTACTGCCTGCTCGGTCAGCTCCAGCGTGTGTTCGGTATCGAACATGACGGCCAGTTCCTCGGTGCGGACGGCGTCTTTGCTCGCCATGATCGTGCCCGGATGCGGGCCGTGCGGAATGCCGCGCGGATGCAACGTCATTGAGCCCGCTTCGATGCCTTTGCGTGAGCCGAAATTACCGCGCACGTAGAAGAGCACTTCGTCGGCTTCGACGTTGTCATGCACCCACGGGATCTTCACGGCTTCCGGATGATAGTCGAGCAGACGCGGCGCGAACGTGCAGATGACGTAGCCCTTCACCTCAAACGTTTGATGGATCGGCGGCGGCTGATGCACTGTGCCGGTGATCGGCTCAAAGTCCTGCGCGTTAAAGGTGAATGGATACATGAAACCGTCCCACCCGAGGACGTCGAAAGGATGGTGCGCATGCACCACACGCGTCCACCGCGCGCCATCTTTCACGAGCACTTGCACGTCCTCATCCTTGTCGATGGTGAGCAATTCGGAGGGGCCATGGAAGTCGCGCTCGGAATACGGTGAACCCATTCGGATTTGGCCGTCCTGGTTTAGATAGCGACGCGGAATGCGAACGGGTCCCGTAGATTCGAGGATGAGATAATCTTCCTCGAGTACGTTGTCGGGGACCAGCCGGTAAGTGATCCCACGAGGGATGACGATGTAATCCTCGGCGCGATAACGCAGCTTCCCGAACATCGATTCAACTGTCCCGCTGCCTTTGAAAACGAAGATGACCTCGTCCGCGCCACCGTTCCGGTAATACTCGTACTCACCGTAGGTGGTCGCCGGCTTGTGCCGATACGCGACCATATCCTGATTGAACATCATCGGAATGCGCCCGGTATACAGATCGCCCTGCCGCGGCACATGCCCTGCCTTTAAGTGATGGTGCCGCAGCGGCGCTTCGCCCGCTCTTTTCAGTGGCTCGTTCTTCAAAAGCTCGACGCTCCGCACGCGGGTCGGCGGCCGGATGTGATACATGATCGAGTAAGCTTCATTGAAGCCCTCGGACGTGATCACGTGTTCGTAGGCGATGCCTTCGTCTTTGTAGGTCTTGGCGCCGTGGTTCCGATGAAACCAGATATGATGTTTACGCGGGATTTCGCCGAGCTTTTGATACTGGGGCATAGAAGGAACTCCGATGAAGCAGACCGTGCAGCGGCACCGCTTAGGTCACGAAAGATAAATCGTCATTCTAGCGCCGCAAGGTTGTCTGGGTAGCGCAGGCTGCCAGCCTGCAGTTTCCGGCAGCTTGCCGGAAACATTGGAGAAACTTGGAATGCTGTCGCGCGCGCGCCGCTGGTGAAAGTTCGTCTCGGCAGGCTGCCGAGACCAGCAGGCTGGCAGCCTGCGCTACCCGGATCGGGTCACTCCGCCGACGGTCATCCAACTCGAAGCGATCCCGTAAGATCCAAGGCGGCGCGCTGAACGATCTCCCAGGCACGGCGAACGTTTTCCTCTTTGGTCAGGAGATTGCCGAGACCCAAGCGCATCACACTTCGTCCCCGGAGCTTGGTCTGCATCAAGTACGTCTCGCCACCAGCATTGATCATCTCGACCGCACGGCTGTTTAGTCGATCGGCCGCATCATCGTCATCTGCCTTGATGCGGAAGCAGACCACGCCCATCACCGTCGGTGCTGAAATCTCAAAACGCGGATCCTCTTCCACCCAGCGGGTGAAGAGCTGCGCCAGCCGCAGATGATCTCGAATGCGCGCGGCGATTCCAGCGCGGCCAAATGTCCGCCAAACCACCCACGCTTTGAGCGCGCGAAACCGGCGACCGAGCTGAACGCCGTAGTCCATGTAATTGACCTCCGCGCCGGCAGCGTCGCCGCGCAGGTATTCCGGCACGAGGGTGAAAACGTCGCGCAACCGCTCGATCCGCTTCACATAGAGCGCACTGAAATCGAATGGGACGAAGAGCATCTTGTGCGGGTTCACGACTAACGAGTCGGCCTCGTTCCATCCGCGCGTCACCCACTCGCATTCCGGCAGAAGCGCGACGCCCCCGCCGTAGGCCGCGTCGATGTGGAGCCACATTCCATGCTCGCGACACAGAGCCGCTATTTCAGGGACGGGATCGACGCTGGCGGTAGACGTCGTGCCGACGGTCGCGACGACCGCCAGTGGATTGAACCCGTTGCCCAAGTCTTCAGCCACAGCCGCCCGCAGCGCCTCGAGGTTCATGCGAAACTCCCCATCGCTCGCGACGCGGCGGACGTTCTTTTCGCCGAGCCCGAGCGCGATCGCCGCTTTGTCGACCGAGCTGTGCGCCTGGTCGGACGTGTAAACGCGAAACATCGGCACCTCGGCGCGGCCGGAGATGCCGAGCGCGCGGACGGATTGCGCAGCTTCTTCGCGCGCAGCTGCCAATGCGTGCATTGTCGAGATCGAAGCGGTGTCGTAGACCACGCCTCGAAATTCATTCGTTAGACCGAGCCACTGCTGCAGCCATTCGAGAACGAGCGTTTCGAGCTCGGTCGCCACCGGCGACGTCCGCCATGTCATTGCGTTCACGTTCAGCGCGCCTGCGATCATCTCCGCGAGAATTCCCGGCGCTGTCGTCGTCGCGCCGAAGTAGCCCATGAAATCCGGATGCGCCCAATGCATCACGCCAGGCATGATGACGCGGTCGATGTCGCTGATGATGTCTGCGAGCAGCTCGCCTTCTTCCGGCGCGGTCTTCGGTAGCAGAGCGCGAATCGCACCGGCTGGTTTATCGGGCGAGATGCGGTAGCTCGCGATGTTCTCGCGATAATCGGCGATCCAGTCGGCAACCTCGTGAAGATGTTTGCGGAATTGATCGTGCGGGATGTCGCCAAGCTCAGGCGTTTTGTCGCTCATTTGTGCGGTTGTTGCGCAGCTGCTTCGGCAGCGACTTTGCCGCCCGCGACCCAGTCCCGCCCGATGCCTTTCGTCAGCAATTTGTCACCGAACGGATACCCGCCATAGCGCAGATACCAGTAGATCGCCCAGTAAGTGCTAACCGCGCGTTCGAAGACCCAGAGCGGCGCGTAGAATGGGATCGTAGCCGGGAAAAAACTCTCCGCTTCACCCCGCGCACGACCAAGAATCGCAACTGCAACGGCCACCAGTGCGATTAGCAAGACTGACGCGAGCAGTCCCAAGACACCAGCAGCGATGAGGCTGACAAGAACCACGATCGGAATCGCGACAAACGCTGCCGTCTTGCTGCGGAGCGCGAAGTCTTCGTAAGCCTGACGCGGGCGTTGTTCTTTCCACTTCGCGAGCTGCGGCGGACGTTTGTGAATGAAGAAATCGATGGCGTAATCGATCGTGGCACCAGCGGTCGCGAAGTGGCGGATAATCTCTTCGTTATCGAAGAGCACGTCGCCATCGTAGTGCCCGACGCGCAGCATCGTGGACCGACGAAATGCGCACGTGCCCGGGTAGTCGCCGATCTTCAGACTCGCGCGGTTGATTAGCATCCGCGCAGCTTCCATGCGCGCCCACCAGGGTGAAGGAGAAAGGTAGTTCTGCGGGCGAACCACTTCTGCTTGATCGAGCAACGCACACATTTTATCCACGTCGCCGGCCGTGTAGCGAATGTCGTCGTCCGCCAGGATGATCTTCTCACACGACGCGATCTCGACGCCAGTGTGGATGCCGTTGACCTTGTCGTTCATGTAACCGAAGCGGCGGTCCACGCGCTGGTGACGGCAGATGCTCGCCCAGAGGTTTGCGTGCTGTGCGAAGACGTCGTCCGGCGAGCCGTCGACAACGATAACTTCGCAATCCGCGGCGGTGAGCGTTCCAAAGTAATCAGCGGCATCACGCGCTTCCTCAGCTGAAAATGCGCTGCGGCGGATCGGGAGCAGATACGTGCAGCGATTCATCGGTGCTGTCGCAGGCGATGCACTGCGACCTTAGAACGCGAAGCCGAAGCTGAAATGGAATGCGCCGAACGCCTCGCCGTTTTTTGGATTCGGATTCACGCCGTAGTCGATCCGCAGCGGGCCAATCGGGAGCTGATAACGCAAGCCAAGCCCGACCGCGTAACGCATGTCGGCGAAGCCCGCGTCAGCCGCATTGGCCACTAGATTGCCGGCATCGGCAAACACAGCCAACTGCAGTTCGCCGTAAATCGGGAAGCTGTACTCGGCGTTGAAGACGCTGAAGTATTCGCCGCCGATTGGATTGCCGCGGTCTTGCGGGCCGAGATCGCGTTCAGCGAAACTGCGGACGGTGGTGCCGCCGCCATTGAAGAACCGCTCGTCGATCGGGATGCCGGGGCCACCGAGGTCCTCGATCACACCGGCACGAGCGCCAAACGCCAGCATCGAGCGGCGGAACCAGCGCACTGCCGGCGAAGCGTGATCCTCCGGCGCGGTGTTCACGTCAACAACGTCAGGTTTCTGCTGCGCAAACGAGAGGTAATAACTAACGCGTCCAGTCGCCCGAACGAAGTCGATTTGGCTGCCGAGCCCGCTGCCGGCGTAATCGAGCGTCTGGTCGAAGACAAAGCCGCGCGGGGAAACGAGCGGGCTTTTCCGGAGATCGAGCCGCTGAGTGTAGCCGACGGAGTTAACGAGATACGAAGTGCGGCCGAGGAAGATCGGATCGATCGACGCGCTGGTGACCTCGACGTGTCGGGAGCCGAAGAAGCCGCCCACCGTATACTGCTTGGTGAAGTTGCGTTCGAGGTCGAGGCGCCCCCCCACCTCGAACTTCGAGTAGCCGTCGAAATCATAGGTCAAGGCGGAGAGGCGTGCCTTCAGATGGTTCTCGGTGTCGAACAGGTATGGATCTTCGTAAAGAATGTCCGCTTTGTAACCGCGGCTCGAATATTCCGCCGAAGTCGTCAGCGGCCGCCCGTAGCCGAAGAGGTCCCGCTCCCGATAGGAGGCGCCGACGATCAGCCCGGCGTAGCTGCCGTAACCGAGTGAAAATCCGAATTCCCTGCTCTTCGCCTCCTCAGCCGTGATGTCGAGCCTCAGCTGGTTGCCATTCACCGGCTCCGGCTTGATCTGGAGAATGTTGAAGAGGCCGCTCTTCATCATCTCGCGGAACTTTTCGTCGACGAGTTTGGGATCGTATTTCTTGCCGCTCAGTTTGCTGAACCGCTTGGTCACATAGCTCGGACGCAGCTTCTGCAGGCCGGTGACGGTTGAGCCATCGAAGTAGTAGACGGGCCCTGCTGCAATCGTGACGCGGACAGGGACGCGACCGGCGCTGGCTGCGGTCGGCGTTCCGACCGCATCGACCTTCACGTCATGGTAACCGCGCGCCTTGTAGTAAGTCTGGAGGCGGCGCGGAATGTCCGCCACGCGGCGGTCCGTGTAGGGCTCTGCCAGGAGCCCGTCGAGTTCCTTTCGGAGTTCGTCGGCGCCGTAAACGGTGTTGCCGCCGAAGCTGACGTTGCCGAAGGAATACTGCCGCCCTTCGACGATGGCCACCGTCATGTTCACCTGCGTGCCGTCAGGCGAAAACGAATAGTGCGGCTCCTGTACGACGACGTTCAGATAGCCGTCGGAGATGTAGAGCCGGCGGACGAGATCGACGCCTTCGGTAAGATCATTCCGCACAAACGGCAACGTTTTCGCCGTTTTCCCGTAACGCTCCCGCGTCGGTCCGATGAAGAAATCGAGCAGCTTTTCCGCCGGGAAATGGTCGCTGCCGACGAAGTTGACGTTTCCGACCGTGACGTGCGGCCCTTCATTGATGTCCAGCCGCAGCCGGCTGCCACTGATCGTGTAACGGACGTCGGCTTTTTCGTAGCCGTTCTTCCGGTAATAGAGCTGGAGAAGAAACGCCGCGTCGTCGGCGCGCGCGGCTGTCAGACCAAGCTCTGAAATCGCGGTGATTTGCTCTTTAAGCTGCGAGCGCAGCTCTTCTTCCTTGAACGCGGTCGCGCCGTTGATCACGACGTTCGAGTTCTGCGCGATCTTTTCCTGTTCCTTGCCGACGCGCTTTTGCGCCTTGTCCCGTTCCTGTGATCGGCCGGTGTTGACGGTGTCTTGCGCCTGAGCCGCTCGCGAGAAAACGACCGCGACGATCAGCGCGACAACAAGAGGCAATGACCTCGCGAAACGTGCGGCTAGAACATCGCCGCCTGAAATGCGCTCGCGGCTCTTGTTCATCGGAAGCGAACCAGATACTTCACCGTGCCGCGAAAATCTCCCTGCACGCCGATCTCGCCGATGAGCTGCACCTTATCCGTCGCACGATAACGCGCCGTCGCGGTCTGCTGGCCAGTGCGCGGATCAGTGCCGCCGATATCCACCTGCAGCCGGTCGAAGACTGAATTCGTGTTGCCGCTCGACTGGCCCTTTTTAAACACCTTCTGATAGAGCTGCTGTCCTACCAGCATGAGCGCGCGGCCGGCAAGCACATTGCCCCCGCTGGTCAGTTCCTCGCGCGTCGTTCCGGTCGCGAGCAGCGAGATGATTTCCTCCTGCGGTAACGGCGGCTCGCTCGTGAAGACCGCTTCGGGCGAGTTTGCGGTGCCGTAAACGTACACGCGCACGGTGTAATCGCGGATGACGGATGTGCCTTGCAGATCGAGCCCCGGATTCAGCGGATCCTCGGGGTTGAAATAGATGAAGCCCTGTGTGATCTCGAGCCGGCTGAACGGCAGCGTCGCCTCGACGTTCTGCAGTCGCACGGAGCCATTCAGCAGCGGCTTAAGGCCGGTGCCGTTGAGGCGCATGTCCACTAGCGCGCCGCCGTTCGCGAGATTTCCGCGGATGCGAAATGGATCCTTCGTCGTGATCGCGACGTCGAATTTCCAGTCGCGCAGTGGCGGGTTCGGGAACGACAACTCCGGCGTGCCAGCAGAAGGCGGAGCCGGCGCTGGCGGCGGACGGCCAGGGACGCCGATCGGAATGAGGTCTAGGTTCTTCAGGAACTGACTGTTCGTTAACGCGACCGAACCAGTCACCGAAGCGCTATTTAAGGGACCGGCGACGCGGAGGTTCGCATCCGTTCGCGCGGTCAGGTTGTCGTTACGCGCGACGAGGACGGCACTTGCATTCAGCTGCAGCGCCAACATCGGCTCCGTCAACTTCGGAAACGTCACCTGCCCCGAAAGGGTGAACGGCCCACCGGCGAGTTCGCCTTTGAACTGCTGGAGCTCCAGCCGGTCGCCGGCAAAGGAGAGCCGCGCGGTGAAATTTGTGACGGATGGAATCGTCGGGTTGATAAAGCGGATCGCGTTGATTGTGCTCTCCGCGCTGCCGCTCAGGCTCGGCTTCGCAACCGTGCCGCCGATGTTCACATCGAGCGCGAGATTGCCGTCGATCCGCTCAATTGCCGGCGCGAACTGCCGCGCGAAGTTGATCGAGCTGCGCGGCATCCGCACGCTGCCTTGCACCGGCGTTTGGTCGTCGAACTTCTTGTTCTCGATGATCTTCGCGACATCGAGCGGCATCTTCGCGTTGATCTGCACAGGCTCGATCCGCGCCTGCGCCAGCTTCCCGTCGATCACGAGCTGTTTGTTCTCGACACGCGCGATGATGCCGAACGTGGCCGGCGTGAACTCCTTCAGCTTCTCGGAGCGCAAGCCGGTGAGCTGCAGATCAAGTGTGGCGTGAAGATCGTCAACCGTGCCGTTCGCATCGAATTTCACATTTGCCAGGCCGGCGACCGGCGCGGTGGTGCCGAGATCTTTTGCCAGCTTTTGAATGTCGAGATTCTCCGATTGGAAATTCACAAGCAGGTTCCCCTCTGCCGCGATCAGCGGCTGATCGGATCCGAGGTTCTTCCACTCGAATGGAATGGAGGCGTAGCCGTTCGCGTACTTCGCCTTGTCCTGCACGATCTGAATGTTCGAAATCTCAAGGTGCCCATCACTGGTCCGCGCATCAGCCTGGAACAACAGCTTGTCGCTTGAGAAGAAAAGGAGCGGCACGTCCAGCGCTTCAGGAGTGTAGCTCGCGTCGATGTTGGCTTTCAGGTTCGTGAGGCCGCCGTAGCGGCCGTTCTCCAGCTTCACGCTCAGCGCGCCGCCATCATCGAAACGACCGCCGACGCCGCGGCCTTGCCAGTTCACCGCCAGCGCTCCAGCGAGCGGTGTCTCCTTGCCGAGCGCGCTTTTTAGCACCGGCTCGAACGCGGAGAGGTTTGCGATCTTTACCGCCAGTTCGCCACTATACGGATACGGCGCCTGCACGGCGACTTGCCCGTGCGCATCGATGATGTCGTGGGCGTTCAGGCGCGCCGTCAGGTCGTTGAGGTAGACGACGTTGTTCGCGGTCGTGCCTTGCACACTTAGCTCGTGCACCGTGAGCTGCCGCGCCTGCAGGTTGGACGCATAGATGTCGAAATAGCCGTCGCCAACTTGCTGCTGATAGTTAATCCGCCCGCTTCCCTGCACGTTTCCCGTCATCAGCGCATCGCCGGCCCAGAACGCGCCGACTTGCGGAACATCCAGCGAGAAGTCGATCGCGGCCGGCTGCGAAGCTGCCTTCGCGAAGTCCTGCGGCAGCTCGTACGTGCCGCTCAATGCGACTTGATCTTGCGCGCGGCTAACGAGCAGTTGTTGCACCTGCAAGTGTGCGCCGGCGCTCTGCACCTGACCGACGATCGAGTCGATCGCGTACTCTTTCGCGCGGACATCGGAAACGTCGAAGGTCACATCGGACGTCAAGCGATCGTAGTACGGACGCTGCTCGTTGGGCGGCGGCATCGTCTTGGTCGCCTTTAGCTTCGCAACGAAATGCTGCGCGGTCCCCTGCCCGAAATCGATCGGGCCGCCCGCAAGCGCGACGTCCGCCATGACAGTGTCGTTCTGCACCTTTACCTGACCGTTCACTTCGGCACTGCCCGTAATTGGCTGCGGCAGGCCCGCGGTAATATCTGCCAGGCTCGGTATCTGCCCGCGCAATTGGATGTTCGTCGCCTCGTGTCCAAACCCGGCAAAGCTATCCGGCAGTTCCGTCGTGCCTTGCAGCGTGATCTTGTTGGCGCCGCGGCTCAATTCCACGTTGTTGATCTGCGCCTGGCCGTTAGATGCCTGGACATCAACCGTCGCATGATCAAAGGTCGCGCCGCCAGTTGCGAGATCATCAATTTCTGCGGCGATGCGACCGTTCCATGAGCTCGGCTGGTCGGCTTTGCCGCCTAGCTTGACCGACAGTTTCTTGACCCGGCCGTTGATCCAGGAAGGGATCAGGCCAGCCGCCTCGTCTTTCGTGGGTTCAGCGCCACCCGCGGCTGCCGCAGCTCCAGCGACCGCGCTCGTTGCGTCTCGCTTTTTCGCCGCTTCGGCCGGCTGAAGATATTTCCGCACCGCGTCGACGGACGTGTCCTCGACATCGAGGTTGATGTCAGTCTGCGGCGTTCCATCGGGCGCGCCGATCGCAAATGTGGTGTCGACCTTGCCGCCTGCGACACTCCCTTTCACAGCCACCGCGAGCTTGTTCTCGCCGACCTTCGACGCGTCGATATTCACCTCGGCGAGTTGGGTCCCCTCATCGAGAACGAGGTTGCGCAGGAACAAATTGCGGTTCGCGTAGGTCGTTTGCGCGGTCACGTTAGACCACGCTCGTCCGCTCGAGATTTGCAGCTTCGCAATCTGGAGCTCGCCGGGCGCATCGGGAAGAAGCGAGAGATTCAGATGTTCGAGGATCGTGTCGTTAGGCTGCGCGGCCATGCGCAGATTGATGTCGACAAGGACTAAACGATTCGGAAAAAAAGCTGGCACGGTGAACTTCTGATTCGGCTTCGGCGGCGGGACCGGCGGCGCTTTCGCGGGATCGAGCGTGATCGATGCGTTCCGCACTTCGATGTTCTTGAGAAAGTCGGACATGCCGTGCCGGATTAAGCCCCAGAGGCTGTAGTCGACCCGCACGAAGTCGACGTCCGCGGATTCCAAAGCCGATGGCCCAGTGGCGACGGCATGGACGTTGCGCAGCAAGAGCCCACCGACGATCGAACCCTCCAGCCGGAAATCGACTTTCAGGTTTTGCTTCGCCGCCAGCTGGATAGCGAGGCGACGACCGACCGTCTGCAGAATCGGCCGGTGGAACAGGACGAGCAATAGCAGGAGCGCGCCGAAACCGAGCGCAATTCGTTTGAGCCAGGTGCGAAAGGCAGAGGTGTGGGCGTTGAGGTGTTCGTCCACGAGGCGGCAATGTATTTCCGAGGCGGTAAAGAGCAAACGGCTGCACCGCCCCTGTCGGCCGTGCGACGCTTTCTGCGGAGAAACCGACTGGCGCCGCGTATTTCCTGCAGCCGGACGCGTAGTGTGGCTCGTATCTGGAGTAAATAGCGCATGGAACAGAACCGATTTAGCGGGGGTGCAGCGACGGCCGCAGCCGGCTTGCAACTGGCGGAGAAGGGCGGATTCGTGCCGAGCCGGATCGCGAGCGGCAACGGCAGCCGCGCATTCGAAGACGAAGCGCACGCGGCGTTCCAAGAGCTAGTGATGGGACACACCTTCCCCTGCGTCGGCGCACGTGCCGCTTTCAATTCAGAGTCTTACGCTCTCGCGACGTATCGGCAGATCGTTGACACCGAGACAACGGCTGCACTCGCGCGCGATCTGTATGAGTTCACCCGTTCCGACATTCGGCGCGACAGCGAGTATGCGACTTTCGTTGCGGTATTCCGTGGGCCGACGCACCAAACCGAACAGCAGTTCGAGGGTGCGCTCTGGAGCCAACTGCAGCAGTTGAACCGGCTCGACGCGACGCATTTTGACTGGGACCACACTGCGCAATCTGACCCGACGGACCCGCAGTTCTCATTCAGTTTCGCCGGTCAGGCTCTTTACGTCATCGGCATGCACCCGAACAGCTCGCGGCTAGCGCGGCAATTCCCGTGGCCGACAATGATCTTCAATCCGCACGAGCAATTCGAACGACTGCGTGCCGACGGAAAATGGAAGCGGATGCAGGAGACAATCCGGGAGCGCGATGTGGAGCTGCAAGGGAGCATCAACCCGATGCTGAGCGATTTCGGCGAATCGACGGAAGCGCGGCAATATTCCGGACGCGCCGTCGAGGCCGACTGGCGGGCTCCCTTCGACGCCACGAAGCCGGCTTCGGTGGGCAAGTGTCCCTTCGGACATTAAGCGGTCGCGCTCGTCTCTGCGCTTTCCATCCGGACGCGTTTCCCGTTAGCTCGCGAGATGCTCTTCCGCCTCTTTCGGCTCTGCTTCACGTTTTGGATCGCTCTTCACCTCGCTGCCGCCGCACCGGCACCAGCGACAGGCACGAAGCGCAATATCACCGAAAAAGATCTCTTCGATTTCGTCTGGATCGGCGACGTACAAGTATCACCGGACGGATCACGCGCCGCGTTCGTCCGCGTGACGGCGAACGAGAAAAAGGAAGGATATGAAACTGCTATTTGGTCGGTGCTGACTGATGGGAGTGAGCCGCCGCATCAGCTCACCAACGGCAAGCGTGACGGCGCGCCGCGCTGGTCGCCCGACGGGAAGTTTCTGCTCTTCGTGCGCTCGGCGGAGAAAGATGGAAAACCCGAACCGCCTCAGCTTTGCATGCTGCCGATCGGCGGCGGCGACTCGTTCGTCTTCACCGAGATGCCGAAAGGCGCAGGTAATCCGAAATGGTCCCCGGACGGGCGGCTGATCGCGTTCACGAGCGCTGCGAATCCTGAAGACCTCGCGAAGCAAGAGAAGAAGAAGCGGAAGGAAGAGGAAGCCAAAAAAGCAGGCGCTTCAGAAGCAAGCGCCGCGGCCGACCAAAAACCGGCAGTGCCGGCTCCAAAAACAGAATCCGAACCGGAGCGCGAAAGCGATGTGCACGTTGTCACGCGTGCCGTCTACCGCTCGAATGACGAAGGCTATCTCGATCCCAAGCGCCCCCAGCACATCTGGCTGATCACCGCACCGCGGAGCGCCGATGAAAAAGTGCAGCCGAAGCAGCTGACCTCCGGGCGTTTCGATGAAGGCGACGCACTCTGGGCGAAAGACGCGTCGCGGATCTTCTTCACGTCGCTGCACGTGGCCGAGCCATACTATCAACTTCCGCGGACGGAGATTTACTCCGTGCCGACGACTGGCGGCGAGCCAACGAAAATCAACACGCTCGACCTCGACGTGAACAATCCGGCGGTCAGCCCGGACGGAAAACAGATCGCATTCACCGCCTCCGTCGTTGAACCCGTGCAGTCATACACGCAGCCCGATCTCTGGGTTTGCGATCTGACGGAGGGAGCGAAACCGCGGAACCTGACCGGGGGCTTCGACTTTGATGTCGGCGCCGGGGTCTTTGGCGATAACTCCGCACCGCGCGGTGGCGGCGGGAACGAGCCAGTCTGGACGCCCGACGGAAAATCGATCCTCGAACTTTACGGGAAGGAAGGCCGGACCATCCTCGCCTCTTTCGACGTGACGTCCGGCGCGCCAACCGATCTGACGCACGGGAATCAGGCGGTTGTGCGTTTTCGCACCTCGGCGGATCGCTCAAAGATCGTCTATGTCTTATCGACGGCGACGCAGCTGAACGACCTGTTCGTTCTACCGGCGAAAGGCGGCGAGCCGCGCCAGATCACGCACGTCGTCGACGGCCTCTTCTCGCAGCTGACCCTCACCGAGCCGGAAGAGATCACGTACACGAGTTTCGACGGCAAGAAAGTGCAGGCGTGGGTGCAGAAACCGCCGGGCTTCGACGCCGCGAAGAAGTATCCGCTGATTCTGAACATCCATGGCGGGCCGCACACCGCCTACGGCTATATCTTCGAGCATGAATTCCAGTGGATGGCGGCGAAGGGCTACGTCGTACTTTATCCAAATCCGCGTGGCAGCACGACCTACGGCCAGGAGTTCGGAAACATCATCCAGTATCACTATCCGGGCGACGATTATCAGGACCTGATGGCCGGTGTGGACGAGCTGATCAAGCGCGGCTACGTCGACGAAAAGAAGCTCGGCGTGACCGGCGGAAGCCGCGGCGGACTGTTGACGAATTGGGTGGTCGGCCATACCGATCGTTTCGCCGCGGCCGTGTCGCAACGCGACATCGCGAGCTGGGAGGATTGGTGGTACACCGCGGATTTCACCTTGTTCCACCCGTCCTGGTTCAAGGGCCCGCCGTTCGAGCAGCAGGAGGATTTCAAAGCCCGCTCGCCAATTACCTATATTAAGAACGTCAAGACGCCGTTGATGCTGATCCTCGGCGAGACCGATACGCGCACTCCAAGCAGCGCCGGTGGTGAGCAGATGTTCCGCGCGCTCAAATTTCGGAAGATCCCGACTGTGATGGTGAAGTTTCCTAACGAGACGCACGAGCTGTCGCGCTCCGGTCAGCCGTGGCATCGCATCGAGCGGCTCCAGCACATCGTCGGCTGGTTCGATCATTGGCTACTCGGTGTGGCGAAGCCGGAATACGAGGTCGCTCCCGATGCGGAGGTGTCGGCTTCGCCGGCGCGTCCTGCTGCGACCGCGAACCCTTCGCGTTAAAACTTCTCGCCGGCGCGAAAATCTCATTAGCTGCACCATGACCGCGAACTCTCAGTGGCCGCGTTTCCAGAAGTACTTCATCGAACAAGCTGACACAGGAGTGTCGCTCGACATCAGCCGAATGAACTTCGGCGACGACTTCTTCGAGCAAATGCGACCGCGCGTGGAAAAGGCGTTCGCCGCAATGGAGGAGCTGGAGCGTGGCGCAATCGCGAACCCCGACGAGCAGCGAATGGTCGGACACTATTGGCTGCGTGACGCGGCACTCGCGCCGGAGGAGCTGCAGGCGGACGTGACGGAGACCAATCGCCGGATCAAAGAATTCGCCGCGGCTGTCCACGCCGGCAAGATCGCGACGGCGGCCGACGATCGGTTTCGCCACATCCTGCTCATCGGCATTGGGGGCTCAGCGCTCGGCCCGCAATTCGTGGCTGACGCGCTCGGCACAGCGCACGATCCGATGCAGCTGCACTTCTTCGACAACACCGATCCGGATGGGTTCGATCGCCTCT
>JBHENE010000131.1:0-6066 GCA_046262215.1 Chthoniobacterales bacterium | reverse complement strand
GATCGCGAGCAGCTGCAGGCAGCACTGCTCGAACTGTCGGCGGCAGCGTTGGCCGGTGCATCAGCCGAGAGTGAGACGCGCATGCGTGAAGCGTGGTCGCGCGTCGAGAAGATCGGCGCGACGCCAACCGCGGCTGGCCTTGAGGCCCTGACCGTTCTCGCGCGTCAGCTGCTCAGCCGGCCGGCCGGCGAAGCAGTCGGCGTCAGCTCGACCGCCGCGGGTTTAAGCCGAGCGCTCGAGGCTCATCCTCTCGCGCGAGCGCCGCAGAAATTGCTCGCGCTTGATCTGCTCGAGCACGAGGAGCCGGCGCGGCGCAGTGAGCTGATCGAGCGCGGTATCAACGAGTTCAAGGATGGCGATGCCGCTGGCCTAACGACACTCGCGACCTGGTTGAACTCGAAAGGTGACTACCAGCGGCAGCTCGATGTCATTCCGCTCGAGAAGACATTGCTCACGCGAGATCTTTTTTTGCAACATGTCGACGCGCTTGGCGCCCTCGGCCGCTGGGCTGACATCAAGCAACTCCTCGAGAGCGAGCGCTTCCCGCTCGAGGCCGTCGTGCAGCGGATGTATCTCGCGCGCTGCAACGCGCAGCTTGGCGAAACGGCCGCGTCCGAAAACAACTGGCAGCGCGCATTTGAAGCCGCCGGCGGAGAGGTCGGCAAGCTGATGACGCTCGCCGATTACGCCGAGAAGAATGGCGCGAGCGCAATTGCCGAACGCGCCTATACCACGGCTGCGGCAGCGAACCCGAAACTGCGTGCCGCACAACAGGGACGTCTCCGCGCTGCCCAAGGAAGCCATGAGACGCGGAAGATCCACGCCGTCCTCGCAGACATGCTCGCGCTCTGGCCTAACGACACCGCGGTGCAGAACGATGAAGCCTATATGCGTCTGCTGCTCAGCAGGGATGGCGTGAACGCCACGGCACGAAATCCAGATAACCAGCAGCCAAGGACCGATAACAGCGACGCAGTCGCCAGCATCGAGCGACTCGCGAGCAGCCTCGTCGAGCGCGAGCCCGCGAGTTTGCCGCATCGCACGCTGCTCGCACTGGCCCGCCTGAAACTTGGAAAAGCCGATGATGCGCTTGCCGTTTACACTGGCATCAATGTCCCCCCGAACGCGCTCACCGCATCGGCGCTTGTCGTCCATTCGGCCGTCCTTGCTGCCCTCGGACATGTGGAGGATGCCGCCACGGAAAAGGCGCAGATTTCATCGGAGCAGTTGCTATGTGAAGAGCGGGCGCTGCTCGAGTAACTGCAAAAGCTCGTTTGAAGGCCGCTGGCTTTGTGGGCGGATTAATGGGGCACGCCCGGCCGCGGCTGCGGAGCGGGCGATGAGTGCAGGCGCGCGTCAGCGCCATACAATATCAGCACCGAACACGTGACTTTGTCGCGCGGTTTGCTCGACGAAAAGTTCGGTGAAGGTGAAGTATTTGTGCGGCCGATTGCTACTAACCTGGTGAGGCCCGTTACAGCGCGGCCAGACCGTTCGACGGGATCACAACATCAAAACGCAACCATGGTCGCTTCTGCTTTGACGGTGTTCGCATCCAACGGCGTTTCCTCAGCGGAAGCTGAAAACGAGTTATGCGATGCGGAGATCCTTCGTTCCAGTCATCGAACGAGCGATGCCACGCTCGTAGGGATCGAACGTCTTGGGCAGCACTGTCGCGCCGGCGACGCGGGAGCATGGACTTCGCTGTTTCCGATCGTGTGGCCTGTGCTCGTGACATTCACAAACCGTCTGTATCACTCGTTCGATCAAGAAGACGCTGAGGATGCTGCGCAGGCCGCGCTGGAAGCGGCAATCAGCGGGATCGACACGTTCTCAGGTCGCGCACCGTTTCGGGCGTGGCTGTTTGGGATCGCGTCGCAGCAGGCGCGCACCCTTTTCCGTCGGAAATCGGCAACAAAGCGAGGTTTGACGCTCCTGGTTCCGATCGGCGAATCGGCGGAGTACCGCGACGAAACGGCGAAATCACCATGCGACGCGACAGCTGAGAAAGACCGGGCCGTGATCCTGGACCGCGCCTTGGAACGACTTTCGGAGGACGACCGCGATTTAATTCATCTCCACTTTTTCGGCGAGCTCACCTTTCGTGAGATAGCGCTCGTGCGGAACATGAATCCGAAGACGGTTTGTACGCGCCTCACCCGCTGCAAAGCGAAGCTACTGGAGCTGTTGATTGAGTCGAACCTAACGAGGGCAGATGGATAAGGATTTTGACCATGTTTCGGTCGGCCTGCGCGAAGTGGCAGACCGGCGCGACAATCGCCTGTCCGATTCTGGAGCAGCAATCCCGCCCGACAGGCTACAAAGCCTGCATGCGGCACTCGGGTCCCGGTTTCCGGTGGAGACGGCGCTTCGGACCGCAGCGAATCAGCGCGACGAATCGCTCAGTCGGGGGCCGGTGCTTCCGCAGCGCGTCGAGCTTCTTCTTCATCGGCGGTTGCTTGCGGAACGACCCGATCCAGTTCAGCGCGGTGCTTCCCAGCCGTGGACGGCCGCGGTGCAGAGATTCTGGACCGCATCCCGAACTCCGTTCACGCAGCTGGCAGCGGCGCTCGCGCTTATTGTTTGCGCGATCGGGGCGCTGCGATTCGGGAGGTTAGGCGGAAACAACGGACCTGCGTCCATTTCGCACAGCCCGTCGCGTCCACCTTTCGCAACGCAAGCGAGTGGGGAGTCTGCGTATCAACTTCGCCTCGAGAAGGGGTTGCTCAGAAAACCCGGTGCCGAGTTGACACTGCGCGTCAGCACGATCGAACTCGCGTCGCTACAACCATCACTTTTGAATATTAACCGCGCTCTCCTCGCCGATCGCGATGACTTCAATCGAGGTCTGCCACTCGATCTGCCGATCCGACAGATGCTGATCGACGGCGATGTCACTGCCACGCCGTGAGCAGCAAAGTGCCGCTTGGAGTCTCGTCCTAACTGAAAGGAAACACCCGACCGATGAAAATGCCTATCCGATCCGCATTCACCTGCACTGCCGTCATTCTCTCGCTCCGGATGGCGACCGCCACTGGAGCAGAACTAAACGTGGGTACGGTCGACATGAACCGCGTGTTTAAGGAATACTCGAAAACGAAAGACGCAGAAGCCAAGCTCAACGAGGCAAAGAACGCCGCCAAGAAGGAGTACGATGAGCGCGCGGACGCTTACAAGAAAGCACTCGACGAGATCAACAGAATCACCAGCCAACTCGATGCGCCCGCGCTGAGTGCCGAGGCAAAGACGCAGAAAGCCAAACAGCGGGACGAGAAGATCGCCAACATCAAAAACATGGAACGCGAGATCACCGAATTCCGTCAGACGCGCGAACAGCAACTCCAGCAACAGGTGCAGCGCATGCGAGAAAGCATCTTAAAGGAGATCACTGATGTCGTGCTCGAGCGGGTCAAATCGACCAACCTGGATCTCGTCTTCGATAAGTCGGGGGCAAGCTCGAACGGTTTTTCTCCGCTCTTGTTTTCTCGTGACCGGGCCGATTTCACCGGCGACGTAATCGCCGCACTGAATAAGGCCCCTAGCACCTCCGGTGGTTCGCCGGTCACAGGCGCTAGCCCCTAGCATGTCTTCATTAATCTGGCGTCTTGTGAGGTCGCGGTCGTTAGCTGAGCAGCTCTTCCAGTTCCTCGGTCGTTAGGCCGCCCATCAGCGGTTCTTCGCTATCAATTGCGGCATCGATCGCCGCGCGTTTTTTCTCCTGCAGCTTCAGGATTTTTTCTTCGACGGTGTTGCGCGTGATCAGCTTGTAAGCAGTGACGACGCGCGTTTGGCCGATGCGATGCGCGCGGTCGGTTGCCTGTGCTTCGACGGCTGGGTTCCACCACGGATCGAAATGGATGACAGTGTCGGCGGCGGAGAGGTTGAGGCCGACGCCACCGGCTTTCAGGCTGATGAGGAATACCGGAATCGTGGCGTCGCCCTGGAAGCGGTTCACGACTTCCTGACGCTGCTTGGTTGAGCCGTCGAGATAGCAGAACGGAATTGAGAGTTTCTCCAGTCGCTCGCGGACCAGGTGCAGCATCGTCACGAACTGACTGAAAACGAGCACGCGATGTTCGCCATCGATCGCCTCTTCTAAGAGCTCGTCCAGCAGGTCGAGCTTCGCGGAAGTGTCAGTCTCCGGCTTGTCGAGTTTCAGCAGCCGGAGATCACAGCAGACCTGCCGCAAACGCAGAAGTCCGGTTAGCATCTTCATCCGTTGGACGCCGGCGTTCACGTTCTTACCGGCGGCGCCGATGCCCTGCTGAATTTCACGCAGGATTGCATCATACACCGCACGTTGAGCACTCGTTAGGTCGCATGGCACAACTTGCTCGATCTTCTCCGGCAGGTCTTTGGCGACGTCGCGTTTTCGTCGCCGCAGAAGAAACGGCTGCAAGCGCCGCGAGAGCCGCCGTTGCGCTTCCGGCGCTGCGCCGCGCGCGAGTGGCAACTCATAGCGCTCGCGAAAATCAGCGCGCGTCCCCAGGTATCCAGGGAGCGCAAAGTTCATGATCGACCAGAGATCGCGCACTGAATTCTCCATCGGCGTGCCGGTCAGCACGAACCGATGTTGCGCTCGAATAGCGAAGGCCGACTGCGCGTTCTGCGTCTCGGGGTTTTTGATGTGCTGGGCTTCATCAAGCACCGCAGTGGAAAACTCGAACTCGCGCAGCTCCTCGATGTCGCGACGCAAAAGCGCATAGCTCGTGATGACGAGGTCTGCGCTCGGAATTTCGGTGAACAGGGCGGCGCGTTTTGCTCCCTCCAGGACGAGTGACTTCAGCTCAGGCGTGAATTTTTGCGCTTCATTTTGCCAGTTCGTGACGAGCGACGTCGGGCAGACGATGAGCGCGGGGCCATTCCCCTGGTGGGAACGGAGAAATGCCAGCGTCTGCACGGTTTTCCCGAGCCCCATTTCGTCAGCCAGGATCCCGCCGAGATTGCTCGCGGCGAGTCGCGTCAGCCATTCGAAACCGGTGAGCTGATACTCGCGCAAGGTCTTTGCGAGAGTGCCGAGCTTCTCTTTCGCGTCACCAATAGGCGCAGCGGCGCTGGTGATGAACTTCTTCAGCGCTTCACGCCGATCGGTCACGGCCGAGCCGAGCTCACGCGCGGTCGCTTCGAAATACGACGCCTGCGCGCGATCAATGCGGTACAGCCCCGGCTGCGTTTGGTCGGGGTCGCAGTCGCGAATGACCTGCTCGAAATCCTCCAGCCCTGCAGTGTCGATCACCGCCAGTCGACCATTCTTTAAACGCGTCTGCGATTGGCCGGAACGGAGCAGGCGCTGGATCTCGGCGTTCGAGAATTCCTCGCCACCCGGCGTCGTCAGCGAGTAGCGCACTTCGAACCAATCCTGACCTGTCCCAACGATCTCGAGTTTCGGCGTGACCCGCTCGATGTCGCTCGTCCACTTCTGCACTTGCGGCGTGAGGCCGACGTTCCAATCGCGTTGCAGCTTCGGAAAATCGACCGCGAAAAAACGCACGACGTCGACCTGCCCGTGCAACACGAACCCCGCTGCATCGGTGCGCGCGAAGCCGATTCGCTCGAGGCGCGCGACGGCTGCTTCTTCCGCCGTGAGATTGCGCACGAGCAAGCGACGCGCTTCGTCAGCCGGCCGATAGACGAAGCGGTTGTCTGTGTTAGTCAGCGCTTTGAACGGCGGGCGGTCGGCATAAGTGCAGAGCAGCTCCGCAGTGACGCTGTTAAGCGTGCCGGCTACGCGAAGGTCGAAGCGAGGCGAGGCGAGTTCGACGTCCGGGACGTGCAGGCCTGCTGCTCCCGTGACATCAAACGCTTCCCGCAGCCGTGGTAGGTCAAACGCGAGGAACTGCAGCGCGCGCTCGCGATCCAGCACCAGCGGATGATCAATGAGATGAGTCGAGCCGGCCGGGAGAGCTTCGCCGAAGCGGATAAATCCCGCGTTGCGCAGCAACCATGCGTCGGTGGCGCTCCAGAGAAGCAGCGCGTTTGCCGGCAGGTTCGCTTTCACGCCGATGCCTCCGTCGCGTCGTTCTTCGATCAGCAATTCGGGACGTATCGCCGCCGATGAGATAGTGG
>JBHENE010000130.1:0-16153 GCA_046262215.1 Chthoniobacterales bacterium | reverse complement strand
TCACCGCGACGATGGCAGTCGCATCGTTGAAGATTTTCTCGAGACTGACGACAAATTCCCGCGGCGCGAAGATGTCGTTCGCGTGCGCGGTCAGGCTGTACTCGACGCCGAAGAACTGCTTCAGCCAGTAGGCCGTGCGCGCGGCCATGCCAGCGAAGTGCGCGTGCACGCGCGTGATCCCGGCCTTCTGCAGCTGCAGGCCGATGTAGGCCGCTTGATAAAGCCGCAGGAAATCGCTCTGCCGGTCCCATTCCCCGATCGCACGCACCGCCGCAAACGGAAGTTGCCGTCGACGCACAGCTTGGCCGATCTCCTTCACGAGCTCAGCTTCTTCAGGTAGATAATGAACGCCGCGAATGATCTTCTCGTCCCAATTCTGAGGCGGTTCACCCGCGGGTCGACGGATCGAGAAGATAGTGACTTGCGCCCCCTGCCGCACCAGCTCGGCGACTTCGCGATAGCAAAACGTCTGACCGAACGACGGGAACCGCTCGAAGACATAGGCGATTCGCAGCACTCGGGCCATTTAACGGCGCAAGGCGGCGTTGGAAAGCGTGGACATCTCAGGCGTGCGGCTGCTCCTGAGGTGGCACGCCGTCAACAAAAAGCGTGGGATAACGGTTCCCTGCACGACTTCTGCTCTCTTTCAGGGATGCCCGGTCGGGACTTTTTTGCTTTTTGCACCTCCCTCACGAAGGTCGAGCTGCGGGCAATCGGCGCACTTTCCCATGTGCGGCACCTCGGCGACGGCGACACCATCTATCGTCCAAACGACGCCGGAGACGCGCTTTACATCATCAGCCGTGGTGTCGTAGAGCTGTCGGAGCACGTCGGCCAGGGGCCTACCTGCCTGAACCGCGGCGACATCTTCGGCGAGGCGGAAGCGCTCGCTGGAAAGGCACGGCGGCACCGTGCACGGGCGTTTGAACCAACGAGCCTCCAGTGTTTTCCCCGAAATAATTTTGCGGCCCTCGCCGAACGGGTGCCCACGTTTTTTCAATACGTCTGCGAGGAAATGGCGACCCGGCTCCTCGCGGCGGCTGACCGCGTGGTGGAAACGCCCGCGCAGCTCGAGCTAAGCGGCAGCTTAACCAACTTCGATCTCGTTACCGTCTACCAGACGATCGTCCACTCATCGCAGACGGGCGAGCTCGCCATCTCCAGCGAGAAAGGCGAGCTGATCTGCAACTTCTTCTTCGAGGCCGGCCAGCCGCGGTTTGGACAATTCCAGCATCTAGTCGGCGAAGAGGCCTTCCTGCAGTTGTTCCTCGCCGACGAATTGCGTGGCACCTTCGCGTTCGCGTCCGGTGCCGATCCGGTGAAGCCATCGATTCGCTCCACCCAGATCACCCGCAGCCCGAACGATATGCTCATCACGGCGCTGCAGACGCGTGATGAATTCAACGCTCTCAAGGAGGAAGTCGGCGACGGCTCCAGCAGCGTGCGCCGCAACCGGCCACAATTAGAAACCGATAACTTCGAGCCAGCGGAGCTGCGATTCGTAGCGCAAGAAATCTGGCAGCTGCGTCCACGCAGCGAATTGCGTCTCCAGGATCTTTTTCACCACCTTTCGGTTTGTGAAATGAAAATCTACCAGGCCGTCCATTCGCTTATGCAGACCGGGCACGTCAGCCTGGTCGCGCATGATCTCGCGCAGAAGGTCGCCTGATCTCAGCCGCGCTTTGCCCTCCTGAAAACCGCGGCGCCGCGGCCCACCAACGCGAGGAGGAAGATGCTGCTGAGCGGCATCACCGGAAAGAGGAAACGGTCGTAAACGACAGGCCAGGAGGTCGCGTCGATCACCGCGAATAACGCGAGACGCGAGATGATCGCGATGAACAACAGCACGAGCGCGCAGTCGAAAGTGCTCGAGAAGCGGAGGCGGTGCGCCGGCTTCAGCAATGTCATTGCCCCGACCGCACCGAAGGCGGACAGCGCGAAAACGAAGAACCGGTAGTCCGCACCAAGGGCCCGCTTCATGCGTTCAGCGAGCGCACCCGGGTCGAGACGGCTCGCCTCGCCGCGGCGCCGCAGCGTTAGTTGATCATACCAACCCGCTTCTTCGGGCAACAAAATGTCATCATCCGTGAGCGGCGTTATGTCTTGGCGAGCGACGAAGAGATGCAACAGGCGCAGGAGAGAAGGGCACAGTTGATGCGCCTCGGGAATTAGATTCGGACCGATGAAGCTCGCCCACAGAAACCGGCTCGGCAGTCGACCGTCGGCAAACGCAGCGTTTAACTCGCGAGCGACGTCGCGATAGAACCGTTCGGCCCGTTTCGGCGTGTCGTGTATCCCCTCGCCCGAGGCGGCGTGGCGGATCGCCCAGAGCAGCCAGTTGATGCCGATCTCGCCCTGCACCCCGGTGTTCCGGAAGGTGCCGATCCGCCAGGCCTCGCCGTCGGGCCCATCGAGTCGCGGCTGGAGGCGCGCGAACGTCGGACTGACCGCGAACGCGAGGTGTAGCGACTCGTTAGGCACCGGCACGAAACGCTGGTGCTGCGCTGGTTTAATGCGGACGAGCGCGTTGAAGGCATCCTCGAAAGTCGGCGCGACCATATCGGATTTCGCGAACGCCCGGAATGTGCGGTGATTCGCGGTGTACACGGCCAGAACCAACGCGCCAAAGACAGCCAGCATCGCAGCCGCAGTCGGAGCGATCTTGCAAACAGCGGCACGCAAAGTCGAAACGCGCGATCGTTCACCCGCCGCCCAGAGCGGCAAAAACAGCACGATCAGCAGGCCAACGAGCACGCTCTCCTCTCGCGTGAGCCACAGCACGGCGAGCGCAAAACCAGTGCCGAGACCAACGACAATGCTTGCGCGCGTTAACAGCGAAACCATGCCGGCGAGCAACCACGGCAGAACCCCCGCGTAGAACGGATCCGCCATGGTGTAGTCGTTCAGATGAATGCCCGCCGGGTGGAAGGCAGCGGCGGCGAATGCAACGATCGCGAGACTGCGCGCCAGACCCGCGCGGATAAGGCCAAAGGTCAGCGCCGCAAAGCCTGTCAGTTGCAGCAGCTCGATCGCGAGTCGTTGCGGCACTGCGCAGGCGTGCACAAGGGCGAGCCAAAGCGGGTACGCCGGCGGACGGATAAACGCCGTCCAATCATACTTCGCGCCCCAATACCAGACCTTCGCCGAGCGAACGAACCAGAGCGCGTCGTGCTGGGTCGCACTACCGACAATATCCTCCCCGTGAACCAGCCATAGCTTCAGAGCGATGAGAGCAACAACTGCGACGACAACAACCCCGTCGCGGCAACGCGGGTGCGACGGCAGCTGATTGCTCTGCATTCACGGCTACTAGGCTGCGTCAGTTGGCCACGGCAAGAAACATCTCGCACCCGCGTCGCTCGATAGACAATTTGGCAGCTTTCCCGCCGCTTCCTCCCTGCACATGTCACCGTTGTTCTCCTCGCACCCGGCGATTCCCATCCGACGCGAAGCTGAGCGCATCTTCGGACTCGACCTCTTGCGTGCCGCCGCAATCCTGTCGGTCGTTTGTGCGCACGGGTTTGTGGTTCTCTACCCGCACTTCGGTCCGGCTCTCGGCGTGCTCGGCCACGGTGGATTTTACGGCGTCGAGCTGTTCTTCGTCCTGAGCGGATTCCTGATTGGGCAGTTACTAATCAGGAAGGGTGAAGAGCTGCGGGACCCGCGCCAGATCGGCTTGTTCTATCTCCGTCGATGGTTCCGGACGCTGCCGTTATTCTTCCTCTTTCTGCTCGTGAATGTCTGGTTCGAGAGGCAGTTCCGGGAGCACGCGGTCAACCCTTCGGAAGCTCTCTCGCACGCGTTTTTCCTGCGTAATTTTGCGACGCTCCGTCTGACGTTTTTCCCTGAGTCATGGAGCCTGGCGGTCGAAGAATGGTTCTACCTGCTCTTCCCTGCTCTTCTCTGGGTGATCCTGCGGATGCGACGGCGTTTCGACGAAGCGCTCATTGCAGCAGCAGCCTTTTTCCTGCTGCTCTCAACCGTGTTGCGAATGGTGCATGCGCACGACGGCGGTTCCACCTGGACAGAGTCCCAGCGGATGGTCGTTCTGCTCCGCTTCGATGCGTTGATGATCGGTATACTCGCCGCGTGGTTGTCACTGCGCGCTCCTGCCCTGTGGAATCGGTGGCGCGCTCTCGCCGCGGTGACCGGCGGGCTTGTACTGCTGGCGATGTACGCGACCCTTTGGAAAATCCAGGATCACCAGCTCGCATTCGGTGACGATAACTACTTCGCCCGCACCTTCCGATTTACTGTTGTGTCGCTCGGATTCGCGCTGCTGCTGCCGTGGGCGTCAACGTGGAGACTGGAGGTAGAAAACGCCGGGAGCAGAACTATTCGAAGGATCGCTCTTTGGTCATACGCGTTGTATCTCGTGCACCTGCCCTTCTTCGACTTCGTCGTCCGAAAAATCTTTCCTACGACAGCAACTTCAGCGCTGCGTGCGATCTCCTGTTTCACGGTGGAACTGGGAGGCGCGATTGTGTTGAGTGCGCTGCTGCACCACTTCTACGAGGCGCCCTGGATGCGGTTACGCGATCGTCGCCTCGCGCCTACCGGATCGAAACAAGCTGTAGATAAACGGCGCGATCGCTGAGCGAGATCGCAAGAACGTTTATCGCTGGCCGAGACGTTGGAACGGCCTCTCAAGGATGCGCCAGGTAATCGCGGAAACGCAGAGCGTCGCAACCGCCGTGGCAGCGAACGTCTCCGTCATCAATGCCGCTGTCGTTCGTGGCGACAACCAGCGCCAAATTACCGCCTGAACAAGCGTGATAACCGGCGCGTGGAAGAGGTAGGTGCTGTAGGAAATGCGACCGAGATACTGCAACAGTCGGCAGTCCAACACCGCGCGGAATGCTGAAAGCCGTCCGATTCGGACGCTTCCGATAACGAGAAGCCAGGTTGTGCCGGTGAATGAAGCCTCAAGGAGGCGGCCGGACGTTCGCGACCAAATCAGGCCGAGGGTGAAAAGCGGAACTGCGATACTCATCAGCGCGCATTTCCGATCGTGGACCTGACACACCGCAAAGTAAGTAATCCCGCCGACCACGAAGAACGCAATCTTCGCCGGAAGGAAGGCATCGGAAAAAGCTGCCATGATTGGCCCGGCAAAAGCGGTGCTAATCGCGGCCACAGTGATGATCACCGCAGCGCCAATGCGATTTCGGATTGCGAGCATCAGCGCAAAGGGAGCGACACAGTAAAACTGCCACTCAAGCGACAGACTCCATGCCGCGCCAAGAAAGGTGTACGGCCCCCATGGGAGCACGCTGGACGGTGCGAAACCATGCAGCAACGCGAGGTGCAGCGGGACGTCTATCCACCAGCGCGCTGCCGCGAGCCGGCACACCATGATCATGCCGTCGCGATCGAGCGTGGCGGGAAGATGCGCCAAGTTTTCTGCGAGCTGATTGTTCAGCGCGATCGCCGCGGCTAAAGCAACCCAGTAGGCGGGCACGATGCGAAGGAACCGCCGCCAGATGTAAACTCTGAACGACTCCTTCTCGACGATAAGCAGCCGCGTAAGCGCGAAACCGCTCAGGAGCATAAACACGTCAACGGCCGCCTCCGCGATCTGACTGAGTAACGAGAAGCCGTTGATGGTTGGTCCAAACCAGCCCGAACAAATCAACACATGCGCTGCAACCACCGTCCACGCGAGAATGGCACGTAACCCCTCCAACTCAGGGATGCGTCCGCCACGCTGTGCGACATCGGTGCCGTCCGAGACCTCTGGCGTGATTTCGTTCTTCGGCATCTCTGTGCCCGATTCTCTACCCCGATCAGGCGGGAGACGCAGAGAATAATCGCGCGATGCCGGCGCGCCTACTGCCGGCTCGTGGCGCCGCAGCGCTTGTTACCACTTTCCGCGGACCCGCGAATTCGATCCGACTCTTCGTTAGGCAGTCTTCGCAGGGACTTCGGCGACATCAAACTCGCTGTTGCTTTCCCGAGCGCGGCTCGCAAATGGGAACGCAAACCAAAAGCCTATAAACGTCGCGAACGCGAGAGTCGCGAAGACCAAAGCAACCGCTGGTGCGTGAGCCACTTTGTTGACCACCAAGTAGAAGTCGAGCGAGATACCAAGAGCTAGCGGAAGCATCGCGCAAAGGAGGAACACGCTGGCGAGGCGGTGGAATCGCTGGGTCATCTCGCCGCGCTCTTTGATGCGCGCGGCGTGTTCTCCCCGTTCTCGGCGATGCGGTGAAAAGCCGGGATCGCCAACAGCAAAGCCAAGGTGACAATTAGTAGCCCGAACGAAACCACTTTCATGGTCTGACCGGCCGTCGGCAGACGTTCGAAACCTGGTTCGAATGCCGCGCGACACTCGAAGCCCGCGAGCACCTGAACGACGAGCACGATCATGCGGCTCTCGTCGAGGCCGGCCTTGATCCGGCCTTTCAGTTCGGTTGCCATCTCGATAGCTGCGCCGGCCGGTCGTGCTGGCCAGTCACACTAGTTCGTGTGCAAACCTTACCGTTGCCGTGCCGCCACCGGAGATTATTCCTCCTCGAGCTGGAGGTAAGCGACGACCGCAGAGACTACCAAGAGCGGGACTGCAATCCGGACAACGAGGCTCGCACGGTTATACTTCCACTCGGCGCCCCACCCGCGTTCCGCGAACACGTTCGTAATGTGTCCACGCTCTAGGTCTTCAACGATGCCTTCAGCAATTCCGATGCGATCGGCTGCCATCAGCGGCAGCCAATGGCCATAGCTCGACTCGCTGAACTTAAACGCGTATCGCCGAAGCATCCCACTTAACCCACGCGGAGGTGTCGAGGTTCCGAAGACGGACGTCACGTTCGGCCGCTCGTTCGAGTGTAATACTTCTACGTCGATCGGCTGCTGGGCGGGGCGTTGCCAAGTGTAGCCGGCATGCTCGCCATTGTTGCGGCTTTTCATCGGATAGGTGGGATCGTTTTTCGGATTTGCATCCACGCCCCATCCTTTCACGGTCGACGGATCGATAAGTCTCTTTTGCATAGCGATAACTTTTAGCTTCGGACTGACGGCGGTATTAAAACTGGCTTAATGCAGTTATCCAGCTTCGCTGAGAAGATGCGGTAGGCGTCCGACACATACTCCAGCGGAACGCGATGCGTGATAAGCGCCTTTGGGTTCAAGACGCCGCTTTGCACGTGTTCGATCAGCCGCGGCAAGAGGCGTTTCACGGAAGCCTGATTCGCACGAATCGTCAGGCCCTTGTTCACGACGTTACCGATAGGCACTAACGTGTCGATCGGTCCGTAAACACCGACGATCGAGACGATGCCGCCCTTCTTCACGGAGTTGATGGCCCAATGCAGCGCTGTCGCCGAGCCGCCTTGCAGAAGCAGCTTTCGGCCTAGCATCGACTGCATTGCGTTGCCCGCCGCTTCCGCCCCGACTGCATCGATGACAACGTCAGCGCCCATCCCGTCTGTCGTCCGTTTACAGAATAACACTACGTCTTCGAGCGACTCAAAGTTGTAGGCCTCGCAGGGAGCGTAGTTCTTCGCAAATTCGAGCCGATACTCCAGACGATCGATGATAATCACGCGACCAGCGCCGAACAGCCACGCGCACCGCGCGGCCATGATGCCGATAGGCCCAGCTCCAAAAACAACGACGGTATCGCCCGGCTGGATGCCGCCCATTTCCGCTGCTTGGTAGCCGGTCGGCACGACGTCCGTGAGCAGCACTGCGTCGTCCGGGTCCATCCCCTGCGGAATCACCGTCGGACCCACATCCGCGTACGGCACCCGGACATATTCCGCCTGGCCGCCATCGTAACCACCGGCGGTGTGTGAGTAACCGAAGATGCCGCCGACTGCCGTCGCCTCCGGGTTCGACTCATGGCAATTGCCGTAAAGTTCCTGCTGGCAGAAAACGCATTTGCCGCACGCGATATTGAACGGCACGAGCACGTGGTCGCCGACCTTTAGCTTCTGCACTTCGCTGCCGATTTGCTCAACCACGCCGGTGAACTCATGTCCGAACGTCATCCCGACGCGCGTGTCGGGCACCGAGCCGTTGTAAAGGTGGAGGTCAGATCCGCAGATGCAGGATCGCGTCACTCGCACGATCGCATCCTCGGGATGCTTGATCTGCGGCATCGGTTTCTCGTCGATGCGGACCCGAAGCGGTCCGCGGTAATTCATAGCCAGCATGCCATTGGAACGCGGCAGGGCGATGGATCAGCCGCATTGGAGTAGCTCGACGACTAGCGCGAAGAACGCAGACAGTCGCTCGACATCCGCGGATTCGGCGCGCACATTCCGGCATGGCGCGTGAGATCAAGCTGGATGGCGGCGAAATCTCCGTGCTGAAAGCGCTCGGCCTTTCCGGCACCCAGGTACAGGGCAAAACGCTTTTGGAGCGCGTGGACGAGATGGAAGAGGCTGAGTTTCTCGACACGCTCAGCGGGCTCGAGTCGATGGGTTACGTCCTCTCGAGTAAGGTAAACGTGCGCACCATCGACGACGTCGAACGCAGCAATTTTCGCGTAAACCCATCCTACTCACGCGACCTGAAGGATGCGCTGAATCCAGGCGGCGGCCGCGACGACCGACGCTCGGGTCGCGAGCGGCGCAGGTAATATCTCACGCGTGACTCTGCCGACGAGAGTGCTGCGGCTTTGGCCGTGGCTCGCCGCAATTGCAACGGGGCTACTTTACCGCGCCTGTTTCGCTCCCTTCGATCAGGCTTGGCTTTGCTGGGTTGCGCTGACGCCATTGCTGGCGGCGATCTGGTTCTCTGAGCCGCGACTCGGTCGCCGACGCTGGCTGCGCGATCTCCTGCTCGGGTTCACCGCCGGTGCGGTGTTCTTCTGGGGTGTTTTCTCGTGGCTGTACACCGTCACGGTGCCTGGTGTGATTCTCGTTGGCCTTTACATGGGCAACTACGTCGCCGCGTGGGCTTGGCTTTGCGGTCGCTTGAGGCCGCGCCTGATCGAGAAGCAGGTCACCGGGTTGGAAGCGGTGACGCAGCGGCTGGCGGAAAAACGCGCTGCGGCCGAGAAGCCAAAGGGCGTGCAGATTGGTCGTGCGGCTGACATGCCGGATTACGTCGAGACGTCGATCGATCCGAAGCTGAAGGCGTCGGCGTGGCTTAGCTCTTGGAGCAATCTGCGCCTCGCGTTTTTGCTCGCGACGGCTTGGGTGACGATCGAAGTATTGCGCGGCACGATCTTCTCCGGCTGGGGCTGGAATACGCTCGGTCACGCGTTGCACGCGCAATGGGCGATGATTCAAATCGTCGAATGGACAGGAGTCCCAGGCCTCTCGTTCCTCGTCGCGTTCACAAATGTGATCCTCGTCGCTACGGTCAGGCGTTTCGCGATCGAGATGCAGGTGAAAGCGGTGCGGCCGCACTATGACTTTACGATCACGATGGCGGTGCTCGTCGGCGTGATCAGCTACGGCGTTCGCGCTGTCCAAACCCAGCAGGAATCTACGACCGTGCGCGTGGCTTTGGTGCAGCCAAACATCCCACGCGAGCAAAAGTTCAAGGATGAATTCGCGCAGGCCACGTTCGATCAATTCACACGCCTCAGTCAGGTCGGGCTGACTTCGCACCCGGACCTGCTCATCTGGCCCGAAAGCTCGATGCCGGACCCGATGTTACCGGATCAGCCGAGCTATCAATTCGTGATGGATCTGACGGCGGCAATGAAGGTCGATCTTTTACTTGGCGTGATCGATGAAACCGAGAAAGCGGCCTACAACGCAGCGATGCTCGTAAGCGAAAACGGGACGCGGACGCAGCTCTACCGGAAGATGCATTTGGTGCCGTTCGGCGAATACATTCCCGGCCGTCATTTTATCCCCGGCATCGCGCAAATCGTCGGGGATCAGGTACCGAGCGACTTTGGTTTCGGCGTCGAGAATACCGTCTTCGAAACGTCCAAGCCAGGTCTGCGCGTGGCACCCCTCATCTGCTTCGAAGATACGATCGGCGAACTGACGCGCCAGTTCGTGCTGCGCGGCGCAAACCTGCTCGCGAACGTCACCAATGACGGCTGGTTCCTGCGCTCGGCTGGTTCGCAACAGCATCTCGCGAACGCGGTGTTCCGCTGCGTCGAGACGCGACTGCCGATGGTGCGCGCGGCGAACACCGGAGTCACCTGCTTCATCAATCGCAACGGCCGCATCACGCAAATGCTCGTCGATGAGTCCGGCAGCCAATACACGGAAGGTATGCTCACCGGCGAGGTTGCAATCCCAGTGAATTACCAGCCGACCTTCTATGTGCAGCACGGCGAGCTTTTCGCTCACACCTGTGTCGCGCTGAGTGCTCTCACGCTGGTGTACGTCGCCGTCGCAGGGATCCGAAAACGTCGAGCGGGTTAATCCCGGTAAGGATCCACCACGTCTTTCCCTGCCATTGCTACTCCGAGCGGCCGCAGTGTATGCAGGACGCGTATCGTGCCGGCGTGCGCAGCGAGCACATCGGGTAGACGGCGATAAGCTTGCGGCGCTTCGTCGAGATCACCGCCGCGCAGCACCACGCCTTTAGCGGCGATCCAGTTCATCATCTCGTCGTGCCGAACGAGACCTTCCTGCCGCACACGTTTGCCGCCGATTTTCTGGAATTTCCCTTTCGCCGCCGTGCGCGACATCACGCGGCCCGCGCCGTGGACCGTAGAAAACAACGCCTCGCGTGAAGTGGGTGAATCGACGCCTTCGATGATCACGGCATCATCGCCCATGCTGCCGCCGATGAATCCGCGCTGCCCCGGAAATGCTGGCGTGGCACCTTTCCGCACCACCCAGAGTTGCTCGCCGTCGTGATCTTCACGCCAAGCGAAATTGTGGTGGTTGTGCACCTCTTCGAGCGGCTTCGCGCCTAGAATGCCGCGCACGACGTGCCGCGCGACTGCCTCACGTCCTGCGTACGCATAGCGGCCCGCGAGCGTCATCGCGGCGACGTAATCCTGCCCGAGTTCTGACGAGTCCGATACGACTGTCGGCGGAACATCCATGCCGTCCCGCCCCCCAGCCGCCCGCAGGAAGTGTGTGGCCGTTTTATGCCCGAGCCCTCGCGAGCCGAAGTGCACACCGACCCAGATGCGATCCTGCTCGTCCGCGAAGATGTCGACGTAGTGATTGCCGCCGCCAACGGTTCCGAGCTGCTCGGACGCGGTTTTCTTGAACTCGCGCAGCGGTTTTAGTTTCCAGGTCTCATCCTCGAACAGCGCATGGTGGATCCGCGTTCTGCTGCTGCGGCCGACGCCGAATGAAATGTCACGCACGACATCGTCCATGATCGTCTCGAGCGCTGGCTGAACTTGCGGGAGTCGCGCGTCGGTGAGGATCGCGAGATTGCCGCACGCGATGTCGAAACCCACACCCGACAGGGAAATCTTGTCGCGGTAAGCCACCACGCCGCCGATCGGCTGCGCATAGCCTTTGTGACCGTCAGCGCAGAGCACCGCCCGTTCGCCGCCAGCGGCAACGCACGTCTCGATCTGCTTGATCGTCGCTTCGTCGTGTTCGCCGAAGATCTTCGTGTTCATCGCATGCCTTAGACGAGCGGCCTTTCAGCCAATGTTCGCCACGCTTCGACGTCAGCGCGCGACGAGGTATCTGCTGGCCCGGTGATCACACGGATCGAGTCGAAAGTTACTTCAGCGAACGGAACGTGTAAGTCCAGCGCGATGGTTTTCTTCTGCTCTTCCGGCATCGCTTTGTAGATCAGGCTGAGGTGCGGATCGAAGTGGTAGCCGGCCCTGTCAGCAGCCAGCGGCGCAATCGTTGCGCTGAGATCAGTCGCAGCGGTGTAAGGATAAAACTGCACGAACACAGTCTTAGTGAACGCATCGGAAAAGCGGATCGCGTGCACGCCCAATTGCAGCGGCGCGACGCTGATCTCGTCGAGCAAGCGCAACGCTCGCTGCTCATCGAAATCGCCCGCTGCCAACGTTACGTGTGGCTCAAACAGCGGCGCATCGTGTTCCTCCGCAAGTCGACCCACTAGCAACCGGAAGAACTCCCGCTCGCTCGCAGCCGGCATCAACCAAAACGCGATCATCAAGCTCGCTGTACGCGCGACTCAGCAGCGCTTCCAGCGCCGACGCGCGAAAAAGACGCCTAGGTCTTACGCTGTCATCCTGAGCCGCGAAGACGGTCGAAGGATCTCACAATCGAAGTCCGCGCTCTCTCATTGCCTTACGATGCGGATCGCAAACCGCGCGTCCCAGCCGCACGCTTGATTCGCAAGAAAACGTAACCTCCGTAGGCGAGATCCTTCACCGTCTGCACGGTTCAGGATGACAGCTGTGGGGTTCGTTGATGGACACGCGAAGTCTCCGTTTGAGCACCACTTCCCATCCGCTACCATGCGCTCTGATGGCGCTCCTTTCCGAACCACCCGTTGACGCAGAGGCGGTGGCAAAGCATGGCCTCACCCCTGACGAATTCGAACGCATCAAGAAGATCCTGGGCCGCAACCCAAACTTCACTGAGCTCGGCATCTTCTCGGTGATGTGGAGCGAGCATTGCTCCTACAAAAACTCGCGGCGCGAGCTGAAGAAATTTCCGACTAGCGGCCCAAACATCCTGGTCAAAGCCGGCGAAGAAAATGCGGGCGTCGTCGATATCGGTGACGGGTGGGCGGTCGCCTTCAAAATCGAGAGCCACAATCATCCGAGCGCGATCGAGCCTTTTCAAGGCGCGGCGACCGGAGTCGGCGGAATCATTCGCGACATCTTCACGATGGGCGCGCGACCGGAGTTCCTGCTGAACTCGCTGCGGTTCGGCCCGATTACCGGTGATGGCGAGAACGTGAAAACAAATCGCCGATTGTTCAAAGGCGTCGTCTCCGGCATTTCGCACTACGGCAACTGCATCGGGCTGCCGACCATCGGCGGCGAGATTTACTTCGATGAAAGTTTCGAGGGCAACCCGCTCGTGAACGTTTTCTGCCTCGGCGTGTTGCGGCATGAACAACTCGCCCGCGGCGCTGCTAGTGGTGTCGGTAATCCAGTTTTTTACGTTGGCGCGGAGACCGGTCGCGACGGCCTCGCAGGCGCGGCGTTCGCATCTCGCGAGCTGACGGAGCAATCGCGCGAAGATCGGCCCGCAGTGCAAGTCGGTGACCCGTTCAAGGAGAAGCTGCTGATCGAAGCCTGCCTGGAACTGCTCGCCACCGATGCGGTCGCCGGTATTCAAGATATGGGCGCGGCGGGACTGACTTGTTCGACGTGCGAAACGGCGAGCCGCGGTGGCACGGGCGTGGAGATCGACCTGGCGAAAGTGCCGAAACGCGAGACCGGCATGACGCCCTATGAAATTCTCCTGAGCGAATCGCAAGAGCGAATGCTGATCATTGCGAAGCGCGGGAAGGAACAGGTCGTCGTCGATATTTTCGACAAATGGGATGTGCCATGCGCCGAAATTGGGCGGGTGACCGACGACGGGATGATGCGCGTGCGCAACAACGGCAGTGTCGCCGCAGAAATTCCGGCGAAGCCGCTCGCCGACGAAGCGCCGCTTTATGCGCGCGAAGCTGAAGCGCCCGCACCGACGATGCCGCTGGATCTCGCGACGGTTCCCCTTATCGACAATGCGGCGGCTCTTGGTCAGCTGCTGCGCGATCCGTCAATCGCTTCGAAGAACTGGGTCTACCGGCAGTACGACCACATGGTACGCACCGGCACCGTCGTGCTACCAGGCTCCGACGCGGCGGTCTTTCGCGTGCGCGCAGCCGACAAGATTCTCGCCGCCACGACCGACTGCAATTCACTCTACTGCGGGCTCGATCCGCGCGAAAGCGGCCGGATCGCGGTGGCCGAAGCGGCGCGAAATCTCTCCTGCTCCGGCGCAGTTCCGCTCGCAGTGTCGGATAACCTCAATTTCGGCAACCCGTATAAGCCAGCGAACTTCTGGCAGCTGCGCGAATGCGTGGAAGGTGTCGCAGAAACGTGTCGGCTATTCGGCACGCCGGTCGTGGGCGGCAACGTTTCGCTCTACAACGAAAGTCCGGCTGGCGTGGTCGACCCGACTCCGACCGTTGCAATGGTCGGGCTGATCGCGAACGAAGCGCACATCACCACGCAGTATTTCAAAGCCGCCGGTGACGTGATCATCCTTCTCGGCGACATCGGCCGCGAACTCGGCGGTTCACATTTCCTGAAGGTTTGCCACGGCCGAAAAGAAGGGCTGCCGCCGCGCCTCGACGTCGAGCGTGAACTCGCGGTCCAGACAGCGTTGCGCGACGTCATCTACGCCGGCGCCATCCGCAGTGCGCACGATTGCTCCGAAGGCGGTTTCGCCGTTGCACTGGCGGAGTGTTGCTTCAATCCAGAGCAGCGCTTCGGTGCGAGCGTCGAGCTTACAAAGCCGAGCAACGGCGCTCGCACCGACGAGCTACTGTTCGGCGAGTCGCAATCACGTATCGTAATTTCCGCAGCACCCGAAAACGCTGACGAAATTCTGCGGCAGCTTCGCGAAGCCAATGTGCCAGCAGCAGTGATCGGCACCGTCGCAGAGACTGATGCGTTCAGCATTGTAGCCGACGGCATAGATCACACCTGGAGCGTGAGCGAGCTCTACGACGGCTGGTTCAACGCCATCGCGCGCGCAGTCTCCACGTGACCAGCGACACTGACGGCAACGTCTCATTGAACGCGCCGTTGATTGATGGATTGTAGCCGAACGATGTCGTTCGACCCCGCAAACGAGAGCGCAGCCGAGGCGAACCCGCATCCGCAGCACGAGTGCGGCATCTTCGCCGTTTACGGCCACCCGAACGCCGCCGTCCTCACCTACTACGGGCTGTTTGCGCTGCAGCACCGCGGTCAGGAGAGCGCAGGCATCGTCACAACGAACGGCGAAGGCTCGACCTTTCAGCTGCACCGCGACATGGGCCTCGTCTCGCAGGTCTTCGGCGCCGACGAATTGGAGGCGCTGAAAGGGACGCGAGCGGTCGGGCACACGCGCTACTCGACCACTGGATCGAGCACGCTGAAGAACGCGCAGCCGTTCGTGGTCGATTGTTTCCGCGGGCAAATCGCGGTCGCGCACAACGGCAATCTGATCAACGCAGCAGTCTTGCGCGACGAGCTGGAACGGAAGGGCTCCATCTTTCAGACGACTGCAGATAGCGAAATCATTCCGCATTTGCTCGCTCAGCCGCAGCAAAACGGCGCCAGTGCATTAAGCGTCCTTCGCCGACTCGAAGGCGCGTTCAGCGTCGTGATTATGAGCGAAACGGAAATCGTTGCGGTGCGCGATCCGTTCGGCTTCCGTCCGCTCGTTCTGGGCAAGCTTGATGGCGCTTACGTCGTCGCGTCCGAGACCTGCGCATTCGACCTCGTCCATGCGGAGTTCATCCGGGAGATCGAGCCGGGCGAAGTCGTGATCATCAGCGAGAACGGCGTCCGCTCGGAATGGCCGTTCCGCGACGAGTCGCCGGCGTTCTGCATGTTCGAATACGTCTACTTCTCGCGGCCCGACAGCATCGTCGGCGGAATCAACGTCGCGAAGGTCCGGACGGAGATGGGTCGGGAATTAGCGCGCCGTTTTCCGATCGAGGCTGACCTCGTCGTGCCGGTCCCAGACTCCGGAAATTATGCGGCGCTCGGCTTCGCGCAGGAGCTGAATATCCCTTTCGAGCACGCGTTTGTGCGGAATCACTACATCGGCCGCACGTTCCTGCAGCCGAGCCAGCTGATCCGAGATTTCGACGTTCGCGTGAAGCTGAATCTCATCAAGGAAGCGGTTGAAGGAAAACGTGTTGTGGTTGTCGACGACTCGATCGTTCGCGGCACCACCGCGCGCGCTCGCGTCGTTAACCTCCGTGAGGCCGGCGCAAAAGAAGTGCACATGCGCGTGAGCTGTCCGCCCCATCGTTTTGCCTGCCATTACGGGATCGATTTTCCGGATCCAGAGAAGCTGATCGCGAATCAACTCTCGCTCCAGGACATCTGCGAATACTTGAACGTCGACACTCTCGGCTATCTCGATGTCGAGGGGATGGTGCGCGCGACCGGAAAGCCAGTGAACCATTTCTGCCTCGCCTGTTTTACCGGCAGCTATCCCCTGCCCGTCGATCCTGAGCTGGATAAGTTCATCATGGAGCGACGCGAGACTCGGTCGCGCGCCCTCGCGTCCGAAGAAGCGCAACCGACGCTCTTCGCGGATCTGCAGTAGGAACAGCGCTGCGC
>JBHENE010000129.1:0-6133 GCA_046262215.1 Chthoniobacterales bacterium | reverse complement strand
TAAACGCTGCCATTCTTCCAGCGCGCAGAATAGTCATATTGCCGCGCTGTCCACGCCTTCGACGCGAACGGATCGCGCCAGCCGAGTCGGTCCCAGTAATCAACATGGAACGCGAGCGGCACAAAATCGTGCCAGAGCCGCGCGTCGTCTTTCAATTGACTCAGCCATGCTTCCGCGGGCGGACAACTGCTGCATCCCTCGGAAGTGAAAAGCTCGAGCAGCCGCGTCTTGTTAGGCCCGCTCTCGAACATCTTGTCAGCCGCACGAGCATCCGACGCTGGCGCTAATGCGGCCGCAGCGAGCAGCGCGAAACTTAGAAGTGGAGATCGCATACCGTTATGAGCAAACGGGCCACCAAAAATTCCACAGGCCGGAATAATCTCCGCACCGCCTGCTCCCACCCTGAGACGCTTCGGGAATTCTCTGTCTTGTAGCCAGCCCCGGAAGCTCGCCGATCCGAGACAAACATCATGAGAAAATTCGCAGCCTTTAACAAAGTAACCGCTGCCCGCCGCTCACTTGTCCCGCTTCCTACTGCCGCGACTCCGTCTGCACAAAAGCGTTTCTTAGTAGCTCCCACACTTAGAAAACCTTTACGCATTCAGTCTTGTCTCGCGGCCTTGGTCATCTTCGTCGCGACCTCGCACGCGCAAAGCACCGCCCCGCCACGGTTGTTGAACATCTCCACGCGGAGCGAGGTCCGCGAGGGCGACAATTTTGCGCTAATCGGTGGGTTCATCGTCACGGGATCAGTCGAGAAAAGAGTAATCATCCGCGCACTCGGCCCGTCGCTCGAGAAGGCGGGGCTCCCCCGCATCCTGCCGGATCCTACTTTAGAACTGGCCAATTCCAGCGGGGTCGTCATAGCAGCGAACGATGACTGGAAAAAGGCCTCGAATGCAGCGGAAATTCAAGCCACCGGATTGGCGCCATCGAACGATCTCGAATCCGCAATCGTCGTCCGCCTCGCTCGCGGCCAGACCTATACCGCCATCGTCCGCGGCTTCGAAAGCGCCAGGGGGATCGCGCTGGTGGAAGTTTACGACCTGAATAACGCGGACGATTCGCAGTTGGCTAACATCAGCACCCGCGGCCTGGTCGACACCGGCGATGACGTCATGATCGGTGGTTTTATTCTCGGCGGCGGGGGCGGCCGCAGTGAGGTCGTCGTGCGTGCCCTTGGGTTTTCTCTCGGGCAGGCCGGAGTGACGAACGCGCTCGACGATCCGATACTTGAATTGCACGACTCCAATGGCGGTCTCCTCGCGCGCAATGATGACTGGCGCGATACCGACGAAGCGAACATCCGTGCGACGGGCCTCGCCCCTTCCGACGAGCTAGAGTCCGCGATCGTGGCCGCATTACCCGCGGGCAACTACACCGCGGTGGTAGCAGGTGTCGATGGGACAGCCGGGGTCGGCTTGGTAGAAGTTTACAATCTGCAATAGGGCGAGCGTCTGGCAGCGATTTCGCGCGTGGAAAAAATCAAGTGGAATAAACCCGCGAGGCGCGACTCCCACTCCTGAAACTTCGGATGCGTCCTGCGTGTCCCGAAGAACGCTCGGGGAAACAATTAGCATGAAAGGTTAACTATGATCGCAATGCAACGTCGCGGGGGTTTCGCGGCTTCTCGTACCAGTCTTTTGGCCGGCTGCGTCTCAGTCGCTCTCAGTCTTCTAGGAACTTCGGCCCTGCGCGGGTCCGATCACATCGATTCGCCGACGGTCGCCCAGGACCGCGGCTCCGACATCGCGGACGTCTGGGCGTTTCTCGATCCGAATGACAATTCGCAGGTCGTCCTTGTCGCCAGCACACAGGGCTTCGTCGTCTCCGGCGAGCATTTCGGGATGGTGATCTTCGATCATAACATCCGTTACCGGTTTGAAATCGAGAACACTGGCGACGCGAAGCCGGACCTGTTTCTCGACGTCAATTACTCGCCCGGAGTAGGCCGGCTGACGAACCAAACGGCGTCGATCACGCTGTCCGACCAGGAGAACAGCAATGCCGACGGTGGCAGCCGCACGAAAGACAAAAACAAAGGTTCGCACACCTTCCTGAGCTTTAACGCTCCGACCACCGTTGCGACGCAGGAACCGCAGCCGATTCCCGCGCCCGCACCGGTCGTTACGGCTGATCGAGCCACCGGCGCGCAGTTCTTCGGAGGCGCCGCGGACGATCCGTTTTTCCTCGATGACACGGGCGCGAACCGCCTCGTCGCCTCATCGCTGGCTCATCCGGGCAATCCTGACAAATCGCTCCTCGGTTTTCGTCAGGGCCGCGACACTTACGCGGGCTTCAACACCATGATTACTGCTGTGCGTGTACCTGCCCGGCTCTTGCGCGGGAGCTCCTCCGTGATCGGGATTAACTTCGTCACGCAAAGGCGCGCGAACCAATTCAACCGCGACGGCGCGGTCGTGGGTAACGGTCCCTATGTCACCGTCGACCGCCAAGGCAATCCGCTCGTGAATAACGGACTCATTCCCGCCGCGCGGAAGAACGAATACAACGGCGCGACGACTGAGGACGACGCGCGCGGCAGATTTGCGAACGACATCATCCAGTCGTTGCGCAACTTCGGGACCGATAATGCTCACATCAACGCGATTCTCGACGTCATCGCGCGGAAGGGCGATATCTTGCGGCTCGATCTGCGCGTGCCCAATTCCGGACCGCAAGGTGGCACCAACGCGAACGGCGGTTTCGGGAATATGGGCGGACGCCGCCTGACCGATGACGTGGTGGACGCCACCTTCACGATGATTAACAACGGCGTTCTGCTCACCGACTTTGTGAACGCAAACGAAGTGCCGTTCCGCAATGTGTTTCCATTCGTGGCCGATCCGACACAGCCGTTCCCGCCGGGACAAAATCCGGACGATCACACCCGGCAATAGTTTGTTCGCATGGGGTCCGCGTCGGTGGCTTACGCCCCGGCGCGGATTTTTTGTGGCGGCTGTGGCGTGCGCTGTCCCAGCGCATCGAAGCGAGCTTCCCACCTGCGAGTGATTCCGCTGCGGACAGCGGACGCTACAATAACTCTTGTGGCCAGCCGCGCCGGGTGCGCGCCATTTAATACTTGTTAAAATTCTGCAAACCGGAATAAGCGGAACCGTCGCTTGCTCCCACGAGCATGAAAAAGCCGACATTAGTCAACCACTCGTTAGGTTCGGGCGGCCTCCGCGCCCGCTCTATCGCCTGCATGATCCTGCTCGCGCCCTTCGCCGCGCAGCTTCGCGCTTCCGATCACATTGATTCACCGAACATCACGCAGGATCGCGGCTCCGATTTGGCGGATAACTACGCCTTTCTCGACCCAAACGATAACGAGCAGGTCGTGCTCATCATGAGCACGCAAGGCTTCGTCGTTTCGGGCGAGCATTTCGGGATGGCGATCTTCGATCACAACATCCGTTACCGTTTCGAAATCGAGAACACCGGCGACGCGAAGCCGGACTTGTTTGTCGATGTGGTCTACTCGAAAGGATTAGGCCGGGAAAAGACTCAGACCGCGACGATCACACTGCCGGGCGGCCAGACCTTCACCGCGCCGACGACCAAGTCGACGCAGGAATACAAAGCGCCTGAAATTGTGGTCACAGATGACAAAGCATCTGGCGCCAAGTTCTATGCGGGTGTTGCGGACGATCCTTTTTTCCTCGATGACACTGGCGCGAATCGTCTCGTGGGATCCGCAATCAAGAATCCCGGCCACCCAGAGACTTCCTACTTGAGCGAACGCGGCGGCCGCGACACTTATGCCGGCTTCAATACCTTAATCACAGCGGTGAGCGTTCCGGCGAAGATGCTCCGCGGACAGGGAGACGTCATTGGAGTGAACGCGGTCACGCAGCGCCACACCACTCAGACATTCAGCGCGGACGGTGTGCTGAACGGCGAAGGCAATTGGGTGAACGTGGATCGCGATGGCAATCCACTGGTTAATAACGGCCTTATCCCGCCAGCTCGGAAGGATGAGTATAACGCCGCATCCACAGAAGATGACGCGGCCGGCAAATTCAAGGACGACCTGGTCAAGTCGCTCAAGGCGATGAACACTGACGAGGAGCATATCGCGAAGCTCGCGAAAATTGCGGTAACGAATGGAGATATTCTTCGCCTGGACCTAACAGTACCTAACAAAGGCGAGGGCGGCGGGACTAACAAGGACGGTGGCTTCGGCAACATGGGCGGCCGCCGCCTGCAGGATGATGTCGTTGACATGGTCTTTACGATGATCAGCAACGGCAAGACCCTCAGCGATAAAGTGGATGCTAACGATAAGCCGTTCCGCGACAAGTTCCCGTTCGTGGCGGATGCGAACCAGCCGTTTCACGCCGGCGAAAAGGACGACCACACGCGCCAGTAGGTCGCGTGGTGTTGCGACTCGGGAGCGGCGGTTTTCCTACCGCCGCGAGGGACGCTTGGAAGCGTCCCTCCCGCGATGGGATTTGGATGCATGTACTCTACGATGCGGGCAACATTGCCGCTGCCGTGAACGACAATCGTAGGCTGCGTGGTGCGCGCGTTCCCCGAGTGGCGCTCGTGATCGCCGCGATTGTACTTGGAGCGTTCGCTTCGTTCATGATGCGGCAGCGCGCGGCGCCGAGTCGCCCGCCGGCAGGAGTCAGCGCCTCCGGCTACGACACTGCGGCCACGCCTGTTTCTTCAAACGATGCCGCGACAGAGGCCGCGATCCGGTTCTACACCGCCCGCGTGCAGCGCGACGCGGAGGACACTCGTTCCCAGAATGCACTGGCAGAGCTTTATCTCCAGCGCGTCCGCGAAACGGGTAACGAAGATTATCTTCCCCTCGCGCTCAATGCCGCGCGGGCTTCGCTCGCCGCAGTCGAAGCGGAGCGGAACATCGGTGGGTTGACCGGGCTCGCGCACGCGGAGTTTGCCAACCACGATTTCGCCGCCGCGCGTGATCATGCGATGCAGCTCACGCCGCTGCAGCCGGATAGGGGCGAACCCTATGCGATCCTCGCCGATGCGCGCATCGAGCTCGGCGACTACGGAGGCGCGAACGAAGCGCTGCAGCGATTGCAGGAGTTAGATGCGAACAACGCGGGAACTGAGACGCGCCTGGCACGGTTCGCTGTCTTACACGGTGATGCGGACGCGGCGCAGCAGCATCTCCACAAGGCGCTCGCGCTTCTGCAAAGCCTGCAGCAACCGCCCGCTGAGACGATTGCGTGGTGCCATTGGCAACTCGGCGAGGTGACTTTCTCGATGGGTGATGCGAAGAACGCAGAGAGCCATTACCGCGACGCGCTCGCGATCGTGCCCGATTATTTCCGCGCCTTGCTCTCGTTAGGCCGGCTCTCCGCGGCGCGCGGCGACCTGCAGGTTGCGATCGAATATTACGAGCGAGCCGTTCGCATCATTCCGGCGGTCGATTCCATGGCCGCACTCGGCGATCTCTATCACCTCGCCGGACGCGAGCGTGACGCCGCCGCGCGTTACGAGCTGGTCGAGCAACTGGGCGAGCATTCACGCGTGGTGCACGGGAGTCCGTATAACCGAAACATCGCGCTGTTCTATGCCGATCACGGAGTCAAACCGGAAGAAGCTTATGCCCTCGCCCGCGGCGAGTACGACGCGGGACGGCATGACATTTACGGCGCGGATGCGCTTGCTTGGACAGCGCTGAAATCCGGGCGCATCGCCGAAGCGCAGGCCGCGATCAAAGAAGCACTCAAGCTCGGCACGCTCGACGCGCGGCTCCTTTATCACGCTGGGATGATCGCGCACGCCGCAGGCGATCAAGCTGCGGCGATCAAATACCTGCAACGCGCGCTCGCTCTCAATCCAGGCTTCGATCCGCTGCAAACGAAGGTGGTGCGCGAGACGCTGCGGTCGCTCAACGTACAATGAACCACCGCGTGAGAATCTGGCTGCTCAGCGTCGCGCTTTCCTTCGTGGCCGCGCCGCTGTTCGCACACGACTTGCCTCTGAGTTACGTCGATCTGCGGCTAGCGAACGATGGCGTCGATGCGACGATCGAAGCGTCAGCGAAGAATTTCGCCCGCGAGCTACCCGGCACCGACGAAGAGACGCTGCTAGCGAACGTCCCGGCGCAGAGAGAGCAACTGCTCGCCGCGATAGGAGCACGCCTCGCCATTGT
>JBHENE010000128.1:0-9482 GCA_046262215.1 Chthoniobacterales bacterium | reverse complement strand
CACTTCGAGACGAAGAATGGGCCGCTCTACGTGAATGCCGGGATCGGCACCTACCACTTGCCGATTCGTTTCAATTGCCCGCCGGAAATCACCGTCGTGACGATGTAGTTCAACACGAAGTTGGCACCCGGTGCGCGTCCGAAATCAGCGGCCAGGAAGCCAAAACATTCGACCGCGCCTTTTGGTTTCCCTGCTAACGCGATGACTAATGCCCGTGTTCTTCAACGATTCTACGCTTGCCCGCGCGCTTCATCCGATCGCGAACAGGTGCGTATCTCGTTTTACCTCTTTGCCGAGACGGGCAGTTATCAATGGGATTCAAGTCTCAGGGCAAATTTTCGTTGAAGTTCAAAGTTATTCTTTACGCCTTGGCGAACGGCATAGCCTTTGCCTCGCAACTCCTTCGGTCCCTTGATCTCAGTCCACTTGCCGTCGCTTTTCAGAACCAGAAGCTTTGCGCAACCGAAGTACTCCATCTGATTTCCTCCCGCGCCATCGACATTAACGAAAGACAGGACCATGGTGCCGTCAGCAATCTCGTAGACCAAAAGATGCAGTAAGACGGCGGGAGGGATGCGACTTTCGACGCTGTCATAGCCAGCGATCTGCGTCTCTTCCGCGAGCTCGACAGCGAGAGAATCATAGAGGCCGTCGAGCTCGGAGTGTATCACCTTCGCTCCAGAGAGTTTCGAGCCAGAGAGAGTTGCACGGACGAGCACTGAGCCCTTGACCGGTGAAATGAGCAGAGATTTGTAGAAGTCGCGACTTACCGTTCGCTGCAATACTTCCGCTGGGATGATGTCGATCGCTTTCAGCGTGCGCGCTGCTGGAAGAGGAGGCGCCGCGATGCTGCTGCCAAGAAAAGAGATTGTCAGGAGGACGCTTAGACCAAACCCAAGCCACGCTTTCATGCGGTGAGTCTAATCAAAACAAACGGGCAGCGGCAACGCCATTCGCTGCTTGCTGACTGGTAGTTGCTCAGCACAGATCAACGCGACGTCAGACGCGCGGAGGAGTCGCGTTTTCGCTTGCTCAGCAGGAAGTCGGCACCCGCTGGGCGAGAGCGACCGCGTGAGGGATCGCGCCAACAACGAACCCGAGACACTCGACCGCACCGCTCGGTTTCCCGGGAAGTGCGATGACGAGTGACTGATCGACTACCGCAGCAAGGCTCCGCGAGAGGATGGCGTTCGGCGTGATTTTTCGCGATTCCATTCGCATCGCTTCGCCGAAGCCGGGCAGCTCGACACGCATAATCGCGCGGATCGCTTCCGGCGTGACATCGCGCGTCGTGATTCCTGTTCCGCCCGTCGTGAGGACAAGGCCGCAACCTTGCGCGCTGAATGCACGAATCGTCTCCTGGATTCGTGTGATCTCGTCCGGGATGATCGCTTCCGCCTCGACCTGCCAGCCGCTTGTTTCGGCCGCAGTCTTCAAGGCCGGGCCGCCGAGATCGGCGTAATCACCGGCTGAAGCACGGTCTGAGATCGTGATGATACCAACGCTGATAGACATAGCCTAACGAGAAATCACGCCAGCCAAATCACAGCTCACGTTTCGTTTTACGGAGCAAACGCACGTCAGAGATCCGCATCTCCTTATCGACTGCTTTGCACATGTCGTAGATCGTCAGCAGGCCGAGCGAGACGCCGGTGAGCGCTTCCATTTCGACTCCGGTTTGCGCCGCAGTTCGCGCCGTGCATTCGACCTCTACGCCGTCGTCAGTTGCCGTGATCTCGACATCTACGTGGCTGAGATTCAACCCGTGACAGAGTGGAATCAGGTGCGACGTCTGCTTGGCCGCCTGCACCGCTGCAATGCGCGCGGTGGCGAAGACGTTGCCCTTTGCGATCTTGTTTGCGGCAATCAGCGCGAGCGTCTCGGCTCGCAGGCTAATGTGACCGGCGGCGGTCGCTTCGCGCGCCATCACTGGCTTAGCCGAGACGTCCACCATGCGTGCGCTGCCGTCTTCGCCAATGTGCGAGAGCTGCGTCCTCAACTTAGCCGCCGATCGCTACCATCTTCCGCCCTGGCTGGAAATCCTCACGGAAGTCGTGCTGCAGCGGCTTGCGGTCGACGACATCAAGGAAGAACTGCGCCAACTCCGAATCGCTGGCACCGGCACGCATCACTTCCATGATGTCGAATTCCAGGTAACTCCCAAGGCACGGCCGCAGCTTTCCGTCGCAAGTCAGGCGCAGCTTATTGCAGCTCTCGCAGAAGTGAAGATTCGTCATGGCCCCGATGAATCCGATCCGCTGTTTCCGGTCTGGGAGTTGATAATAGCTAGCGGGACCGTTCGTTCGGAACTGCGGCTCGGGAATTAGTTCGCCGTAGCGCGCGCCGATTTGCGTTTGCGCGCCACGGACTGGCAGGAAGTTTTGATCGGAGAGAACATCGGTGGTGCTTACCGGCATCAGCTCAATGAAACGCAGGAGCAGATTGCGATCAGCGGCGAAGTCGATCAACGGGACCAGCTGTTCTTCGGCGCGCCCGCGGACGAGGACACAATTGAGTTTGATCTGCTCGAATCCGGCAGTGATCGCAGCATCAATTCCGTCGATGACCTGCGGGAGATAATCGCGCCCGGTGACGGCGTGGTAGCCCGCACGGTCGAGCGTATCGAGCGAGACATTCACGGTGCGAACACCCGCATCGCGCAGGGCGGAAGCCATTGTCTTTCCGGGAGATGCTTCGCGCGCGAGCAGCGTTCCGTTAGTCGAAATCCCGATGTCATCGATGCCACTAATGCGCCCCAGCTCCTCCATGAACTGCAGCACGCCTCGGCGCGTCAGCGGTTCGCCACCCGTAACGCGGACCTTCTTCACTCCGAGACCTGCGGCGACGCGCACGAGCCGCAGCGTTTCCTCGAAGCTGAGGATCTCCGCGCGCGGGAGCCATTCCTGGAGCTCTTGCGGCATGCAATACGTGCAACGCTCGTTGCAGCGGTCGGTAATCGACACCCGGAGGTACGAGATGCGGTGGCCGAATCGATCCTCCATGCGACGCAACTTTACGGGGCGAGCTGCGTTCTATCAAGGTGACTCACATTGACGATAATTACGCGGGTGATAGAATTTTAAGCATGAGGCGCCACCTTCGATTTCGGTTCCTTCTCCTTTTCGTCTTAGCCACGGCGTCTGTTGCGCTAAGCGGCTGCAGCACGGTCGAAACACGCATCCAGGAAAAACCGGAAGCGTTCCAGCGGATGTCGCCTTCTGATCAGGCGCTCGTTCAGCAGGAGAAGATCCGCACCGGCATGTCGCAAGACGCGGTTTACATCGCGTGGGGTCCGCCGAGCGAGCGAGCTCCCGGCGTTAACCGCGGCCGCTCCGTTGAGACGTGGATCTATTACGCAACAGCGTCTGGCGACTACTACCCCTCGCCTTTCCTGTATGGATCCCCCTACGGATTCGGCACCGGCTTCGCCTTTTACGGCGGCCGTCGCGGCCAACTGCGCCGCGCCTTCATCTACGATCCATTTTACGATCCGTTCTTCTACAACAACGTAAACATCGTCCGGTATCCGGAACGCACAGTTTCCTTCGAGAACGGTCGGGCGATCTCATATCAGTTTCTGCCGCCGCCGCGGTTTTTCTAATTCGCTCAGAACGGCGCCGTCGATAAGCTAGCGACGTTGCTGCCGTCCGGCACGCGGCGCTCCCACTGACATGGCTTACAGCTCGTTCGCGCAATTTGTCCAAGCTCTTGAGCAGGCCGGCGAGCTCAAGCGCATCAGTGAACCGGTCGACACTGATCTGCTGATCAGCGAATGGGCGAATCGTGAGATGAAGTCGCCCGGGGGCGGCAAGGCGGTGCTTTTCGAGCGACCGGTCATCGACGGTCGCGAGTCCAAGTTCCCCGTCGCGATCAACACGATGGGATCGACGCGACGAATGGCGATGGCGTTGAAGCTGAACGACGTCGCTGATCTTGCGAATGAGATTCAGCTAATCCTGAAGGCGAAGCCGCCGACGGATCTACGCGGTGGTTGGAATCTGCTGAAACAAGGAATCAACCTGCTCCACGCGCGGCCGAAACATGTGCGTGATGGGGTTTGTCAGGAAGTGGTGCATCGCTTTGACGGCGACGCTGCAGTCACTCTGAATGACCTGCCGATCCTGAAATGCTGGCCGCAGGATGGTGGTCGGTTTATTACACTGCCGAACGTCCACACGCGCGATCCTGACACCGGCGAACGCAACCTCGGCATGTATCGCATGCAGGTGTATGACGGACGCACCACGGGGATGCACTGGCAGGTGCACAAGGTCGGCGCGCGACACGGCAAACGTTACTATGAACGCGGCGAGCGGATGCCGGTGGCGGTATGTCTCGGCGGCGATCCCGCCTACACCTTTGCCGCAACTGCGCCTCTACCAGACGGGCTCGATGAGATCCTTTTCGCGGGCTTCATCCGCAAGAAATCGGTCGAGCTCGTGAAGTGTAAATCGATCGATCTTGAGGTGCCAGCCGACGTTGACTTCGTCCTGGAAGGTTACGTGCAGCCAGGTGAAACGCGGCCGGAAGGGCCGTTTGGTGATCACACGGGATTCTATACTGCGGTCGAGGATTACCCGGTGTTTCACCTCACCGCGATCACGCATCGGCGCGAAGCCATCTACCCGGCGACAATCGTTGGGATCCCGCCGATGGAAGATTTTTACATGGGCGACGCGAGCGTGCGTGTGTTCCTACCGGTGTTTAAGATGAACTTTCCGGAGCTAGTTGACATGGCGCTGCCAGCCGAAGGCGTTTTCCACAACCTCGTCTTCGTCAGCATCCGGAAGCAGTACCCGTATCAAGCCTTCAAGGTGATGCACGGCCTCTGGGGCATGGGCCAGATGATGTTCAGCAAATACATCATCGTGGTGGATGAAGATTGCGATGTGCACAACACCAGCGAGGTGCTGTTTCGGTTATGCGCGAACACCGACCCTGAACGTGATAGCACGATCATTCGGAACCCGAGTGACTCGTTAGACCACGCACCGAGCGCGCAGAATATCGGCTCTCACATGGGATTCGATGCGACGCGAAAATTGCCGGGCGAGAATTATCATCGGACCTGGCCGGAGCTGGTGAAAATGAGCGACGAGGCGCAGCGCCTCGTCGATGCGCTACAAAAGAAAACGGGCTGATCCGGTAAACCGAATCAGCCCGCTAAACTTTTGCAGTTGGCGCGTGAGCCGTTAGGGCTTGCGGAAGTATCCGCGACCAACAGCGTCGTCGACGAGTCCGCCACGCGGCACGCCGCGGAGATCATACATTTGATGCGGAGGATAGGGGCTCTCCACCAGGCCATTGCCAGCCCGACGGCCATACGGATAGTCGGAGCGCGGTTCTCCATAACGCGTCGCATTATTGGCGTCGATCGCAGCGCCGATCAGTGCTCCCGCGCCTGCGCCGATGGCGGCGCCAGCGAGGGTGCGGCCGCCATCATTGCGGTAGTAGCCGTGAGGCCCAGTGTTGCTCGCGATCAACGCGCCAGTTCCCGCGCCGACGAGGGCGCCGGTGCCGGCAGCAGTTTCACAAGAGTTGAAGGTGAAGGCAGCCATTCCGAGAAGGGCGGCCACAGCCAAGCTTTTCATTTTCATAATAGTTAATTCTACGGTTAATTCGGCTGCCAACACCGTCGTGGTCGGCTCTGCCGGTGTGCGCGACTTTCGACGGCAGGCCCACGTCCGATATTCACAACGGAGCGTCTACGGCAGCCGGAGAACCCGCGCGGCCACGATGGCGGCTTTCTGCAGGCGGTTCAGACGATACTCCTTCGCGAACACGCGGAACCGGTCGGCTTCGATGCGCCGCAATAGCTTCTGATAAACGCCGCGCATGATTTCCGCCGCTGTCATCGAGCGGCGGTCCTCAGGGGGGAGCGCAGCGCGGGCGGCGGCGAAGAAGCTGTGTGCGCGCGCCGCTTGGAAGTCCATCAGCGCGACAAAGCGTTCGTCATAGGTTTTCGAATGAAGATCGCTTTCGCTGTAGCCGAACCGCGCGAGCTCATCCTGCGGCAGATAGACGCGGTCCGTGCGCAGATCTTTGCCGACGTCACGAATGATGTTGGTGGTCTGGAGCGCGAGCCCGAGTTGCACCGCGTACTCGCGGCATCGCGGATTCCGGTAGCCGAATATCTCGATGCTCACGAGACCGACAGCGCTAGCGACGCGGTAACAGTAGACACGCAGATCGTCGAACGTCGCATAACGCGAGATACTCAGGTCCATCTCCACCCCGTCGATGATTTCTTCGAGCATCGCGGGCGTGATTGGATATTTCGCCATCAAACCGCGCACCGCTGGAGCCAGAGGCGGCTCGCTCGAGTCGGCCCTTCGCAAGGCCCGCCGCCACGCTGTCAGCCCTTCAGCTTTCTCTGCGACCGACAGTTCCGCGGAATCCGCAATGTCGTCGACGAGCCGGCAGAAGGCGTAGAACGTCGTGATGTCGGCGCGCTGCTCAGCGCCTAACGAGACGAATGCCAGCGCCAGGTTCGACTTGCTCTGGCGCGTGATCTTTTCGGCGTTCACGCGCTCAATACGCAATCCAGGTTTCCTGATTGGCGCGGCCCGTCTCGCATTGTCGAAACAGGCAGACCCACGCGGCGAGCAGCCAGCCGGTGATCAGTCCGCGGGCCACGACATAAAGACTCTTCCAGAGAATCACGGCGACCGCACGATCGGCCGCAGCGTTGCGGACGATGACGTCGCACGCCGTCAGGACGAAGAAGTGCAGCGCCGCGATGAGCAGAAACCAGCCGAAGCGGCCGAAATTGCGTCTGATGAATTGCCAGTGAGCGGCGAACGCGGCGCGCAGGCTCTCGTTATGCAGAACAAGAGAGATCTGCACCGAGCAGAAGACGATGATGAGCGCGGACATCACGTAGCGTTCAATCGGCAGGTAATCGAGCACGTTCGGCACCTCGAAAAAGTAGGCCAGCAGAAGCGGCAAACGCACAATCACCGTGCTCACGAGCACGACGAGGCCGGCCCATTTCAACACGTAAGAAAAACGGCGGACCGCGAACTGGAAAAGTGCTTCTTCGGTGAAGCTCAACCCCTTGATCCACGCGAGGCAGACGGTGATCAGATAGACCTGGATGTAGACACCGAACAGGTACTCGAAGATGAACGCGGCGGCGTCAACGCTCGCCGAGACGCGCAGCAAACCGGCTAATGGAAGGACAGTTCCCCACGTCGGAAGCCGCCAAAACACGATCGGCTTGAAGAGGCACGTAATCGCGCTCAGCAGGACGACGAGGTAGATCAGATAACCCCAAACACTGAAGCGTTTTCTGAGCGCACCCAGCAGTGCACCGTGTAGCCCGCGCCAGTTACAGAGCAACAAGATCGCAGCTAAAACTGAAAGCGGGTAAGTGGTGGTGGCGTTGTCGAAGATGCCGGCCACGCCTTCCAGCGTCGGCTGCGGCGTTTCTGTCCACACCTCAACAAATCGCGGCCAGTTCCAACTCGCTGGTGACGCGAGCTGATTCAGATCGAGATCAGTGGCTGTCTGCAGCGGCGTGAATGTCGCAAACTGAAACACCGAATATGCCGCCCCGAGCAGCGCGAATGTTAGCCAGGTGCGCTTGAACCGGATGATGCAGCGCAACCCGTCGCGCAACGAGAGGCGGATCGGATTGAAGAACATGACCAGCAGATACCCGCCGCACACGCCGAGCAGCGGATAAATGCGCGGCACGCTCGAGAGCATCGCTGCCTAACGAATCAAGCCCCAGTGGCTGTTGAACGGCCAGTAGACGAAGAGGCCGCGGCCGACGAGATTTTCGTCTGGCACTGGCCCCCAATAACGGCTGTCGAAGCTATTGAAGCTGTTGTCGCCCATCGCGAAGTAATGCCGCTCCGGCACCTCGAAAGGTTTGTCTGGGTCAGCGAGGTAATCGTGTCCCGGCGCGTAGCCGCGGTAGCCATTCGTCGCCGACATGACTCGCTCGAAGCCGCGGCCTTCTGCGATTTTTCCGTTAATGAAGAGGCGCGGCGAATCGATCCGCAACTGGTCGTTAGGCTCACCGGCTAGTCGTTTGATGAAGAACGGTGCGCCCGTCTCCGGATCAGCTGTGATCAAAGGGATACCGTCCGTGCGAAAGACGAACACGTTGCCGCGATGTGGCTTCACGAAGTTGTAGCTGAATTTGTCGACGAAGACTTGGTCGCCGGTGTCGACCGCCCCGCGGGCGATGACGTCGCCCTTCCCATAGCTGTTACCGACCGCGACTCGGAAATCCTGGCGCAAGGTGTCGGGCGCGGCATACACCAGGAACTGCTGCTTGGTCATGATGATGCGTGAAAAGGTGAAGAAGAATGCGAACTTCTGCGGCACGATCTGCATGATCCGATCGTCCTGCTGCGAGACGACGTTGATGTAGTTGCGACCAAGCGTGAAGAATTCCAGGATCTGCCGTGGGAACGACGGCGCCGCGTCTGCGACCTGATGCCCGATGATGCCGTTTAACGTCGGCTGCATCGAGCCGGTTGGGATCTTGAACGGTTGGAGGAAGTAAGAGCGGATGCCGATTGCGACGACGATGGCAACAAGGATGACTTCGCAGTTTTCCCGCCAATGCGCCTCCCACGTCACTGGCGTCAGCTTGTGCAGCTTGCCATCGAGGGTCTCCGCGTCGGCTTCGATCCGCTCGCGCTTTTTCTCGCGCAACGCCGTGCTGAGCGACGTTACCGACGCGCCGATATCTTCGCGATCGGCATTCGAGAGCATGTCGCGCTTATAGCGCAGATATTTCTCGGCGTGCCGGAGCAGCAGCTTGCTGTGTTTGACGTAGCGCGGCGTGAACATTCGGCGGCCAAGTTAGCGGATCACTGGGCTTTGAAAACCGCAATCATCCTGCCGCCGGCCGCGTCGCGGCAGAGCGGCTAAGTTGTCGTCTGGCCTGCTTCGCTCGCCGGTCGGACGGCGTCGTAAAGCGCACCGTATAATTTATCGAGATCGACCGGCTTCGCCAAGATCGTGATGCCGCCGAGGTCGGCCTGCTTAGCAGTGGCGACCGATCCTGTTATCATGACGATCTTCGCCGAAGGATCCTTCGACCGGATCATGCGGGTCGCCGTCGCGCCGTTCAGGTGCGGCATCGAGAAATCCATCAGGACAACGTCCGGCTTCAGCCGTGTGTACGCCTGAATGGCGTCGAGCCCGGAGCTTACGACTTGGACGACCTCGTGGCCACAGCTTTCCACGAGCGCCGCAAGTGTGACACCGACGCCTTTGTGATCATCGGCAATCAGGACGCGCATGGTTTCTTTTAGCTGATTGGTTTGCCGGCGTCAGGTCGCTTGCGGGATGGAGCCCGCGCAATCGCATACGATTCGGAAGCCGACGTCGTTGCAGGAGTAATTAGCTGCGTTGCCACTTCGCGCTGTCGTCCGGAGGTTCGACAACCGCGATTTCCAGCTGCCACCGCGGTAGATGCGCTTACTCCCGGACGCGAGCCCGCGCGGGTTCCGTCTCGGCGC
>JBHENE010000127.1:0-29642 GCA_046262215.1 Chthoniobacterales bacterium | reverse complement strand
CCCGCCAAGCGAGGTGCAGAAGGAGTGGGACGCGATGGCAAATAACTACGCGCGTCATGCTCGCATCCCGGGCTATCGGCCCGGCAAGGCGCCGAAAGCGGTGATCGAGAAGAAGTTCCGGAAGGAGATTCAGGACGAGCTCACGAAGAAGCTGGTGTCGAAAAGCTACCACGAAGCGGTTGCTGAAAAGCAGTTACGAGTAGTGTCGCTAACGAATCTCGAAGATGTCGAGTTTGGAGACGATCACTCAATGCGTTTCCGCGCCACTGTGATCACGGCGCCGGAGTTCGAGCTGCCGGACTACAAAAACATTCCGGTGGAACTTCCGCCTGCTGAAGTGACCGAAGCCGACGTTGATACAGCGCTGGAGAAACTTCGTGATCAGGCGGCCGACTTTGCCGATGTGACGGATCGTACACTCGCGATGGAAGACTTTGCGATTCTCGACTTTGATGGCTCCATTGATGGTGTTCCGATCAGCGAGATTGTGCCGGAGGCGAGCAAAAATCTGCATGGCGGAAAGAAGTTCTGGCTCCGTGTCGCGACAGATAATTTCCTGCCGAACTTCGGCGAACAGATCGTCAGCATGAACACCGGCGAGACGCGCAGCGTGCAGGTAGAATTCCCCGCGGAGTTCCCGGTCAAGGAACTCGCTGGCAAGAAAGCTGATTACGCGGTGACGTTAAACGAGATCAAACAAAAGGTGTTGCCGGAGCTCGACGACGCGTTCGCGGCGAAGCTCCTTCCAGGCAAGGACCTGCACGAACTGCGTCATACGCTCGAACATAATCTCGAGCACGAAAAGGAACACGAACTCGACCGCGCGAAAGAGTCGCAGATCATTAAGTTCCTCCAGGAAAACATCACGTTCGATCTTCCGCCGCCGTTGTTGAAGAACGAAACGCGGCGTGCGTTAAACGACCTAGTGCATCGCAATCGCGAACGTGGGATCCCGGACGAGTTGCTAAAGGATAAAGAGAAGGAGCTCGTTGAAGGTGCCGGCTCACTCGCCGCGCATCGCTTGAAAACGAACTTCATCCTGCATCGCATCGCCGAGCACGAGAAGATTGAGATCACGCGTGAAGAGGTCGACGCGCGCATTCGTGAACAGGCTGCGCAATACGACGTGCCGCCCGAAAAAATGCGCAAACAGCTGGAGGAAAATGATCGTTTAGACGGCCTCGCAGAGGAGGTTCTGCTGGGCAAGACTCTTGATTTCCTAAAGGCGAATGTTAGCGTCCAAACGGCCTCCGATCCTTCCGCCGGAAGCGCTCCCGCCGAATCTCAAACATGACTTTTTCCAACGAAACGCGCGCCCAGTCCGTCCTCGTCCCAATGGTGGTCGAGCAAACTGGCCGCGGCGAACGCAGCTACGATATCTACTCGCGGCTGCTGAAGGATCGCATCGTTTTCATCGGCACCCCGATCGACGATCACATCGCGAATCTGGTGATTGCACAGCTGCTCTTCCTGCAAATGGAAGACGGCAAAAAGGATATCAACATTTACATCAACTCGCCCGGCGGTTCCGTTACCGCAGGCCTCGCGATTTACGACACGATGCAGTTCCTCACGTGTGACGTGACGACCTACTGTCTCGGGATGGCAGCGAGCATGGGTGCGGTGTTGTTGTGCGCGGGGACGAAAGGGAAGCGCTTCGCGTTGCCGAACTCAGACATCATGATTCACCAGGTCTCCGGTGGCGCTCAAGGGCAGGCGAGCGACGTCGAGCGGACTGTGGAATATATGTTCAAGCTTAAGAAGCGCTTGATCCGGATTCTTTCGCAGCACACCGGGCAGTCTGAGGAGAAGGTGCACCACGACTCTGACCGCGATTATTACATGTCAGCCGCAGAAGCGAAGGCTTACGGCCTCGTCGACGAAGTGATTCAGTCGCGCAAAGAAGTGAAACTACTCGACACGCCGACCTCGGCCGACAAGGCGGCGACGGCGATCGCAGAAGCCGCTTTGCCTCATAAGGTCGAGGAATAGAAACTGCTGTTTAAGCGGCAACTTCATGGCCCGCGCTTCTAATCTCACGATGTGCTCCTTCTGTGGCAAAAGCCACGCGGAGGTGCGCAAACTCATCGCCGGACCTGGCGTTTACATCTGCGACAGCTGCATCAACGTCTGCAAAAGCATCCTCGATAAGGAGCTGAACGAAGACGCGCGGCGCCAATCGTCTAACATCCGGGTGCCGAAGCCGGCGGAGATTCGCCGTCAGCTTGACTCGTATGTGATCGGGCAGGATCTCGCCAAGAAGACGCTTTCGGTCGCGGTCCATAACCATTTCAAGCGGGTAATGCAGAGCGCGCCGGCAGCTGACACGTCGGCAGCATTTCAACCCGATCCGTTCGCCGACGTCGAAATCGAGAAGAGCAATATCCTGCTCATCGGGCCGACTGGCTCAGGGAAAACGCTCCTCGCGAAAACACTCGCGAAGGTGCTCGATGTGCCGTTCTGCATAGCGGACGCGACGACTTTGACCGAAGCGGGCTATGTCGGCGAAGACGTCGAGAACATCATCCTGCGACTCCTTCAGAACGCTGACTACGACGTAAAACGTGCCGAGATCGGAATCGTTTACATAGACGAAATCGATAAGATCGGGCGTAAGACCGACAACGTCAGCATCACGCGCGACGTTTCCGGTGAAGGCGTGCAACAGGCGTTGCTGAAGATTCTCGAAGGCAGCACCTGCAATGTCCCACCGCAGGGTGGCCGAAAGCATCCGCACCAGGAATATATTCAGGTTAACACGGACAAGATTTTGTTTATTTGCGGCGGCGCATTCGTCGGCTTGGAGAAGATCGTGCAGAAGCGGATCGGCAACAAAATGATGGGGTTCAACAGCCCGACGCTGGAAGCCGAAGAAGCGCTCGCGAAGGTTGCGGTCCGCCACGTCGAGCCAGAAGACTTGTTGAGCTTCGGAATGATCCCGGAATTTATCGGGCGGCTCCCTGTTATCACCGCGCTCGATGCACTCACCGAAGACGAGATGGTGATGATTCTGACCGAAACGAAGAACGCGATGATCAAGCAATACACCAAGCTCTTCTCGATGGAGGGAGTGCGGTTGAGCGTGACGAAAGACGCGTTGAGAGCGCTGGCGGCGCAGGCTGTTACGAAAGGCACGGGCGCGCGGGCGCTGCGTTCGATGCTCGAGCGGATCATGCTCGACATCATGTATGAAGTGCCGAGCCGCGAAGACATCGCCGAGGTGACGATTAATCGCGCGGTTGTCGAAGGCAAAAAAGTCCCGCTGATTCGCAAGAAGCAGGACAAAGACGCGGCCTAGTTTCACCGCTTCGCCTCGCGAAGCATTTTTGTCGCCCGCGATGCGGCGGCTACAATGGGGGATGCGCGTCGAGGTCATCAACACCGGCACCGAGCTGTTGCTCGGTGACGTCACCAACAAGCATCTCACCTACATCGCGCAGCAGATCCTGCCGCTCGGTCTACGGGTGCAACGCCAGGTTACCGTACCCGACGGCGGTGCGATTCGCAGCGCGCTGAGCGAAGCAGTCGCGACGGCGGAGATTGTTTTCGTAACCGGCGGCCTCGGACCGACGACTGACGATATCACCCGAGAAGCGACGGCGGAAGTACTCGGCGTCAGAATGCGGCGCGATGAAGCAGTGGCGACAGCGATCACAGCACGTCTCGAGCGGAACCGCTTTCCGATGACGGACCGTATCTTGCGGCAGGCTGATGTTCCCGAAGGCGGGACGGTGTTGCCAAACGACAATGGCACTGCACCGGGACTGTATTTCCCAGCGCGCGCGACAGCGGCGGGGAGAACGCCGCACCTGTTCTTGCTCCCGGGCCCGCCGCGCGAGTTGCATCCGATGTTTCGCGAATCGGTGCTGCCGCTCTTGCGTGGCGTCGTGCGGCCCGATGCGCTTCCCGATCACCGCGTGTTCAGTCTCGCCTGTGTCGGCGAGTCAGTCGTCGAGGCGAAGATTGGGCGGGAGCTTCTCGCGATTCCAGAGCTCGAGCTCGGGTATTGCGCACATGCGGGCGCGGTTGACGTTCGCGTGATGGGGCCCCGCTGCGCGGTCAGGCGCGCGGAAGAACTGATCGACGCCGCTTTCGGCGCTTCGATCTACACGCGCACCGGAGAGACGCTCGAGCAGGTCGTCGTTCGGCTGCTGACGGAGAGCGGTCAAACAGTGACAACCGCGGAGTCATGCACGGGCGGCTATTTGGCGCATCGACTGACGAATGTCTCCGGTGCGTCGGCCGTCTATCGATCGGGTGCCGTGACGTACTCGAACGAAGAGAAATCGCGCGTACTTGGTGTCGCTCCATCGCTGATTAAGGAAAACGGCGCAGTCAGCGAGCCGGTCGTTCGCGCGATGGCGGAAGGTGCGCGCGCTGCAGCAACTGCTAGTTACGCGCTCGCCACGACTGGCATCGCAGGACCCGGCGGCGGCTCCGAGTTGAAGCCGGTTGGCACCGTCTTCATTGCACTCGCGTCTGACACTGGAACGCAGGTGCACAAGTTCCGTTTCATCACCGACCGGCAGGCGTTCAAGCAGCTTGCGACTCAGCGCGCGCTGGAGCTACTGCGCCAGCATTTGCTCGCGTCAACCGGAGGCTAAGGCCTCACGATTCGACCCGGACCGGCGTGCCGATCTTGACCTTGTTGTAGAACATTTCCGCGCTCTGCGAAGGCATGCGGATGCAGCCGTGGGAAGCCGGGTAGCCGGGCAGAATACCGACGTGCATGCCCACACCGTCGCCGGTCAGCCGCATGAACCACAACATCGGAGCGCCGACGTAATGCGTGCCGCTCGGCGCCGAGTCGATGCGCACACTCACGCCGCCACGGACGGTGCGGCCGCTTTTGTCTTTGAAGTCGCCGTAGACACTCGAGCGATGGTCCTTGTCCTTCTCCATGACGTTGAAGCTGCCGGTCGGGGTCATACCAGCGCGCTTTCCGGAGGAGATCGGCGTGTCGATCGCGATCTGATCGCCCGCGAGCAGATAGGCGCGCTGTTTGGAAAGCGAGACGACGACGCGTGTCTGCTCCGGAATGAGCGCGTCGTAGATGCTCTTATTGATCTTCGGCGGCTCCTGTCGGTTGATTAACTCCGACGCTTTACGCATCGGCGGCAGCGGCGTGGCAGCCGGTGGAGCAGCTGGCTGACGTGGCGGTGGAACATTGGTTGGCGCGGTCGGGCGGCCGGGCTGTCGCGCTGGCGCAGGTGCGCGCGGAGCGGGCGTCGGTGTTCTGTGCCCTGAACGCGAGGTCTGAGCCTGTGCCGAGCCACAAACCACCACGACTGCGAAAAAGAGCGCGAAGCCTCGCGAAAGGTGGTGGGTCACGTTGTTAGCCGTGATTGTAGCTGTTTACGCGCGAGAGCCAACCCGCAAGCCAACGGCTTTCGCCTCGCTCGGGCGGCGCATTCTTCACGCGCTCGGTAAGGACCTGACGCGCTGATTGTGCAAACTCACCGGCAGCATTGCCGCTGCCCGACATGCCGCGCAACACCTGCAGGAGACCCCAGCCGCGGCCGTGGTATCGCTCGGTTTCAAGCACGCCTTCGCCTTTGAAGTTCACGTAGTCGACGAGCGCGTAACATCCCTGCGCACTAGCTGCCACGCGGTCGAACTGACGTTGCACATTCGCGCGGTCATTTGCAGGAACTGCCGCTAGCATCTTTGGCAGCGCCTGCTGCAAACGTTGCACGAGGAAGTCCGCCTGCAGAGCGACGGTGTCGGCGAGGAACTGCCGCAATTCCTTCATCGGCGGCGTATTGCCTGCGGCAAGAAACTCCGCGCGCGAGTTCCAAGGGCAACCGGTGCTTCGGTTCTCGCGTGCGACGGCGGGGATGTTGACGCTGCGGCTTTCCGTGAAGCTGATAAACGCTGGGAAGCTCTCCTCGAATGGTCCGCGCATCCCTTTCGGGTACCAGATGAAGTGTCCGATTCCGAGCGAGGCGAAGTTCTCGCCTGTATTCCAAGATGTAAGCCCTGCGACAGTGCCGGCGCATTCGTTCTGCCAGATCTTCTTGCCGATCTGGAGCGCTTCCGGCCGCGACAAATTTACCTCCGCGACCGCCGTGTGACTCACTGCGACAAGAGTAGCCGCGAACAGGCAGACGGTGCGCCGATACCTTGACGCGCGGCGGTTCCCCGATAGCGTGCAAACTTCCGCGGCGTTGAGGTGGAACCTCCGCCGTGAAACTTCCTCTAAAATGCTCATGAAAATTTTATCCATCGGAATCGTTACCCTTCTTCTCGCCGCTCCTGCGTTCGCCGAAGACAAAACTGAACTGAAGACCGAGAAGGACAAGGTCAGTTATAGCATCGGTCTGGATATTGGAACCACATTCAAGAAGCAGTCGATGGATATCGATCCTGCGGCGTTGTTGAAAGGCTTGCAGGATGGCGTGGCGGGCACGAAGCCTCTGATGACCGAGGAGCAGGTGAAGGAAACCATGACCGCGTATTCTAAATCGATGACCGAGAAGCAAACCGCAGTGGCGAAGGAAGCGGGCGATAAGAACGCTGCGGTCGGGGATAAATTCCTCGCCGAAAACAAAACAAAAGAGGGCGTGAAGACGACGCCGAGCGGTTTGCAATACAAGGTGCTGAAGGAAGGCAATGGTCCGATGCCGAAAGAGACCGATACCGTTGAAACGCACTACCGCGGCACGCTGCTTAGCGGCAAGGAATTCGACAGCTCCTACAAACGGAACGAGCCGGCAAGCTTCCCGGTTAACCGCGTGATCAAGGGTTGGACGGAAGCGCTCCAGATGATGAAGGTCGGCTCAAAATATGAGCTCTGGATTCCACCGGCACTTGGTTACGGCGAGCGCGGTGCAGGCCAGGACATTGGGCCTAACGAAACGCTGCACTTCGAAGTGGAGCTGCTCGGAATCAAAGCACCGGACGCGAAAATCGACGCAGCGAAGCCGGACGTAGCGAAGCCTTCGCCAACCGCCAAGTAGCGTCCGCTCTTAAGTCGCCGCTGATTCCCAGGCGAGGCGCGGTGCATCACCCCAGAGATCCTCGAGCGCGTAAAAGCCGCGCTTTTCGGCGTGAAACACGTGCACGATGACCTGCATGTAATCGAGCACGATCCATTGGCTCGCTGGGAAACCGTCCACGGCGCTTGGCCGCACGTTGTCATCTTTTTTTAGCTGCCCCTCGACCTCGCCAGCTATCGCTTTCAGCTGCGGCTCTGAAGCGGCCGAGCAGATGACAAAGAAATCGGTGAACGTGGAGATCTCTCGCAGATCCAGCACGACGATGTCTTCAGCCTTCTTATTCGCAGCGAGTTCGGCGCAGCGTTTTGCTAAGTCTTCTGAGGTTATCTGGTAGGCTCCGTGTAAAGCTGGCGCCGGCGGATGATCTCTTCGACTGCCGGCGGTACGAGATACCGAATCGACCGCCCCGTGGCAACCCTGTTTCTGATCTCCGTCGCCGAAATGTCGATCTGGCGCTCGACGATCTCGTACGGGCAGGCGACGATCTTCGCTCCGCGATTCAAAACAACGAACCGCACGAGCCGCTCAAGTTCCGCGAAGCGATGCCACGTGTGAAGACGCGGGAGGTTATCCGACCCAAGGAGGTAATGGATCTCCGTGTCAGCGCTCGCGCCTACGTACGATTCGATTGTATCGATCGTGAACGACGGCGGCGGCCGCTGCAGCTCGATCTCGTCAACGCTGAAACGCGGTTCGCCTTCGATCGCTGCTTGCAGCATCGCCAGACGCGCAGCCGAATCGGTCGGAGTGCCATCGAGCTTGTGCGGTGACATCGCCGCCGGCACGAAGATCACTTCGTCGAGCTGCAAGCGCTCGAGCGCTTCCCGCGCGAGTATCAGATGCGCGTGGTGAACCGGATCGAATGTCCCGCCGTAGATGCCGATCTTCTCCATGCGTGTCTCACACAAGCAGTCCTCCCGAGCGAAGTCGAGGGACCCCGCGGAAGTAGCGTTAGATACGGCCACGGGGTCCATCGACTGCATTCCGCTTCGCTGCATTCCGCTCGGGATGACGGAGCGCCGCCGACAAACATCTGCTGGATTGCTCGGCGCGCGCTTCTAAGTTCGTCGCGCATGAAGCACAGTTCGGCCGGTCAATTAATGCTCGTCGGCGTCCCTGGCACTGAGCTCGACTCTGAGACTGCGGCGCTCTTCCGCCGCGTCCAGCCCGGCGGTTTCATCCTCTTCGGCCGCAACATCACTGGCGCCGCGCAGCTACGGAAACTGATCGACGACCTCCGCGAGATCAGCGACATCGAGCCGATTATCACGATCGATCAGGAAGGCGGTCGCGTATCGCGGCTGCGCTTGATCGGGAACGAGCCGCCGAATGCGCAACAGTTACGCGAGAAGGGCGACGAAGCGCTCGTTAGGCGACATGGCGAGATCACCGGACGATTGCTCCGCCTTTTCGGGTTCAATCTCGATCTTTGCCCGGTCCTCGACATTTCCTTTGACGACGAAGCGGATAATTCGCTCCGCGGCCGATGCTACGGCACCAGCGTGGACCAAGTCGTGCGACTCGCCCGTGCATTCGACGAAGCGCTGCGCGAAGAAGGGATCGCAAGCTGCGGCAAGCATTTCCCCGGCTACTCCGCGGCGGAAGTCGATGCGCACCATGACTTACCGACGATTAACCGGTCTCGCGAAGAACTGGAACGCGAGGAGCTGGCGGTGTTCCGGCAGTTCACGGCGCAAGTGGACAGTATGATGATCTGCCACGGCTGGTATCCATGCTTCGATGCGGAAAAGCTGCCAGCTTCGTTTTCACCGGTTGTGATCAAACAGCTGCTGCGCAAGGAGCTCGGTTTCAAGGGCCTCATCATGACTGACGACCTCGATATGGGCGCCATCTACAACGAGTACGGCTTGGATCAGACGATCCGTCTGGCGCTCGGTGCCGGAAATGATCTCGCGATGATCTGTCACCGCATCGATGCGATTCAGCAGGCGCGCGACACGATCGAGAGTCTCGCCGCGTCCGAGATCGACGGTGCGTTGGAGAGTGTCGCGAAGTTCAAAAAGAAGATGGCGCCGCCGCATGACTTTTCCGAATCAGCGTTCCGTAGGCTCGATCAGGAAGTCTGGGATTTGCGCGTCGCAGTTCTCGGCGCTGAGCGTGCCGCTGAACGCAGCCCCGAAGACGGCAAGCGGTCGCCCGTTGAGACATACTAGCGCGGGAAGTCCCGCTGGGAAGATTCTGGCGACGGGATAATGCGCGCCGACGCGAAAGTTCGCGTTGGCTGGCAGCCAACGCCAACAGGCTGGCAGCCTGTGCTACCCGTAGCCGCGCTGCCATCCCGAGCGATCGGCGAATTGACGCTGCGCAGACGAGCCCATAACCTTCGCGCGTGCAAGCCGAACTGGAGCAGTTGCTCATCCTGCAGGATCGCGATCAGAAGATTAAGCAGGTCCAGAACGAACTGAGCACGTTGCCGCGCCAGCGCGCGCAGCTTGAGTCGCAGCTCGCTGCGGCGACCGCTGGCTTAGAGGCATTGAAGCAGCGCGGGCGGCAGATCGAGGTCGACCGCAAAAGCCTCGAGCTTGATGTCGGGACGCGCACGGCGAGCATCAACCGATTCAAGACGCAGCAATACGAAACCCGTAAAAACGAGGAGTTCCGCGCAATCGGGAACGAGATCGAGCGTTACTCGAAAGAGATCGGGCAGATCGAGGATCAGGAACTGGAGCTGATGGAACAGGCCGACAAGTTGAAGGTCGAGATCGCGGCGGAAGACAAAAAAGTGCAGGGCGCGCGGGAGTCTGTCGCGAAGCAGATGAGCGATCTCGAAGCGAAAGGTCGCGCGCTTCAGACGCGGCTGCAGGAGCTGAACAACGAGCGTGGGCAGATGGCGGAGCGGCTCGATGAAGACGTGCTCAATCGGTTCGAGCGGTTGTTCAAGAGCAAGGGTGATGCGGCCGTTGTCGGGCTACGTCACGAAATCTGCACCGGGTGTCACATGAAAATTACGCCGCAGACGTCGCATCGTGTGAAGAGCGGGCGGGAGATCGTGAGTTGCGAGCAGTGTGGGCGAATCCTCTACTGGGAGGATTAGCTGCAGCTTCCCGCATTGGCTAGACGTTGAACCGAAACTCAACCACGTCGCCATCTTTCACGACATATTCTTTGCCTTCGATCCGCAGCTTGCCGGCTTCGCGCGCTTTCGCGAACGAGCCGAGCGTCACGAGATCGCCGAAGTGCACCGTCTCGGCCGCGATGAAGCCGCGCTCAAAATCGGTGTGAATCACGCCGGCCGCCGCGGGAGCTTTGTCGCCTTCACGGATCGTCCACGCGCGCGTTTCCTTTTCGCCGGTAGTGAGGTAAGTGCGGAGGCCTAACAAGTGATACACAGCGCGAATCAGCGCGCTAACGCCACTGCCAGAGACGCCGAGATCACGCAGATATTCCAGCGCTTCTGCTTCGCTGAGGTCGACTAGCTCACTTTCGATCTCAGCGCTGATTACGACCGCCTCACTGCCGAAATGGTTCTTCGCGTAATCCTCGACAGCGCGAAGATGCTTCAACGCCGCATTCGTCTCGTCGCCGCTCGCGATCGGCGCGAGATCGGACTCGGCGACGTTACACGCGAACAGCGTCGGCTTGGAGGAAAGCAGAAAGAACTCACGTGCGGTGACGCGCTCGTCGTCCGTGAGCTCAGCGGTGATTGCCGGCCGGCCCCCATCCATATGCGGCAGGAGCTTCTCGATCACGAGCGTTTCAGCCTTCGCAGTCTTCGAGCCCGCGCGGACTTCTTTTTGCAAGCGATCGCGCCGCTTCTGCAACGACGCTAGGTCTGCGAGCACGAGCTCGGTATTGATGACCTCAATGTCGCGCACGGGATCGATGCTGCCGCTGACGTGATGGATGTCGCCGCTCTCAAAGCAGCGGACGACCTGAACGATCGCGTTGACCTCGCGAATGTGGCTGAGGAACTGGTTGCCGAGGCCTTCACCTGCGCTGGCTCCTTTTACCAGCCCAGCGATGTCGACGAACTCGATCGCCGCAGGGATGATCTTCTGCGAACCGGACAACTTCGCGAGGACGTCGAGCCGTGAGTCCGGCACCGTCACGATGCCGACGTTTGGATCTATGGTGCAGAACGGGTAGTTCGCAGCCTGCGCTTTCCGCGTGCGGGTAACCGCGTTGAAGAGCGTCGATTTTCCGACGTTCGGCAGTCCTACAATTCCGGCGCTGAGCATGAGGCGCGCAGGTTAATGCGAGAGCGTCCCCGCCGCAATGCGCGGCTACCGCGTTGACGAGGAGCGCAGGAAGAGCAGCCGGAGGCTGTTCAAGACGACAACGACGGTGCTGCCTTCATGCGCGACAACGCCGAGGGAGAGGGGGATGCCGCGGGTGACGGCGAGTAGCGCCATCACGATTACGGTGCCGAGAGCGATTCCGATGTTCTGGCGAATGATCGTCTTCGAGCGCCGGCTCAGCTCATACGCGGTGACGAAGTTCTCGAGCCGGTCATTCATCAGGACAACTTCCGCTTGTTCCATCGCGGCGTCCGACCCACGCGCGCCCATCGCGACGCCGACATCGGCCGCCGCGAGGGAAGGCGCGTCATTCACACCGTCGCCGATCATCGCGACTTTGGTGCCGCTCGCCTTCAGGGTCTGAAGTGCGGCGACTTTGCCGTCGGGAGAGAGCTGCGATTGCACTTCGTCAACGCCCGCTTCGCGCCCAATCAACTCAGCCGTTGCGGCACGATCGCCAGTCAGCATCACTGTGCGTATTCCGTAACGGCGCAGCTGCTCGAGCATCGGTCGCGATGCCTCGCGCAACTGATCACGGAGGAGAAAGCGTCCGCAGAAACCCGGCCCCGCCGCCCACACTTCCGCGACATCGTGCTCCTTGGCGAGCGCCGCATCGCAGGCGTTCTCAGCCATCGTTTCGCGGACGAAGCTGCGACTGCCGAGCACGTGCAGCAGCCCTCTGTGGCGGGCGGTGAGGCCGCCGCCCGCGCGCGATTCTGCGTGTGTGAATTCTTCGGATTGCACACCGCGCAAGGCGCCGATCTTCTGCAGCGAGCGCGAGAGCGGGTGATGCGACAACCGAGCGAGATTGTAAGCACCGGTGAGCACCTGGTCTTCAGTGCCCTTAAAGATGTCGATGCGTACCAGCGTCGGCACGCCTTCCGTGAGCGTGCCTGTCTTGTCGAGGGCTACGGTTTTCACGTCGGCGAGCGTTTCGATCGCGGCGCCGCCACGGAACAGCACACCGCGGCGCGCGCCCGAGGCGATCGCAGAAAGGATGGCGGACGGAACGCTTAACACCAGCGCACAGGGTGACATCACGACCAGCAGCGTCATCGCGCGATAAAATGCACTCGCCCGTCCGGCGGTTGAGAGAAACGGCGGCCAGCCGAACAACAGCCAGCCAGCAGCGAAGAAGATCAGGCACGCAGCGAGAACGATGTAGGTGTACTGCGTCCCGAAGCGGTCGCTGAAGCGCTGCGATGGCGCCTTCAGATGTTGCGCCTGCTCGATCAGCTTGACGATTTTCTGCAGCGCGCTTTCGCTTGCTGGACGAAGCGCTACGCCGTCGATCACGCCCCAGCCGTTCAGCGTTCCCGCAAGCGCAACATCGCCCGGCTGCTTCGGCATCGGGCGTGATTCGCCGGTTAGGTTCGACTCGTCGCAGGCGCTTTCGCCGCGCGTGACGCGCAGGTCGATTGGCACCTGTTCTCCGGCCCGCACGCGGAGGTGAACGCCGGCTTCGAGCGATTCGACGGGACGTTCAACCTCGTTGCCGCCCTCGAGCACCGTCGCGGTTTTTGGCGCACCGCGGAGCAATGCCCCGATCTCGCGTTGCGTGCGGGCGCCGGCGAAATGCTCCATTGCGCCGGAGGAGGAGAACAAGAACAGCAGGAGCGCACCTTCGGCCCAGGCGCCTATGAGGGCTGCGCCGAATGCGACGGCGAGCATTAGAAAATGAATCTCGAGTTCGCCGTCGCGCAGACGTTGCCACGATTCGCCGGCTGCGTCCCACGCGCCGCAAATGTAGCTCAGAGCAAAAAGCGAGGTGATGATAGCCGGTGCGGCTCCGAAGCGTTGCGCGGTCATCGCGCCAACGCCGAAGAGCAGACAAAGTCCCGCCAGCAAGGCGAGGCGTTTCCATTCATCCGGGTCGGCATCAGCACCGACAGGCGCGCAGCACCCTCCGGTGCGAGGCCAACGAACTTTGTCCCACTTCCAAAAACCAGTCGCGGTGCGGCAGGTCAGCTTCTCGATCACGGTGCTGCCGAGCACCTCTTTCACGACCACATTCGCGTCACCGACTTTCCGGGATGGCGGCTCGCCGCACTGCTCGCAATTGCCGCTCGCATCCATCATTCCGCACTGTCTTTGCCGCTCCGCGACGGCTTCGCTGACGCGGCTGGCGAGGCGATGTCCGTTGTCGCCGCCGATCGTCGCAATGGAGAGCAGCTGGTTCCGCGGTTGAAAAGCGACTGCCTCCAGCTGCGGCTCCTCCGCCATCAAACGCGCGACGTTTTTGTAGACGCAATGCGCATCATCGAGCACGGGCGCCGATGATGCGCTCGTTTTTTTGTGCGGATGATCGCTCATGTGCGCGTGCAGGATACGTGCAGAGCGCGCCTGCTCAAATTGGAGCGATAAACGCGGAGGGAATCGGGCCGGCGGGATTCGAACCCACCTGTCGCCGCGGCGACCGCACTACCGCGGCCTTCTGTCGAGTTCCTCGCGACCACGACCGGTTTTGTAATACCGCTCTTTCTCCATAGCCTCCCCGCGAGTCATGAACTCCTCGCACCAAAGGAGGACCCAGGGCGCACCGTGCCGCGTGGACTGCGAGTGACCTGCGTTGTGCCGGCGTAGCCGCTCTTCGACATCTTCGCACGAACCAACGTAACGTCGCCCGGTCTGAACGCTGCGGAGCACGTAGGTGTAAAACATCAGCGAATCGGGCCGGCGGGATTCGAACCCACGACCTCTTGAACCCCATTCAAGCGCACTACCAAGCTGTGCTACGACCCGTGATTCGCATTATCAGCGAAGATTCCGAAAACACCAGCGGCTAGGATCTGCGACCTGTCGCCGCGGCGACCGCACTACCAAGCTGTGCTACGACCCGATGTGCGGGCACTATCAGCCGCGCGCATTGCCGTTGCCAAGCAAACTTTTGCCGCCTGACCAGCTCGTCAGGAAACAGTCGATCAACTCCGGCAACTGATCGCTGTAGCCGCCTTCGAGGATCGCACCGGCGGGGACTGCGCACTCGCGTAACCAACGGCCGCACGTGACGAAATCTTCCGGCTGCAACTTCATCTGCATGATCGGGTCGCCGTCATAAGCATCGAAGCCAGCAGAGACGAGCAAGAGGTCAGGCTTAAACTCCAAGAGCGCGGCCAACGCGCGCTCGATCTCGGCCATGTGCGCAGCGCGCGGGGTTCGCGGGCGGACAGGAAAGTTGTGGATATTTCCAAACGAGCGCGTGCCGGTGCCGGGCCAGCCGGGGTATTGATGAATCGACGCGAACGAGATGCGCTCGTTTCCGGCGACGATCGCTTCGGTGCCGTTGCCGTGATGCGCGTCGAAGTCCCAGATCGCAACGCGATCGACGCCGTTCGCCAATGCGTCGAGGGCAGCGATTGCGATGTGATTGAAGTAGCAAAATCCCATCGGCCGATCGCGTGTCGCGTGATGACCCGGCGGCCGCATCAAGCTGAAGCTCAGCTCGCCAGCACGAGCTCTTGTCGCGACGTCCACCGCTGCGCCGGATGCACGCAACGCGTGCTCGTAAACGTCCACATACGCCGGGCAATCGTCGTCAAAGTCATGCGCGGCGGCACGGATGGCTGCCAGATGTGCGGCGCTATGAGCGCGAAGGGTCGCGGTGTCGCTCGCCGGCTGTGGCACACGCCATTCCCAGTCTGCGTGCCGCTCACGGAGCAAAGGCACAGTCCGCGCAATCCGCTCCGGGCGTTCCACGTGCCCGGGACGCGAATACGCCGTCGAGCGTTCGTCGTGAAAGATGATCACGCGTGCAGTTCTTGGCGCGCTGTGGCGCTTCGTCCGTGACTACGCGCCCGGCTTCGGCTTCGCGGGCGGGATGTCCTGCGGCGCGTTGGCAGGCGCGGCACCATCGAGGCCGCGGCGTTCCAACAACGGCGCAATGTCAGGGTCGCCGCCGGTGAAGTTCTTGAACAACTGCAGCGCATCCTCGGTTCCGCCGCGTGACAGCAAGGTCTGCCGGAAACGATCGCCGTTCGCGCGGGTGAGGCCGCCATTTTCCTTGAACCACTTCACGGTGTCAGCATCGAGCACCTCGCTCCAGATATAAGAGTAGTAACCGGCCGAGTAGCCACCGGCGAAGGCGTGCGAGAAATAGGCGGTGCGATAACGAGGCGGCACCGGCGCGAAATCAACGCCGGCTTTGTGCAACGCCTGCGCTTCGAACGCGAGGACATCCTTCGGCACTTCCGCAGGCTTCAATTGATGCCACGCCTGATCGAGCAACGTCGCCGCGAGGTATTCTGTCGTCTTGAAGCCCTGATCGAACTTGCGCGAGCTCATCATCTTCTCGAGCAGCTCCGGCGGCATTGGCTCGCCCGTCTGATAATGCTTCGCGTAGTTCTTCAGCACCTCGGGCCACACCGCCCACATCTCGTTCACCTGCGAGGGATACTCGACGAAATCGCGCGGCACATTCGTCCCCGCAAAACGGGGATACTTTACGTTCGAGAACATCCCGTGAAGCGCGTGACCGAACTCGTGAAACGCTGTTGTTACTTCGTCGAAAGTCAGCAGCGTCGGCTCACCGGCGGGTGGTTTCGGGATGTTGAGATGGTTTGCTACGATCGGCTTCGTGCGGAAGAGATCGTTCTGCGACACATACTCGTTCATCCACGCGCCGCCGCGCTTCGAAGGCCGCGCGTAGTAATCCATGATGAAGAGCGCGAGCGGCTGGCCGTTGGCATCGGTGACCTCGAAGACGCGGACATCCTCCTGGTAAACCGGGAGGTCTTTCCGTTCCTTGAAGCTGATTCCGTAGAGCTGACCGGCCGCGAAGAACACGCCGTCGGTCAGAACGCGATTCATTTCGAAGTACGGACGCAGCTGCGACTGGTCGAACGAATAGCGGTCCTTCAAAACCTTCTCGGAGTAGAAGCTCCAGTCCCAGGCTTCCGGTTGAAAACTGCCGCCCTCTTTCTGAATTACTGCGGCGAGGTCAGCGGCTTCTTTCTTCGCGTTTGCTACCGCTGGAGGCGCGAGCTGCGCGAGCAGCTTATTGACTGTGCCAACATCTTTCGCGGTCTGATCTTCGAGCTGATAGGCAGCATGCGTTTCGTAGCCGAGAAGGTTGGCGCGCTCGGCGCGGAGGCGCGCGAGTTTGGTGACGGTTTCACGCGTGTCGAATGGGCCGCCGTGACTATTCCGAGCGAGTGACGCTTTCATGATGCGCTCGCGCAGCGCGCGATTCTGCAGCGACGCAAGCGCAGGCTGGCCGCTCGTGTTCTGCATCGGGATCACGAACTTCCCTTCTTTTTTGTCGTCCTTCGCTCGCTTCGCCGCGGCCGCGATTTCGTTGTCGGCCATTCCGGCGAGATCCTCACGTTTGTCGACGACAGTCGAGGCAGCGTTCTTCTCTTTCAGCACGTCCTGCGAGAACTTCGTCTCGAGAGATGCGAGCTCTGCGTTCATCGCCTTGAGCTTCTTCTTGTCCGGGTCGGACAGCTTCGCGCCGGCGCGCACAAAATCCTTGTAGTAGCGCTCGAGCAGATACTTCGATTCTGGATCCTGCACCTCGTCGCGCTTGTCGTAGAGCGCCTGAATGCGCGCGAAGAGTTTCGGGTTCAGGAAGATCTCGTCCTGGTGCGCGGCTAGTTTCGGAGCCATCGCGGTCTCGACCTTCTGCAGCTCGGGATTGGTGTTGGCCCCGGCAAGGTTGCCGAAGATGTTGTTCACGCGCGTCAGCGTTTCGCCCGAGCGTTCCAGCCCGACGAGCGTGTTGTCGAACGTCGGTGCCTCGGTGCTATTCGCGATCGCTTCGACTTCCTTGAGGTGCTCCGCGAGCGCCTGCGTATAGGCGGGCACGAAGTGCTCGTTCTTGATCTGGTCGAACGGAGGCATCTGAAACGGCAGCGTGCTCGGCGTGAGGAGCGGATTTCCGGCAGCTGCAGCGGCCGGTTTGTCCGCGGTTGGCTTGTTCTTATTCGCTGCATTCATGTGAGTGCTGACCAGCGTCACGCCTGCGATTGCGCAGAGCAGTGGAAGGCGAGAAACGCGGGGACGAGAGATGTAATTTCGCATAGGAGGTGACGGGTTTTGTCTGATCACGCAGCTCGGTGGGAGCTCTGGAACGCGACCGAGAATCCTCCATTGGACAACTGAAGAAACAAGTCTGACATGAAAACTTGTTTTCGAATCGCGGAGCATGCCGCGGGAGCTGAAGCCACCGCCAGCGGCCTCGCGGCCTGCGATTCGACAGTATGAACATGAAAACAAGGGTGTGTGCTTCGCTCGCGCTTCTGGCGGTCACCGTCGCGGTGCCGGCTCGCGCAGCCGAGAAGACAGCGAGCGAGAAAACGGCGGAAGCGTGGGACGCGACCAAGAAGACGACCAAGGACGTCACGCAAAAGGTGGTGAAGAAAACGAAGGAAATGGCTTCAGCGGCCGAAGCCGCCGTGACAAAGCCAGACGCTGATGCTCACAAGGTTAATGTCGCCGTGACCGACTCGGGCGTGCAGATGCCGAGCAACGTCGCGGCAGGGAAAACAGCATTCATCGTAAAGAACACGGGCAAACAGGCGCACAACTTTCAGGTCGCAGGTTCCGGGATGAACAAGAGTTTCTGGTTCGACGTGCAGCCTAACGAGAGCAAGATCATGCAGGTCGACCTGAAGCGAGGGACGTACGACGCTGAGTGCCAGGTCAAAGATCACGCCGGCAAAGAGAAGAAAGTGACGCTGACGGTAAAATAACAGTCAGCGCTACGCCGAGCCGCTCCGGCATTGCACAGCGGCGGACCAGAGTTATTCTCGACCACCATGGACAACCCCGAAGAAGCGTCACCGCAGCCAGTCACGTCCACCTCGAACAACAGCGAGGGGATCATTGGCATCGGTATTACGATCGGCGCGCTCGGGATTCTCTGCCTTCTGCTCGGCTGGGCGCAGTGGATGCGAATCGAACACCACGTGGCGATGATCTTCCTACCGCTCGGCGCGTTGCTCGTTGTCGGCGGCGGGATCGCCGCCATGGTCGGCCAATCGCGCAAGCAGCGGTAAACGCAGCGCTCGGACAAGTTCCACACGGGCCACTCCCGTCCACCCCGCTGAAGTGCGACCGTAGTCTGATGGTCCGGGCTTCTAGAAACTGAGCGACAGGCCGCCGAAATCCGTGCGACGCGGCGCCGGATCAATGCCGCCGCCGCCAAACGGAAATATGCGCGAGTAATGATTCTTATCCGCGATGTTGAGACGCCTCCGAAGAGACGCAGGTTGCGCGTGACGTAGAACTCCACGGTGCGACTGCTCCCGCTGTTGAAGGCCAGGGTATCGAATGGTCCGCCGTTCGGGTCAGCGCGGGTTTCGATGCGGTTATGGAATTCCATCCAGAACAGACCCGCGTCATACCAAAAGCCTATCTTGCACTCACCCGGGTGCAGCCAATGCACGGCGCGAGCGCGAAAGTACGGGACGATGTGGTACTACGTTTTGAAGGTGCTGATTTCCGCGGTGTTGATTGTCGCTGTGAGCGAACTGTCGAGACGAGGCAGCACTTTTTGGGGTGGAATGCTCGCGTCGTTGCCGTTGACGTCGCTGCTGGCGTTTGCCTGGCTATATCGGGACAGCCATGACGCGGCGAAAGTCGCCGCTCTTTCGTGGAGTATCTTTTGGCTGGTGCTCCCATCCCTGACATTATTCGTAGCGCTGCCAATCATGCTGAAGCGCGGGCTGGCGTTTCCATTGTCGCTTAGCATCTCCTTGGCGATCATGATTGCGGCGTATCTCGGAACGGCGGCCGTGCTGCGACGCTTCGGCGTGGCGCTCTAATGCAGCCCTCGACAGCGGCCACGAGCTCGCATCCCAGCTTCGGAGAAGCATTCCGCTTTTGGGTGAAGCTCGGCTTCATCAGCTTCGGCGGTCCGGCGGGGCAGATTGCGATCATGCAATCGGAGCTGGTGGAGCGGAAAAGATGGATCAGCTAGGCGCGCTTCCTCCACGCCTTGAACTACTGCATGCGGCTACCTGGCCCGGAGGCGCAGCAGCTCGCCATTTACATCGGCTGGCTGTTGCACAAAACACGCGGCGGCATCGTGGCGGGAGCGTTCTTTGTTCTGCCTTCGGTGTTCGTCCTTTGGGCGCTTAGTTACATCTACGTGGCGTGGGGGAATGTCCGGTGGATCGCCGCTGTATTCTACGGCCTCAAGCCTGCTGTCACGGCCATTGTCCTCGCCGCCGTCGTGCGCATCGGGCGGAAGGCTCTGCGTAACGAACTAATGTGGAGCGTCGCTGGCATTGCCTTTATCGCCATTTACTTCGCGAAGGTGCCGTTCCCGGTCATCGTGCTCACCGCCGGCGCGCTCGGCCTCGTGGGTGGACACTTCTGGCCGATGAAGTTCAACGTCGCGCTGAGCCACGGAGGCAAAGACGAGAAGGCATCGGTGTTGCACGACGAACAGGAGTTGGCTGAACACACTCAGCCGAGCGTTGCGCGTGCGGTGAAGGTGTCGGTTGTCTGTGTGGTCTTATGGTTAACGCCAACCGTCTTAGCCGGACTCGCTGGCGGCTGGCACAGCACGCTTTTCAACGAAGGCGTTTTCTTCAGCAAAGCCGCGGTCGTGACGTTTGGGGGCGCATACGCGGTGCTGCCATATGTCGCGCAGGAAGCGATGAATCATTACGGCTGGCTGCAGGCGGGTCAGATGATGGATGGCCTCGGCTTGGCTGAAACAACACCGGGACCACTGATCATGGTGGTGTAATTCGTCGGGTTTGTCGGAGCCTGGCAGCATCCCGATGGCTTCCCTCCGTTGCTTGCCGCGACCTTCGGCGCGCTTCTCACCACGTCGGCGACGTTCGTGCCTTGTTTCCTTTGGGTTTTCCTCGGCGGTCCGCACATTGAGCAGCTCCGCGGCAACAAGAGCCTAACGAGCTCTCTTTCGACGATCACCGCCGCGATCGTTGGCGTGATTCTGAATCTGGCGGTGTGGTTCGCGATCGCGCTCAGCACGGTCGCACTGATCGGGATTCTGCGGTGGAAGTGGAGCGTGATCGCAGTTGTCGCGGGCTGCGGTCTGACCGGTCTGCTTTACCGGATGCTAGTCGGCTGATCTACGGCCGCTCGTTGGGTATCGTCAGCGTCACCGTTGTTCCGCGGTCCACCTCGCTTGCGATCCTGACTCGGCCGCTATGCAACTGCGCGATCGACTTCACGAGCGCCAGACCCAAGCCGCTCCCGCTCGACGTCCGCGATGCGTCGACCCGGTAGAGCCGGTCAAAAACGCGCGGGAGATGCTCGGAGGGAATCCCGGCGCCGGTATCCGACACCGCGATTTCACTCGCTGCACCTTTCCGGCGGAGGGCTATGGCAATTGTGCCGCCCGGAGGCGTGTGGCGGAGCGCGTTGTCGACCAGGTTGCTGACCGCCCGGCCGATGAGCAGGGGATCAGCGGACAGTTCGCCGTCACCTGTCGCGGTAAGCTGGATCTGCCGTTCGTCAGCGACGGCCTCGTAGTAGCTCGCGATCTTGCGGAGCGCCTCGCCGCCATCAAACCGGGTGCGAACGATCTGCCGCTCGGCAGCAGCCGCGCGAGCGAGAAACAACAGGCTGTCGATGGTCCCCGAGAGCCGCTCGCATTCGGCGACCGTAGATTCAATCACCCCACGGTATTCCTCCGGTGTGCGCGAACGCGTCAGGGCGACTTCCGATTCGCCGCGAATGTTCGCGACCGGAGTGCGCAGCTCATGCGCGAGGTCAGCCGAAAATTGCGACAGCCTCGTGAACGACTCCTCTAACCGATCGAGCATGTGATCGAATCCGGCGGCGAGTGGCTGTAACTCGCGCGGCCAGCCGCTCTGCGTCAGGCGTTCGTGCAACTGATGGGGGCCGATCTGCTCCAGCGATGCCGTCATCAGCGTAAGCGGTCGCAGGCCACGCCTCGTGACACGAACTGCGATCCGCGCGGCTGCGAGAATCCCAACGCCGAGAACGATCGCCACAAGCAGAGCGAATTCGCGCGTGAACTGCTCGTCCGCAGAACGGTCTTGCGCGACTTGGATCGTGTAACGCTGGTCGCCGGCCCGTTGCACAACGCTCACGAGCGAGAACAACTTGCCGCTAGCGCGGATGCTCCTTGCGGGTGTTGGTTGATCAGTATCCATCGCAGCCGGGAAACTGCTAGGCGGTAGCGCCGCACCATCGGGACCAGCTGTCTCTGCGATCGTCGCGCCTGCAGAATCAAGCACGCGCACGAAGTAGCCGGCGCGCTCGTCGCGGCGGTGTTCTCGCAGTTCAGGCTCTAAGCCAGCTGGTCCACCGCCGCGTTCAAGATCAACGCGCAACGCCTCGACCTTGTCCGCTAGAACTTCGTTATCCTCCTCAAACGCGTGCCGCACCACGATCGCGTAGAGAACACCGAGCCCGCAGAAGAGCAGCAATGCCGCCGCGACGGCAAAGAGGAGGACGAGCTGCGACGCAATTGAGCGCGGCTCAGTCGGCTTTGAGGACATAACCGATGCCGCGAACCGTCTGCACGAGCTTGCGGTCGAACGGGTCGTCGACCTTCGAGCGAAGCCGACGGACGATGACGTCGACCACGTTCGTATCTGGCTCGAATGCGAGATCCCAGACCTGCTCGACGATTTCCGAACGCGAGACGACCTCTCCGACCGAGCGAGCAAGACGCGTGAGGAGAAGGAATTCTTTCGGAGTGAGATTCAGGGCGACCCCTGACCGCGCGGCGCGGTTTCGCCGTGTATCGATTTCAAGGTCTTCGTAACGCAAGACGTCACTCGTGAGAGCCGGGGCGCGTCGCAAAAGCGAGCGGACGCGAGCGAGCAGCTCTGAAAACGCGAACGGCTTCACAAGGTAATCATCCGCGCCGAGTTCCAAGCCTTTCACCCGGTCCGGCACTCCGTCGCGCGCCGTCAGAAACAGGATCGGCATTCGTCCGCCAGCTGCTCGAACTTCCCGCACGACGGTCCATCCGTCTTTCTTCGGCAGCATCACGTCGACGATTAGAAGATCGAATGCCTGGTCGCGTGCCAGATCTGCGCCAGCGATTCCGTCTAAACCGACTTCAACGCTGTAGCCAGCTTCGCCCAAGCCTTTCGCGAGGAACGCTGCCGATTTCTTCTCGTCTTCGATCAACAGGACGCGCATCCGCGAAATGAGTACCATCTGCCGTGGAAGAAATCACCACCTTTGCGTACGGGGAGTGCCTAACCGTCAAATAGTGCAACGGAACACAGTCGCCCGTGTTAAATTCCGCCCATGAAAACACTCGCAATTCTCCTTTCCGGCCTTGCGCTGACGAGCTGCACGACGACTTCAACAACGACAGCCGACAACCGTCCTTCGCACCGCGAATTGAGCGAAAAACGGGTCCACACGCAGGAAGAGCTGCAGAAGACCGGGCACAACGAAAGCATCGCCGACGCGCTGTCGACTGTTGACGCTTCGATCACAACCAACCACGGCCGCTAGTCAGGAGCGGGATAAATTCACTCCAGCAGGCGCGGGGGCGGCCTGCAGTCTTGTCGAGACGGCGATTCCGTCGTTACATGCACGCCATGTGTGACGATCCGCGGATGTTAGCGCCATGAACCGCAGCCACATCAAATGGCTGCCAATCGTCGCAGCCGCCCTCATTTTCGCCTGGCAATACTTCGGCTCCGAGAAGTTCGTTAATCCGGAAACCGGTCGCAAGAGCCACGTCGGCATGTCGACGGAACAAGAGGCAGCGCTCGGCTTTCAAACTTACCGGCAAGTTCTCGCCCAATCGCATGCGATCGATTCCGGTCCGCAGGTTGAGATGGTGAAACGCGTCGCTTCGCGGCTTGCGGCGGCGACAGGGAAATCAGGCGCTGGTTACGATTGGCAGGTGTCCCTGATTGACGACAAACAGGTGAACGCGTTTTGCCTGCCGGGCGGAAAGATTGTCGTCTACACCGGAATCATCCCGGTCGCGCAGAACGAAGCTGCGCTTGCGACCGTGATGGGTCACGAAATGGCGCACGCGACCTCACGTCACGGCGCGCAACGCGTGCTGCAGCAGAACCTCGCGCAGACGGCGATGACCGGGATCGCCGTGTCGTTATCCGACATGGATTACAACAAGCAGCGCGCTGTGATGGGCGCGCTTGGGGCAGGGGCGCAATTCGGCGTTCTGATGCCGTTCGGGCGCGAGCATGAGAGCGAAGCCGACGCGATCGGCCTCACGTATATGGCGCGGGCTGGATATGACCCTGAGGAAAGCATCCGATTCTGGCAGCGGATGGAGCAGTCGAGTCGCGGCGGACCTCCAGAATTTCTCTCGACGCATCCGTCGCACGGCACTCGGATCCAGCAGCTGCAGGTGTTGATGCCGAAAGCGGTCGCGGAATACAACGCGGCGCGCTCGGCGGCTCCCGACGGGCAACGTCGCCCTTAAGTGGCGCCGGTTTACTTGAGCGCGCGCTCGAGCAGATCAGCGAGACGCCATCCCGCGACGTGCATTTCCTCGCGCACGACGGCGGCGGCCCAATCATAATACGGCACGTGGTCCGGCGTCGCCTTTTCTTCCGCCATTCCGACGGCGAGCGGTTGGCCATCGACAGGCTGCACTCGCACGTTAGGAAACTGCAACCGTTCGTGTGCTTCCCGCGCGATTGGCAACTCGAAGTTTGCGCAGGCCTCCGCATAGTCCTTTAGCTGCACGTCAGGAGTAAACCGCCAGTGCTTCGGTTCTTCGTTCGCGAAGCGCAAGACCAGCTCGTGGCGCGCCGCGTCGACCACTCCTTTACGCGCTTCTTTCTCCATCTCCTTCGGCGTCTCCGGCAGATTCGCCATGACGGCATCCGTGTCCCAGAAGCTGTGCAGCTTCGATTCCGGGTAACCGATCCGCGCGGCGGCGGCGGGCGCATGTCTGAGAGTGATCGTATTACCGCCCTGATCTTCGATGCCCGCGCCGCCTTTGTCCGGATCAACCGCGCGGCCTTGGGTATCGAAATATTCTGCGCCGACATGCAGCGGCTGGTGCATATCGCCCATGAAATGCGCGAGTAGGATAATCGCGATCGGCTTCGTGATTTTACGTGCGTTCTCCTCCGGCTCGTCGCCATGCAAAACGGCCACGCAGTAGCTGATCATGTGAACGATATCCCATTGCGTTCGGCCCACTTTGCCGTCCGCATATTTCGAAGGATTCAAGACCGGAACATCGGTGTAATGGAACCAATGATGTGACGGGACAGCGGAGTTCGGCTCCTTCGTCGGCGGGTTCGCTTTCCAATACTCGCGGAGCTGCGCATCGATCCGCGGGCGCGAGGAGTAGTGAAAGATGTGTGGATCGTCGGCCCCGTTTTTGTCCCAACCTTTGATCTCGTCGGGGATGACAGATGCTTTCTCGAGCGTAAAGCCATCCAGCAGCGCATGAACTATCTCGCCCGTGGGTGTTTTTGCCAACCGCTCATCAGCGATGGCGCCGATGATTTGATGGCCAATCGGACCGTAGGCGTGGAGTCGGATCGCGGAAGCGAGGACGAGAAACAGCGCCGCCGCGGAAGTAGGGAAAATTCGTAGCATTTTAGTTTTGTTTGAAGAGCTCTGGACGGACCACGCGCTCGCCTTTCATGAAGACAGCCGAGATGGCCGAGAGCGCACGCACATCCTGCAGGGGATTGCCGTCGACGATCAGCAACGTGGCCTCTTTGCCTTCTTCGAGCGTGCCGACACGTGAGTCCGCGCGGAGCAACTTCGCAGCATTCGCCGTGGCCGCTTGCAATGCGGCATCCGCCGGAATGCCAGCCGCAACCCAGAGCTCGATCTCGTGCTGCACCGTCGGCCCATGCATCACCAGAAAGTTGCCCGCGTCCGTGCCAGTGACCAGCGTCACGCCGGCCTGCCACGCTTTGCGCAGATTGGAGAAGCCCGTCTCCAGCTTCATCGGATAACGACTGATGCCTTCGCGCATCGGCCGCATTTGTTCGCTGGTCGCGGCTTGCTCCGTGCCGTCGAGCAGCTCCTTCGAGGTCACTTGTTGCACGAGCGAACGCTTCAGGAGCGACGTGTCGCCTTTGGCGAAGCTGGTGAATCCTTCGACCACACTGAGCGTTGGATCGTAGGCGATGCCTTTCGCCTTCATTTCCGCGAAGACCGCTTCCGGAATCTCGTCCACTAACGAACCGTGCTCGACTGAATCAGCACCAAGCGCCACCGCATCCGCTGCATCCGCAGCGTCTCCGGTGTGGATGGCAACCGGCAACTGATGCGCATGCGCCTGTTCGACGACAGCACGGAGAATCTCAACGTCCATCCGGTTGAACGAGAAGCCGGGCACGCCGCGATCGAGGACTCCTTTGATTGCATTGACGTGTTGCTGCGCGAGCGCGTCTACCTGCTGCCGCGCCTCAGCCGCGGTCTTCGGTGTTCGGACAAACTGCGCTGTGAAATTTTCGCGCAACATTTCCGGCATGAACTTCGCGTACTCGGTCCCGTGGCCGCCTTCCGCGGTGAAGAGCGGGCCGCAGAGGAAAAGCTCCGCGCCGAGTTGCAAGCCGCTGCCAAAACGCTCACGCAGTTTCAGCATCTCGTCGGTCGCGTCGCCGGCACTGCGGACCGCCGTGACGCCGCTAAAAAGATACGCCTGCATCTCGTGATCCAACTGCTTCTTGATGTTGCTTGCGGGATTATCGGTGAAGCCTCCCGTCGCCCCGAGATGCACATGCACATCGATGAGACCGGGCAGGATCGTTTTGCCCGCGCCGTCTATCGCTTCTGCGGAAACGCTTTTCGCATCGGGCGCTGCTCCTCGGTAGATGTGCTCGATCTTTCCATTCCGGACTAGCAGCGAGCCCGACTCGATGACCTCGCCGTTGCCGACAAAGATCCGCGCGTTCTGAATGAGCCAGGTGTGGCCGCGGCTGAGATCACGCGCGAGCACCTTCGCCTTCGTTAATTCTTCGCGGCTCCAAGCCTGATAAACGCCGAGAAACACAAACGGCAGGAGCACGACGAGCACCCAGAGTTTCGCGGAACCGGGAAGCTTTTCCTCTTTCTCCCAGCGAAAGAGTTTCGTCGCGACGAAGAGCCCGACGATGGCAGTGATGATCAGCGCGACGACGGATAACCAGTTATGCGCGAGTGTCTCGCCGCGCTGCAAGATTCCCGCTGCGCCCGTCATCAGGTACGTCGCGGGAATGAACTGCGTGAAAATCTGTAGCCAATTCGGGAAGAGCGAGATCGGTATGGTCGCACCGCTCAGGAACAGCATTCCCATGTAGAGCGGCTGAATCAGGATCAGGCTCTCCTGCGAAGAATTCACGACCGCCGCAATGATCAGCCCAATGGAGCGAAACGCGACGCACGCGATCGTCGCAAACAACAGCAGAGAGACGATGTTCGATGGGACCGCCATATGAAAGAGGCGATTCGCGAGCACCAGCATCAGGATCAGACCTGGAAGGTAAAGGATGACGCCCGTGACCATCGACGCTGTCAGGAGCGGCACCGGCGTGATGGGTGTCACCTTGTAACGCCGGAGCACATCGGTTTCGCGATCCTGCACCGCGCGCATGCCCGCACCGAAGAGCCCATTTCCGAGCACCCCGATCGAGAACACCATCGTGACGACTTGCAGAATTCGCGTGCCCTGCTCCGCATGCATGAGGAAGCCGAAGGTGAAGAAGAAGATCAGCGGGAAGAAGTAATTGAAGAACAGCACGGAGCGATTCCGGAGCGCGAGCTTCAGATCGATCTTGATGAGAGCGAGCAGTGTTTTCATCGATTTACTCGCGCAGCTTCTTGCCCGTCAGCTCGATGAACACATCCTCGAGGGTCGGGCGATTCAGCCGCACATCGTCGAGCTCGATCCCTTGCGCATCGATCCACTTCACCATCTCGACCAGCGTCTTCGCTGGCTGTTTCGACGTCACTTTGATGTGGCGGTGGTCTTCACTCAGTGCGACCGCGTTTGCTTGCTCCCAAGCCGGCAGTTCGCCGCCAGTCCACGCCGTTGTCATCGTCACCTCAATGGCTGATTGATTCGCGCTTTTCTCCTGCAGCTCGCGCGGAGTGCCGATCGCGATAATCACGCCGGCATCGATGATCGCGACGCGGTCGCATAAACGCTCCGCCTCCTCGATGTAGTGTGTCGTCAGCAGGATCGTGCGGTTCTCAGCGCGGAGTTCTTCGAGCAGATCCCGAATCTCCAGCCGCACTTGCGGATCGAGGCCGGTCGTTGGCTCGTCGAGGAAGAGCAGGCGCGGGTCGTTGATGAGCCCGAGCGCAATCGCGAGCCGCTGCTTCTGTCCGCCTGAAAGCGTCGCGTAAGCGGCATCTTTTTTGTCCCAAAGCTGCAGACGTTTGAGCAACGCAACGCCATCGACAATCTGGGTGTAGAAGGCTGCGAAGAGATTCATCGCTTCGCGAACGGTGATCTTGTCCGGCAAGTTGGTCGCCTGCAGGCAGACGCCGATTCGATCCTTCAGCTTCTGCTTCTGCAGATCGGGATCGAACCCGAGCACCTTTACATCTCCACCGGTACGTGGTCGAAGGCCCTCGAGGATTTCTACGGTGCTCGTTTTGCCAGCGCCGTTAGGTCCGAGCAACCCGAAGACCTCGCCGGGCCGCACCTCAAAGTCGACGCCTTTCACCGCTTCGAAACTTCCGTACGACTTCCGGAGCCCGCGGACAAAGATAGCAAACTCGTCGCTCATCGATTCGCGCCAGCAGTATCACCGCGTTGGGATTGCGCGAGGAGAAAAGATCCCGTCGATCGGGCGGATTGAGGTGGTGCTTGGACGAAGGCCATTTGTGTCGCGATCGGGTCGCTCGACTTCGCTCGCAATGAAGTCGAGATTCGCTGCCCAGATGAGCGACATCGTTGGCATTGATCTAGGCACCACGAACTCGCTCATCGGGATCGTCGAGGCGGGGTTCCCGATCCTGCTGGCTGACGAAAACGGCGAGAGACTTACGCCGTCGGTGGTTCACTTCCGAGCGGACGCGGAGCCGCTGGTGGGCTGCCCGGCCGCGCGGATGAGGGCGGTGTCGCCGCGCGATACCGTTTATTCGGCGAAGCGTTTCATTGGTCTCCGCGGGAACGAAATCCGCGCCGGAGACGCAGCGGTCAGTTTCGAGGTATCCCGGGGGAAATTGGAGCCCGTGCGAGTCGGCGCTGCCGGCCGTGATTACCTGCCGGAGGAAGTATCAGCCTGCGTACTGCGCAAGCTGAAGCGAGATGCAGAAACTTCGCTTGGCCAGTCAGTTTCGCGCGCGGTGATTACCGTTCCCGCGTACTTCAATGACGCGCAGCGCACCGCTACCAAGCGCGCAGGAGAACTGGCGGGGTTCACCGTCGAGCGCATCGTCAACGAGCCGACTGCCGCAGCCCTTGCCTACGGGCTCGATAAGCTTCAGGCACGCGCGAAGATCGCCGTCTACGATCTCGGCGGCGGCACGTTCGACGTCAGCATCCTTGAGCTGAACAACGGCGTCTTCGAAGTGCTCTCGACGAATGGCGATACGCATCTCGGCGGCGACGACCTTGATGATCAGCTGCTCGCGTTCTGCGTCACGCGCATTGCACGCGAGGAGCTTTCCGCCGAACAGCGCGCTGCACTTCGCGAAGCGCTCATCGAAGCCAAGCATCGGCTTTCAACGGACGACAGCGTCGCCGTGGATCTGCCATTCTTCCTCGGCACGGAAAGCATCTCCCTTGAGATAACGCGAAGCGAGATCGAGGAGCTAAGTCGGCCGATCGTCGAGAGAACACGCGCGCACTGTCTGCGTGCGTTGTCGGACGCGAAAATCGCGGCCAGCGAATTGGACGAAGTGATCCTAGTAGGTGGCGTAACGCGCATGCCGCTCGTGCAGCAAATCGTTGCGGACATCTTTGGGCGCGCTCCGAACTTTTCGCAAAACCCGGACGAAACTGTCGCTCTTGGCGCGACAATTCAGGCCGGCATTTTATCGGGCGCGGTGCGCGATGTGATCCTGCTCGATGTAACGCCGCTCTCGTTAGGCATCGAGACTTTCGGTGGGCTGATGAACGTAATCATCCCACGCAATTCAACCATCCCGATCAAAGCCGGCGAGATGTTCACGACGGCCGTGAACAACCAAAAGGCGATGCGCATCAAGGTGCTGCAAGGCGAACGGGAAATGGCGCGCGATAACTGGCCGCTCGGCGAGTTCGAGCTCGCGTTCAAAGCTGCTCCGAAGGGCCTCGCTCGCGTCGGGGTGCAGTTCGAGATCGACGCGAACGGCATTCTCCATGTGCTCGCGCGCGACACGAAAACGCGTGCGGAGAAAATTGTCGAGATCAACAGCGCCGTCGACGTTTCCGATGAAGCCGTCGAAGCGATGATCTCCGAGTCGCTCGATCATGCGTTCGACGACATGAACGAACGCATCTGGACCGAAGCGCAGTTGAAAGCGGAGGAGATGCTCGGCGCGGTGGAGAGTGCGTTTC
>JBHENE010000126.1:0-2674 GCA_046262215.1 Chthoniobacterales bacterium | reverse complement strand
ATCAACAACCGCCGCTGACCGCCCGCCCATTCGCGGAACTCCTCGCGACGGAGCAGGAACTGCGTCGCCGGTGTCATGCGCAGCAGGACCCGAAGCTTGCGCGCGAGCTTCTCGACGGCGTCGACCTCTGCGAATGAGTTCGGCTCAGCGATGACCAACTCGTTAGGCCGGAACTTGTCGACGTGCCGGCTCAGTCCTTCTTCGAACGCCGGCGTCTCGTCGATCAGGTGGTAATCCACCATCCAGCCGCGTTCGCGCAGATCGCGCGCGAAATGCCGCATCGCGCTATAAACCAGTACGAGCTTCAGCTGGTGATATAGCAACGCTCCACCTCGCGCCTTCGACTCAATCATTAGCACGACCGAGTCGGCGGGATCCGCCGCGGCGAGCGCGGTGCTCTCCAGCGAAACCTGATCTCCCAAAACCCAGATCGTCTGCATCGGTAATGCTAGTTCGCCCGGCGACGGTTCGTGGACGTGACCAAGCTAAGCAAAATTTGCGTCCGTCCTACCTAACGAACCGTATCGGCTGTCAGACCTCCCAACTTATGTTCACTAAAATCGATTATCCGTTTCTCATCGCCACCTTCATCAGCTTCGTCTTCAGCGTGGCACTTTGGTTCCTTGTGAGCCGCGACTACGGCGTATTTGTCGGGCTTTGGGTTCCGAGCATTCTTGCGCTGTGGATCGGTGTGCGCGTGGTGTTGCTTGCCGCGACGGTGTCGCGGATGCGGAAAGGATGACGCGCCATGGATTACGTCATCTGCATCTTTCTGCTGGGGTTGATCGTTACTTTTATCGTCGTCGTGGGTCTCGCCCGGGCGGCTGAGTTTGCGAAAAGTGAAAGCGCCGCGCACCTCGAAATTGACCCGGTGCCCGCGGATTGGGATCTCACGCCGACCGCGCCGCGAAAGTAGCGTGCCTCAATGCGAGGACTGCGTGACGGACGGGTCGACTTTCGCGACGTAGCCTTTGATGTCGCACTTCCTCTCGAGTCCGGCGGCGTTCATGTAACGGACTTTGCCGAACACGGGCCGCTCGAACCACGGGCGATCGTGCTGGCCGAAAACCCACGCGATATTTGCGAATGAATTCGCGTCGCGGCCATCGACGAAATACTTGTTGTTGATGGCGAGCGCGTTGGCGTGCGCTTCCTCGGGCGTGGCGGTCCATTCAAGGATCTTTTTGCCCCAATACATCCGCATGTGGTTGTGCATGTAACCCGTGAAACGCATCTCCTTCATTGCAGCGTTCCAATACGGATCGTGCGTCTCTGCGCCTTCTAGTTGCTCGCGTGAGTAGAGATACGGGCGCGGATCGTTCGCATGTTCGGCGAGAGTTTGGCGGGACCAATCCGGCAGCGACTCATAGCGCTCGTAATGCTCGGTGTGTTCGACCCAATTCATCGAGAGCTCGCGCCGGACGAGAAGCTCATCAATGAAGCTGGCGACGTTCTCCTCGCCCGCACGCGCATGTTTCCGTGCCTCGAGCGCCAGCCAGACAGGTGAGACCTGGCCGAAGTGCAGATACTTGCTCATCTGCGAGACGTTGTCGGTCTGCGGCTGGTTGCGCGTCGCTTTATAGTCGGGCAGCAGGTCCACGCAGAACGCGCGAAAGATCTTCTCCGCCTCGACGGCGCCGCCGCGGAAATGCTCCGATACCGCCGTGACGGAGTGGTCGATCTTCAGTGACGCGGCGAGCTGCTGCGGATCGTTTACATTAAGTCCCACCGGCAGCTTGCCGCGCCAGCGCTTCTCCACGCAGACCTCGGGAACTGCGTGGAGATATTGCGGCCAGAGTCGAGCCAGCTTCGGCCGCAACGTGCGCGCTGCGAACTCGCGTTTGCGTGATGCCGCTGCCACGGGAACAACGACGTCGGTCTCGACCTCGATGACCGTGCACGGTGCCTCATCCGCAACGCGGGCTCTCCACCGCTTTTGCGGAATCAGGTAACCGCGATCGCAGACGATGACTGAGCCTTCGACACCTAGCCGCAACGCTACTTCGGCCGGGTCGCCGTGTTGCAGCGTGAAGCCAATTCCGCGCTGCTCGAGCGCTAGCGCGACATCGCGAAGACCTTCGAGCATGAACGTGTAATGGCGCAGGTTTGCCTCCGGGTAGCTGTCCGTTAAACCGAACGCCACGAGCAACGGTTGGCGCAGCTCATTCGCGCGCTCCACCGCGAACTCGAGCGTGTGATTCCAGGTCGCGCGTTGCGATTGCTGCATCCAATAGAGGACGTAGCGACCGTCGACGACCGGCATTGCATTAAGATGCGCGATCCGTTCGGTGGGGATGATCGAGGACCGAGTGCTCACAAGAAGGATACGTGCCGGCGAACCGCGCAGACGATTCGTTCGTGCAATGGCATAGACACACGCAGGCGCGATGTGCACAATCCGCGGCCATGAAAGCCAACCAGGACATCGATGAAAAAAAGCGGCCTGAACTCACCATCCGAGGCCTAACTGTCGGAGTCCTGATCACACTGGTCTTTACGGCGGCGAACGTCTACTTCGGCCTGAAAGCAGGCCTGACGTTTTCGACGTCGATCCCGGCGGCGGTGATCTCCATGGCGATCCTGCGCTATTTCAAAAACGCGACCGTTCAGGAAAACAACATCGTGCAGACAGTCGCTTCCGCCGCCGGCACGCTCTCCTCGATCATCTTCGTGT
>JBHENE010000125.1:0-38674 GCA_046262215.1 Chthoniobacterales bacterium | reverse complement strand
AACCAGCACGGCGCATTCAATTCGCCGGTCTGGTTTAACGTCGGCCTGCATCATCAATACGGCGTCGGCAAAGACGCTGGCGAAGGGAATTACTTCTTCAGTCACGCGACCGGCCAGGCGGAGCGCGCTTCGACGCAATACGAATACCCGCAGGGCAGCGCCTGCTTCATCCAGAGCGTGGAGGATACGATGGAAGACATCATGCGTCTCGCCATGAGCGAGGCGATGTTGTTCAAGTACGGCAGCGGCACCGGGAGCGATCTTTCCACGCTGCGTTCCACGCGCGAGAAGCTCTCCGGCGGCGGCAAACCGAGCGGACCGCTCTCGTTCCTGAAGGTCTACGATCAGGTCGCGAACGTCGTGAAGAGCGGCGGCAAAACGCGTCGCGCCGCGAAGATGAACACGCTGAAGGATTGGCATCCGGACATCGAGGAATTCATCGACGCGAAGCAGAAGGAAGAGCGCAAAGCGTGGGCGCTGATCGAGATGGGTTACGACGGCAGCTACAACGGCGACGCTTACGGCTCCGTGATGTATCAGAACGAGAACTTGAGCGTGCGCGTGAGCGACGAGTTCATGAACGCTGCGGTTGAGGGGAACGAATGGTGGACCAAGCGCGTGCGTGACGGTTCACCGTGCGAGAAGAAAGAAGCGCGGACGTTGCTCCGGAAAATCGCGGAAGGCACGCACCTCTGCGGCGATCCCGGGATGCAGTTTGATTCCACGATTCACAAGTGGCACACCTGCAAAGGCACCGACCGGCAGAACTCCACCAACCCGTGCTCGGAATATCTGTTCCTAGATAATACGGCGTGCAATCTCGCGTCGTTGAACCTGATGAAGTTCAAAGGCACGGACACGAAGTTTGAAGTCGATCGTTTCAAAGCTGCATGCCGGCTGTTTATCACCGCGCAGGAAATTCTCGTCGATAACGCCAGCTACCCGATCAAGGAGATCGCGGAGAACTCACACATCTTCCGCACGCTCGGCCTCGGATACGCCAACCTCGGCTCGCTCATCATGAGCTACGGCTATGGCTACGACAGCACCGAAGGGCGCGCGATTTGCGGCGCGATCACGTCGATCATGACGGGCGAGGCGTATGAGCAAAGTGCACGGATGGCGAAGGCGATGGGTCCGTTCGCTGGTTATCGCGATGCGCGCTGCAGCGGCATCGAGAAGCCGGTCGCGAAAGACAACGTCGCGTCGATGCAGGAAGTGATTGAACTGCATCGCGCCTCGGTCGCCGACATTCAGGCGAACGACGAGTTCGGTTACCTGAAGGACGAAGCCGCGAAGGTTTGGAACAGCGCCGCGACGCTCGGACAGCGGCACGGTTACCGCAACGCGCAGGTCACAGTCCTCGCGCCCACGGGCACGATCAGCTTCCTGATGGATTGCGACACGACCGGGATCGAGCCCGACACCGCGCTCGTGAAATACAAGCTGCTCGCGGGCGGCGGCATGCTGAAGATCGTCAACCAGACGGTGAAGCTCGCGCTCGAGACGCTCGGTTATAACTCCGAGGAAGTAGAGCGAATCATCGCGCATATCGACGCGTTCGATACGATCGAAGACATCACCGATTCCGATGGCTCAACGATCTCGTCCGGCCTGAAAGCAGAGCATCTCTCGATCTTCGATTGCGCGTTCAAGGCGCATCAGGGCGAGCGCAGTCTCACCTACATGGGCCACCTCCGGATGATGGCTGCCGCGCAGCCATTCCTGAGCGGCGCGATTTCGAAAACGGTCAACATGCCGGCGACTGCGACCGTCGACGAGATCATGAACACCTACGTCGAAGGTTGGAAACTCGGTCTGAAGGCGATCGCGATCTACCGCGACAGCTCGAAGCGTTCGGCGCCGATCAACACCAAGAAGACCAAGGACATGGGCGGCGACGTCGCACTCGATATCATGGTCGAGCGTCCTGAATTACAGAACCGCATCTTGGAATTGGAATCGGAACTCGCTGCGCTGCGCGGCAAGCCGACCCGCCATCGCATGCCCGACACGCGCATGTCGTTGACGCACAAATTCGAGATCGCGGGGCACGAAGGCTACATCACCGTCGGGTTATTTGAGGATGGAATGCCAGGCGAACTCTTCATCCAAATGGCCAAGGAAGGCAGCACGATCGGCGGCCTCATGGATACGGTCGCCACGCTGACCTCGCTCTCGCTGCAATACGGCGTGCCGCTGGAGTCGATGGTGAAGAAGTTCGCGTATCAGCGGTTCGAGCCGAGCGGCTTCACGAAAAATCCTGATATCCGCAACGCCACCAGCATCACGGATTACGTTTTCCGCTGGCTCGGTTGCCAGTTCATCAAAGGCTACAAGGAAGCGACCTCGCCGAACCGCGGCCAGAGCGAGCTGCCGATGAAAGAGATCGGCGAGATGGAGAAAAAGGCGGTCAACCGTCCGGTCTCGGATCTGCCGCGCACCGGCGAAAAGGAAGTGCTCGATGTGATCACGAATCACAAGGGCAACGACGGCGCGCCCGCCTTGCACACGAATGGCAGCACGCACGCGGAACGAGTTGCGACTGCTCTCGGCAGCATGTTCATGGACACGACCTGCTCGCATTGCGGCAGCGAAAAAGTGATTCGCGCCGGCGCCTGCGGCGTCTGCACGGAGTGCGGAACTAGCCAGGGGTGTAGCTAAAACGGTTAACGAGAGATCGTTCGCGCGTGCGCGGAGAGTCCAACGGGGAGTCTATGCGCTCGGCCTCGCCGTCATCCTGAGCCGCGCAGACGGCGAAGGATCTCGCAGCCGAAGTCCGCGCGTTCCAGTTTAACAGCGCACACGAACCATCACCCGCGCGACCAAGATTTGCGCAGGTTCGCGTGATGTTGCAGCTAATGTGAGATCCCTCGTCGTCTGCGCGACTCGGGGTGACATAACTCGCAACCAATGAACGACACGCAAACCAGCGGACCGACAGCACGCACGACGAGCAAGCCTTCGAAGATTCGTTGCAAAGCGAAGCTTCTGCGGCCTGCCGAAATGGCGCCTGGCGAGACGTGGATGTTTCTCGTGCTGCCGAAGACGGCGAGCGCGAAGCTTCCAACGCGCGCGACGAATGCGGTCGAAGGCACGCTCAACGGCGTTGCGTTTGAAGCTGTGCTCGAGCCCGATGGGCAGAGAAGTCACTGGCTCAAAGTTGATCAGAAGCTGGCCGAAGCTGCAGAAGCGGACGCAGGCGACACAGTCGAGCTTGAGATCGCGCCGGCGAGCGAGGAGCCGGAGCCAACTGTCCCGGCTGATCTGCGCGCAGCGCTTGCGACGGCGGAGGCGAAAGCGCGGACGATCTGGGAGGACATCACGCCAGTTGCGCGGCGTGATTGGATTCACTGGATCACGTCCGCGAAGCAGGCGGAGACGCGCACACGTCGCGTCAGGAATGCATGCTCGATGCTCGCCGCGGGGAAACGGCGGCCGTGCTGCTTCGACCGGTCAGGTATTTACAGCAAAAGCCTGAGCGCTCCCAAAGCAGCGGCGTGACCGACGCAAGACGCCGAGTGTTTTGACTCGGCCGCAGCCGCCTCGTATTGCTGCATCGTGATCAAACTCCGCCTCCTCCTCTGCTGTCTCGTCTCGTTCGCAATCTGCGCCGCGGCTTCCGGCGCAGAACCACGCCTCCTGACGCCGCAGGATCTGTGGGCAATTAAACGCGTGGGCAATCCGGCACTGTCGCCTGACGGCAAATTCGCGGTGTTCCCTGTGCAGCAGTGGAACATCGAGAAGAACAAAAGCAGCAGTAATCTCTGGACGGTGGCGCTTGCGGATGGCGCGGTCCGTCAGCTCACGACCGCGGCGGACACGACGGAAGACGCGCCGATGTGGAGCCCCGACGGAACTCGCATTGCCTTCACCTCAAAGCGCGGCCCTGACGAGAACGCCGCGCTTTACGTGATCCCCTTCGGCGGCGGCGAGGCGGAGAAAATTATCGAGCTGCCGAGCTCCATCGCGCTGCCGAAATGGCTGCCGGACAGCAAAAGCATCGTCTTTGCCACGACCGCAATTCCGGACCTCGCTCGCAAGTGGGAGAAGGCGGACCTCGACGCGATGAAGAAGGAATTCAAGCGGCGCAAAGACTCGAAGATGACCGCCAAGGTCACCGAGAACCGGCAGTATCGTTACTTCGATCACTACATCACGGACGTCGTCGCGCACCGTCTGCTGCGCGTCGATCTCGCGACGAAAGCGCTGACCGATCTCACGCCGCAGGTCGATCGGCTCTTCGTCAACAGCGGCGAGTTCCACTACGACGTCTCGCCTGACGGCAAATTGATCGCGCTCGAGATGAACTCGACGCCGCCGCCGTTCCGCGACTTCCCGCAGTCCGACATTTACCTCATCCCAACAGACGGCTCCGGCACGATGAAGAACGTCACGCCGGAGAACAAGGGCGACGATGCGCAGCCGATCTTCGCGCCGGATAGCCGGTCGGTGTTGTTCAAGCGGACGAAGTCGACCATTCACAACGGCGAATCGCAGAAGCTCTGGCGTCACGACGTCGCGGCCGGCAAAAACGTGCCGCTAACCGAGGCGCTGGATTACTCAATCGGCGACGTCCGGGTAGCGGCGGATGGCCGCACGATCTGGGTCAACGCTGAAGAGAAGGGCGTGGTCCCGATCTTCCGCGTGAATGCCGACGGCACCGGACTGAAAGCGGTGCAGAGCGCGGGCTCCTCGACGGCTCTCGGTGTCCGCGGCGACTCGATCGTGTTTCTCAACGACACGACGAACCGGCCTAACGAGATCTTCGCGCTCGACGCCAAGACCGGCACCGCGCGGCAGCTGACGCATTTCAACGACGAGTTCATGCGCGGCTTCAACTTCGGAAAGGTGGAGTCGTATACCTTCAAAGGCGCGAACGACGACGATGTGCAGGGCTGGCTGGTGCTCCCGCCGAACTACGACGCGGCGAAGAAATATCCGTTCGTCCAGCTGCTGCACGGCGGGCCGCACACGATGAACCGCGACAGCTGGAGCTATCGCTGGAACACGCAGCTCTTCGCCGCCGAAGGCTATATCGTCACCTGGGTAAACCGGCACGGTTCCACCGGCTTCGGCGAGAAGTTCGCGCAGAGCATTCTGAATGAATGGGGCGACAAGCCGCTCGAGGACATCATGAAGTCAACCGACATGCTCCTGGAGCGTTTTCCGAACATTGATCGCGACCACATGGCCGCGGCGGGCGCAAGCTATGGTGGCTACATGGCGGCGTGGATTCTCGGGCACACCGACCGGTTCTAGGCCATCATCGATCACGCGGGCGTCAATAACAGCTACTCGCAATTTGCGACCGACGTCTCGCACGGGTTCGCGGAAGTGATGGGCGGCACACCCTGGGGCGACGTCGAGGGACTGCAGCGCAACAATCCGATGTTCTATGCGAAGAACTTCAAGACGCCGACGCTCGTCATTCACAACGAGCAGGATTATCGCGTGCCTTACGGAAACGGACTCGAACTCTATGCGGCGCTCCAAGCGCAAAACATCCCATCGCGCCTGCTGATCTTCCCCGACGAGAACCACTGGGTGGTGAAGCCGCAGAACGGGATCTACTGGCACTGGGAAATGCAGACCTGGCTCGCGCGTTTTATCGGCGGAAAGCCGACGTTGGAGAAGCCGCAATTCGAAAATAAGGACGAGGGCAAAGACGACAAGAAAGACAGCGCGAAGCCGGCGGCGAGCTGACTACGCGGTGCTGGAGAGACTGAGAAGTTCCTCGAACTCCCTTCACCGGCTTGATCAACGTGCGAGCGTTGTCTGATTGTCACTTCGCTTTGAGTCCGGAAAGAGCGGAACCATCCTGACAAGTTCAAGCGCGCTTCACCATCTCCTTTGTCGCTGTCTTGTATTTGAGGAAAATGTGGCGATCGCAGGTGCGCGTTGTACGTGTCCTCATCCGCGATGACGAGCAGCACCGTTCCGCCGATCAGCGTTGCTGCGATCGAAATGTGGTGAGGAGCAATCCACCGACCGCGCCGCCGAGCATGATCGAGAGCTGAATCGCGCCGACCATCAAGCCGCCGCCGCTTTCCGGCTCGTCGCTAACGTCGCGCGCCAGCCAAGTCGCCCATCCTACCGGAATCGCGGATTCAGTGTTCCCCACGTGACCAGCATGATCGCTACTCCCCACAAGAAGTGTCCGGCTGCGAGCAGTCCCAGGGTCACCGCAGCGAGTGCGAGCGGAAAGCGCTCAACAGCGACCGGAGGTGTCGTCCGACGAGTGCCGTCGCGGCGTAAGTTCCTACAAATCCGGCAGCACCCAACCCGAGCAGCAGTGAGAGAGAGCTGGGGCAGCTCACGTGCGTGTAGCTTCGAGAAATGGCCGGAAGTAGGTGAGGTCCCCGGTGACCACGCTTGCACTGCATCCAAGATGCCGACACGGTGTGCGCGGGGACAATCCGCTTGAGGCTGGGTTAATCACCGGCGTTCAAACACTGCTGTTGACGAATGACACGCCGCCATCCAAATCTTTGCATCGCGAAACCCACGGACTGCGATTTTGGCGTGCAGCAACGATGATTGATTTTCCTGACCTTCGTGCGGGAGCCGCGTCACGCCTCGTCGCGTGCGGCGCGATCGAGTCTGGCAAGCGTGAGCTGATTGAGTGGCTGTCGGTACGGCGAAATCTTATTGCCACTTACACCCGCGGAAAGCGCCGATATTTCGTTCGGCTTCTTACAGGCGGTAAGCCAAAGCATTTTCATTTAGAGGTCGTTGCCGCGACATGGTTCCCGAACAAAGTGCAACCGACCACGACTTCCGATATTTCAGAGATCCAACACGCAGCGGAGATGGTGCTGGGCGAAAAGATCGATCTGACGGTGACAGCAGAATTCCGATTACGGTTCGGTCAACTCGCGGAACTCGGCCCAATTCGAATTTTGTCGACGCAAACACAAGCAGGTGGAACTTCGATCAGACTGACCGAGGGCGTTCTTTCGCTCGAGGGGTCGCGAATCCACGAAATTGCTTGGAAGCGTTTGTCTGCCGAAGATGTTTCAGTCACTTTAAAATCGAGGGTTGAATCTGTTGTGGCGAGCAGATACCTCGTAGGGACACTCGAGATGATGGAGCGATTCTACTTCGTCTTGGTTCTCGGCCTACCGACTTCCGACGCGTAGCACTATGCCCTCTACACGACAGCCGCTGGTAGGGTGGGGTGATCCCGAGTTTTCAGACGCTCTCGACCAGGTTCAGGACGAGTTTCGGTATTGCAGACCGAAACCTATGAGTTTGTCGCGAAGAGGAGGAACTACGTATTCAAGCGAGGCTGACGTTGCGAGCCTCATCGGTTTATTCGGGCGCGAGATGGGCGAGCACCTCGATACACGCCTAAGGCTAAGTCTGATCGAGAAAGTTGTTCTGGAACTGCGGCACGTAATTGCTGAACTGCTGGAGCGAAGAGTCATTCAGATTTCGATCGACTCGCTTGGCGTTGAAGACCTAGTCCTTCGGAGGCCTATCACAGTGGTAGTCGAGTCCGCAAATGATTGTTTCACTGCGACTTTCTTCGATGCGAATATCAATGCGTCCGGAGACTCAGAGGTCGAAGCCGTTGAAAACTTAAAAGAGATCATCGTCAGTGTATTCCATCGGTTCGTTGAACTCGGTGACGCACGTCTCGGCTCCGGCCCACGTAAACAGTTCGCCGAATTGCGGAGCGTCATCGCAGGACGCGCGGATTGAAACGGACGATCACAAAGCAGCATGCTCTCGCTATCGCCAAGAAGCTGAAGGCGACGATGCGGGAAGAGAAAGCTCATGCTTATGCAGATATCTTCCACGGCGAGAAGCTCGTTGCATGGTTCGGAATACGCCGAGGCTCCCGAAAAGATCAAGGCCATGGACACATTCAGAACGATCTATACGTGAATCCATATCAGGCACGTTTACTAGCCGCTTGTCCGCTTACGCGCGATCAATGGCTTAAAATTATGGATGAGAAGGGGCGCCTGACATAGGCGATGATCTTCAGGTGTTTTGTGGTGCTGTAATGTCATAGCAGAGACAGCACTCGCGGGTCGGTGAACCATCGCGCATCTCATGCTTTAGCTGACGGCGACTTGTCCAGGGAATCGAGTAACCAGTGCCGCGTTGCCTCGCCTTTACACGGCACTCCGAAACTCGTCGGTGTAACACCAACTACCCTGCCGGAAGACCTGCGCGAGTGGCTCGGGTTTTGTAGCCGACATCGAGGCCGATCTCGATCAGGCTGCGCTTGGCTTGGCGGATGAGTTGCTGGGCACGCGTGATCCGTTCGCGCGTGACGAACTGCAGCGCCAGGCGCTTGCCGTCAGCCGGGGTTATCCGCAGTTAGTTGGTCTTCAGGATCGCGATAATTCCGGTTTGAATTGGCTGGCCGGTGACTTCGATGTCGTTCTCGTCCACGTAAACGTCGATCTCGGACCGGACGCCGAACTTTCCGGGTAGGTAAATGCCCGGCTCGATCGAGAAACAAACTCCGGGCGTGATGCGGCGCGAGTCGCGCGTTTCGAAGTTGTCGATGTTCACGCCGTTCCCGTGGCCTTCTTCGCCGATGGAATGGCCGGTGCGATGCGTGAATTGCTCGCCGAACCCGGCCCGCGTGATGACTCCGCGCGAGACGTCATCCACATCCGCGCCGCGGATTGTTTTCCCGGCGGCGACATTGGTGCGCACGAAGTCGACGGCGGCGTCGCGAGCTTCGCGGACGATGTTGAAGATGCGCGCGTATTCCTCGGGCACGCTTTCGCCGACAAAGCCGGTCCAGGTTTGATCCGTGCAGATCGCGTCCGGCGGTGTCTTCATTTTCGTCACCGAGTCGATGAGCACGAAATCGCCGCGATGAATCGCGCTGTTCCGCTCCTGGGTGGGGAAGTAGTGCGGATTCGCGGCGTTGGCGTTCACGGCCACGATCATCGGCTCTTCCTCCATCCCTTCTTCGCCGAAGCGCCGCATCATGAATTGCTGCACGTCGTGTTCCGTAATGCGCTCGTCCGCGCGGATGCGGCGCCCGATTTCGGCGAAGGCTTCCTGGATAATCCCGTGCAATTTCTCTGAAGCTTCGCGATGCGTCTGGAGCTGCGCCGGCGTGAGCACGGCTTCGAATTGCTGGACCAGTTCCGCGCTCGACACGATCTCCGGGCCGAACGAGCGGACGAGCTCGATGGTGCCGGCATCGACGCGCGAGATGTAGGGCACGTCGTTCATCGGCGAATACTGCATCGCAATGCGCTTCTTCCCGCCGACGGTTTCCTTAAGCGCGGCCTGCAATTCTTTCCAGCCGCGGAAAACGACTTTGCGCCCCGGCAAAGCGTCGAGCTTAAACTGCTCGATCGACTGGACCAGCTTCACGGGCTCGCCGTTTGCCGGCAGATAGTAGAACCAACGCCGCGAGACGGACATCTTTTCGTCGAGCTGCAGAATGCGGTAAGAAAGCGGATCGCTGTGTCGGAAGTCATAGAACAACCAGCCGTCGAGCTTTGTGGCGCGCAGCGCGTTCTGGATCTCAGCGATGCGCTCCGGTGGAGCTGAGGCAGCTTGCGCGGAGTGATGGATGACAGCTGCGACGGCGAGCGCTGCGATCATGTGAAAGGTGCGCAGCTTCATTTGGGCAAAGTGTGCGAGGCGCCCGATCTTAGCACAAGCACGGCGTCAGCTCGCCGATTTCATGTTCCGCCTGTGCGAACACGAATCGCATCGCAACGGACAAGTGACATGGCTCACAGGCCGCCTGGCGGGAGCAAAGCAGAGCAGCGAGTAGCGGGCGACCGTTCGCGCTGGTTCGACTCTCTCGCGTCCGCGGCGTAAGGTCGCGAACATGAAGGTCGAGATCTTTACGCTTTGCGACGCGGCGACGGCTGATTCAGGCGGGAAGCTGAACATCCTCGGGTCGTTCGATCGGATTCACGCGAGCTCGATTCCGGTGACGCATCCGCTCTGCGCGCTCGCGATTAAGCTGCGCTTCGAGCGGCTGGAGGAAGGGCAAAAGCGCATTCGGATTTCGTTCATGGATTCGGACGGCGCCGCGGTCATGCCGACCCTCGAGGCCGGAACGCAGGTCGCATTTCCACCGAGCGAGCACAGCGTGACTGCTTGCCTCGTGCTGCAGATCCAACAGCTGAAGCTGCCGAATTACGGCGAGTACTCGATCGATCTCGGCGTCGACGGACGCCATGAGGCGTCCATCCCGCTTTTCGTGCGGCCGACCGGCGAAGCGCCATCGGCCTAGTGCGGCGACGAAAATTACTGCCTAACGACGGGCCCCTTGTCGCGTCCGCTCTCCTCAGAGGATGTTCGCGTGGCACCGATCGGTTGATGCGCTGAGACAGCGCACGCTACAGCAGCTGAAGATCTTTCGGATGCTTTTGGCTCTTAGCAGCGCTACCGGGTCGCCGGCGGTGCGGGCGACGACTTCTTCGCTGCGATCCAGGCGTTCACTTTTTGCTCGAGCACATCGAGCGGCACTGCGCCGGAGAGCAAGACCGCGTCGTGAAATTCACGCACGTCGAAGCTCGCGCCGATCTGCTGGCTCGCGCGTTCGCGGAGTTCCTTTAATTTTAGCTCGCCGATTTTGTAGGCGAGCGCCTGGCCAGGCATCGAGATGTAGCGGTCGATTTCGTTCGTGATGTCATCCTGCGACTTGGGCGCGTTCTCCATGAAGAAGTCGATCGCGCGCTGCCGCGTCCAATGCATTTGGTGCATGCCGGTGTCGACGACGAGACGCACCGCGCGCCACATTTCATAGGTCAGCTGACCGAACTTCGAATACGGATCGTCGTAGAGTCCCATGTCTTGGCCGAGCGATTCGGCATAGAGACCCCAGCCTTCGACGAATGCGGTGTAGCCGCCATATCGCCGGAACTTCGGAATGTCGCCGAGCTCCTGCGCGAGCGCGATTTGCAGGTGATGGCCGGGCACCGACTCGTGCAACGAAAGGGCCATCATCTCCCACTTCGCGCGGGTCTCGGGCTTGTAGAGATTGACGTAGTAATTGCCGGGACGCGAGCCGTCGGCAGCAGGCTGACTGTAGTAAGCGGTGGTCGTATCCGGAGCGATGTTGTCGGGGATCGGGATCACGCCGTATGGAGTGCGCGGCAGCGTCTTGAACACCTTCACGAGATTAGGATCAATCCGTTTCGCCAGCGCGCGATACGCCTGCAACAGCTCGTCGGGCGTCTTGTAGAAGAACTGTTCATCCGTTCGCAGCTTCGTGAAGAACTCCTGCAGCGTGCCGGTGAATCCGACCTGCTTCATGATCTTCTCCATCTCGCCGCGGATGCGCGCGACTTCGCTCAACCCCTTCTCGTAGATCTGCTGCGGCGTGAGATCTGTCGTCGTGTAACGGCGTGTGAGGTGCGCGTAGAGTTCGCCACCGCGCGGCATTTGCCAGACACCGACTTCTGGGAACCCAGCCGGCAGGTATTCCGCCACGAAATACTCCTTCAGCTTTCGGAAGCTAGGAATGATGCCAGTGGTGATCGCGTCGCGCGCGGCAGCAGAAAGGCGCTCACGATCAGCCGCAGCGATTGCGTCCGGGAACTTCTTCAGCGGTTTGAAGAACGGGCTTTCGTCCGCCGTTGCGACGAGCTGTTTATCGATCTGCGCCGGCACGCGCTCCAGCACGACTTTCGGCCACATCACGTGCGCCTTCACGCCTTCGCGCATCAGCGCGATGTTCTGCTCCAACGAGGCCGGAAAGGCGCGGAGCCGCGCGATCCAATCCTCGTAATCTTTTACATTCTGGAAACGGAGCTGATCGCCGAGTTCGTCCGCTGTCTGGAGGCCGCCGCGCTGGTTGATCGGCAGCAGGTACATGCGGAACGGAAAGCTCTCGATTTGTTGCTCGAGGTTCTTCTTGAAGAGGTCGTAGTTCAGCTGGTCCGCCGGCGACAGCTTCGCGCGGTCGAACTTGCCGAGGCGCACCAGCGCATCGCGCGTGTGGGCTTCCTGCTTTGCAATCGCCTCGAGGCTGTCGTCGTCCCATTTATCGTTCCAGCGACGATCACCGAGCGAGGAGGCGCGTGTCGGATGTTGCTCCAGCGAGTAGTTCCATTCCGCCTCGAAGAAGGCGTTGAGCTCAGTGGCAGCGGCATTCGAAGCGGCCGGCTTTGATTCGGCGTGGAGCGCTGATGTGGCGAGCGAGATTGCGAGAACGAAGGGGAAGGCATTTTTCATAGCGTCGAGCCGCATCATAATGGGCTAGCGCAATCAGGCGATAAGATTTGCCGCTCATGCGCGGGTAAGGCGGCGGCAAAAACCGGTTGTCAGTTGCCGCAGATTCCACGAATAGATGACGCGGCTTTTCGGGGCAGTTCGCCACCTTACCGCCACGCGGTTGCGCACGTGAGCCGCCCAGCAAAAGCGAACACATCGAGATACTTTTATGAACGAAGCAGACATTCAGCGGCAGAAGGAAATCAAACAGGCGGAGGAGCTGCTCTTCAGCGGGCACCAGGAGCTAGGGTTCGCGAAGGGCTTATTTCTCGGGAAGTTCGTCGCCGATTGGACAATGCCGTATCCCCGGCTCGCGGCGGCGCAGCAAAAGGATCTCGATGCCTCGCTCGCGGAGATCCGGCCGATGCTCGACCGCGAACTTGACTCCAACGCGATCGATCGCTCCGCCGACATCCCGCGTAACGTGATCGAAGGTCTCGCGCATACCGGAGTTCTCGGGATGACCGCACCGAAGGATTTCGGCGGGCGCGGCTTTTCGCAGATGGCGTACTGCAAGGTCCTCGATGAAATCGGCAGCCGTGACGCCTCAGTGTCGGTGTTCACGAATGCGCACCACTCAATCGGAGTGCGCGCCTTGCTATTGTTCGGCACGAAGGAGCAGCAGGCGAAATGGCTCCCGCCGCTCGTCTCGGGCGAGCAGCTCGCGGCGTTTGCGTTGACGGAAGAAAGCGCCGGCTCCGACGCGGCGGCAGTGCAGATGACCGCGAATCCGACGGAAGACGGCAGCGCTTACATCCTGAATGGCCGCAAGCGCTACATCACCAACGTCGACATCGCGAATGTCATGACCGTGATGGCGCGGACGCCGGTGCCCGGAAAGCCCGGCAAAACCGCGATTACCGCCTTCCTCGTGACCAAGGACACGCCCGGTTTCCACATGATCAACGGCCGCATGGAGAAGCTCGGCATTAAGGGCACCGCGACGGCGACATTCGAGCTGCGCGATGTGCGGGTGCCGAAGGAAAACATCCTCGGCCCGCTCGGCAAAGGTCTGCGCGTTGCGCTCACCGTGCTCGACTTCGGCCGCACGACCTTCGGGGCGTGCTGCACCGGCGCGGCGAAGACCGCTCTGCGGCTCGCAATCGACCACGCGAACACGCGCAGGCAGTTCAACAAGACCCTCGGCGACCTCGAGCTGGTGAAGAAGAAAATCGCGCGGATGGCGGCAAATGTTTACGCGATGGAAGCGATGACGAACGTGACCGCATCGCTCATCGACCGCGGCCTTGAGGATTACATGATGGAGACGGCGATGCTGAAGGTTTTCACGACCGAGCGTTTGTGGGATGCGGTTATGGATTCTTTCCAGATTCACGGCGGCGCGGCCTATTTCACGGATCTGCCGCTCGAGCGCATGATTCGCGACGCGCGCATCAATCAGATCGGGGAAGGCAGCAACGAAGTGCTGACGTCCTTTATCGCGCTGGTCGGAATGCGCGGGCCGGGCATGGAGTTCAAGGAGTTGCTCGACACGATGTTGAAGCCGTGGCGGCAGGATCGGATGAAAGCGTGGACGGCTGGTTTGAACCGCCTCGGCGCGACGGTGAAAGTCCCGGCTATCCCCGTGAAAAGCGCTGCCTTACGCAGCCGCGCGAATGAGCTGGGCCGCTTGATCTGGCGTTTCAATTTCGCAGTCAACCGCTCGCTCGTCCTCTACCGCGAGCCAATTATGGACATGCAGCTGATCCAGGAGCGCATCGCAAACGTCTCGATGGAAATGTTCGCCTCGGCGTGTGTGCTAAGCCGGCTCGATTCCGAGCTGCAAGGCGTGGCCGGCAACGGCAGCCTCAAGCCAGCCGACCGCGCGGCGGCGGAGTTATTCCTGAAGCAATCCTTTAGCCTGATTCGTCGCAACCTGCGCGAGCTGACTGACAACGACGATCGCGACGTGCTCGAAACCGCGGACATTGTCCTCGGCAAGAAAACGGCGGTCGGCCGCAACGGCAGCTAACAGTCGCCGCCGAGAGGCTGCCAATTGACATATGTATCCTCCACTGCGGGAGGGTCACGTTTTGGGTTCGAATTTGGTGCGGTTCTAGCTAAAACGGTAAGGCATGCCCCTCGATGAGCTGGAACTCAATCGATCGGACGCGGAGCGGTTGCGGACTGCTCGTGTCCTGATTTTCATCGTCGCGTACAACGCGGAAACGACGATCGAGAAGGTGCTGAGCCGTATTCCGGCGGCGTTGCATACCGACAACGTTGAGGTGCTGATCATCGATGACTCCTCGAAAGACGAGACCTTTAACACAGGCCTGCGTTATCAGCGAAATAACTCGGCGTTCAAGATAACCATGCTCCGAACGCCGGAGAATCAGGGCTACGGTGGGAACCAAAAGCTCGGTTACCGCTATGCGATCGATAACAACTTCGACTTCGTCGCGCTCGTACACGGCGATGGTCAATATGCTCCGGAAGAACTACCAACGCTTCTGATGCCGCTTGTCCGGGGCGAGGCGGACGCGGTTTTCGGCTCGCGCATGATCGACAAGACAGCAGCGCGCAAAGGTGGTATGCCGTTCTACAAATGGATCGGGAACCAAATCCTGACGGGGTTCCAGAACCGGATGCTCGGAACGCGCCTATCGGAGTTCCATTCCGGCTACCGCATCTACTCGACGCGTGCGATGCGTCAGGTTCCTTTCGAGCGGAACACGAATAACTTCCACTTCGACACGGAGATCATCATCCAGCTCGTGTTGAAAGGGTTGGGGATCGCGGAGCTGCCGATTCCGACCTACTACGGTGATGAAATTTGCCACGTCAACGGACTGAAATATGCCGCGGATGTTTTCAAAGCCATGGTGCGTGCGCGGTTGCACCAAATGAACCTGTTTTTCGACAGGAAGTACGACGTCAATCCGCCGGAGGAGACCTACGACGTGAAGCTAGGCTTTGCTTCCTCTCACACCGCGGCGATCGCGGCCGCCCGGCCCGGCGGGCACGTGCTCGACATCGGCTGCGGACAAGGATACGTGGCGACGGAATTCGCCAGGAAAGGCTGCGTCGTTACCGGCATGGACCGTTATGTGCGCGAGCCGAGCGATCGCTCGTCCGGTGTGTCATACATTCAGTGGGATTTGGACCGGAAGGAATTTCCCGTCAACGTGTCGCAGTTCGACCAGATCTTCATGCTCGACATCATCGAGCATCTAAAAGCGCCGGAAGAATTTATGGATGAACTGCGGCTCGCAACAGGATGCAAGCGACCTGACGTGATCCTCACCACCGCCAACATCGGCTTTGCGGCGACGCGTCTGATGTTGCTCTTCGGCCACTTCAACTACGGCAAACGCGGCATTCTCGATGCGACGCACACGCGCTTGTTTACCTTCCGTTCGATGCGCGAGTTGCTCTTGCAGTCAGACTACAAAGTTCTCGAGATGCGCGGCATTCCCGCTCCGTTTCCGAAGGCGCTCGGGAATAATGTGCTCTCGCGGTTCCTTGTGCGCCTCAACATCGCTCTTATTGGTCTTAGCCGCGGCCTCTTCTCCTACCAGATCTACGTTCGCGCACAGGCGAGGCCTACGGTGCATAATCTTTTGCACGAGACCATCGACAGCAGCGCGAACTTGCGCGCAGCAGCAGCCGTTTCGTGATCCTATTTCAGGATATTGATCGCGTGAAGCAGACCCGCGGTAACAAGCTCATAGAGATCGTGCTCAACGAAGAAGATCACGTATTGGCGTAGCTCGACGGCGCAGACGACTGCGATCATTAAGGCAAGCACCAGGTTCGAGCGCTTCCCGCACGCGTCGCTGGTTCTCATCAAACTGAGGGTCGCCAGATAGCGGAGCGGCGTATCCCAGATGTTCGCATAGCGGAGATTCATCCCGTAGCGGACGTTCGCCATCAGGACATAGCTTGCGACAACGAAGGTAAGGACGTAAACCGCGGCGCGGTCTGACAGCTTCAGTTGGAAAATCGCGCCGATCGCGAGGACGAGAACGACTGGACTCATGATCATCAGGTCGACGAGATACCGATACCACGGACCATCTCCGGTAGCGATGGCATAAGGCAGAACCGAAGCTTTGCTCACGAGCAGCATGTAGATGCGAAAGGTCGTCTGCAGCGAGCCGCAGAGGTTCACTAGTAAGACCACGCCGACGAGCGGGCCGATGACCATCGTCACGAGAAGGCCCCGCGTGATCGTGCCAAAACGCAGCCAATGGTTAGCGGCGAGTAGCCCGAGTAAGCCGATGTAGACGAACATCGCGTTCTCCTTCGTGACGACGAGTAGCGCGAGCGCGGCGCCGAAGCCACAAAGCCAGCCGACCCGTCGCGGCTGACGCAGATTTTCCCAAAGCAACCAGAGACAAAGGGTCGCCCAAAAAGCGAAGAATCCATCGATCAGCGCATGCTGCGTCATATGAATCTGTGTCGGCGCACACGCCATCAGTGCAGCAACACAAAGCGCCATGAGCGGTCCGCCGAGTCGCCACGCGAAGAGGGTTGCGAGCCCGAGAAGCAGGATTCCGAACAGGCTCGAAATGTCGTGTAGCGAAGCGAGCGCGTCCGAACCGACGACGCAGTGCCAGAGGTAGCTTGCGAAGATGTAAAGAAACCGGGTCGGCGGCAAAATCGCGGAAGGCAACGTGGTCTGCACTTCCACGTAATGCTCCGCAAAATCTGGGTAGGCAGTGACTCCGTAGCGGATCAGGTCGTTGACGTATCCGCGGTAGAGGCCTTCATCAAACCCGATCTTTGTAAACCCCGGCGCGGGGTGGAAGGCACTCAGCGCGCGGAACGAGCCGCCTTCATCAATCGAGAATAATGTCGAAGGCAGCCGCAGGAAGACTCCAAGAACAAGCACTAAACAAAGCCCGATGATGTAGCGCACGTCGCTCGGCCGTTGCTCGGATTTCATCGCCGAAGATTCCTGTAATTTAGCGTGAAAGACAACGCGGCAGTGCCAGACGTGCGGGCATCTTCAGCAAATCCGCTGCGCGCGCAGCAGATTCAAGTTACCGGACAATCACGCAAAGCCGCGGGTGATCGCTTGACGAAAGGATTGACGCGCGCTTCATACCTCGGCACCTAAACTCTTGGCCTGACTCTGATCATTCTAGGAGCGCTGCGCACGTTTTGACCCATCAGCCCGAGATACAGCCTGCGGCACTCGGCAGCGAAAGCGCTGTGCCACTCGCTAGTTACTCTTCCTCCGCGTTCTGGATCGTAGCTACTGCGACGATATCATGCGTGATCAAACTTTTGATCGCGTCGAACACCTTTGGGACGAACGACGTCATTGCCTTCTATCATTTCGGCCAGTCTCTTAGTCAGCGCGGCCTTGAGTATACTTACCGCAGCGGAATAGCCTTCAATCACCCGCCGCTTGTCGCCCATTTTCTGCGGTTTATTTATCGCGCGAGCCAGTGGCCATCCTTGCGCGAGGCGGGGATCACGTTCCCGTTTTTGCTGCGGTTGCCGGGGGTCCTATCCGATTTCGTGTGTGTGCTTGTGCTCTTGCGGGTCAGGAAAAATTTGCCGCAGCTGCAGCTACCCGCGTGGTCGCTGATTCTCTTCGCGATCAGTCCGGTCGCAATCATGGTCTCCGGCTTTCACGGCAACACCGATCCTGTAATGGTGATGTTGTTGTTGCTGGCCGCCTACTCCGCTGCGCGCGAACGGCCGCTCGCGTGCGGGCTGTTTCTCGCGATTAGCTGCCAGATAAAGATCATTCCGCTCCTGCTTTTGCCAATCTTCTTTTTCTTCTGGCTCCATCGGCGGGTTGTCCGGCGGTTCCTCCTGCCGTTCGCTTCAGCGTCGTTACTCCTCTGGAGCGAACCGCTGCTAAAGTTTCCCGTTTTGTTTTTTAAGAACGTCCTCTCTTACGGAAGTTTTTGGGGGCTTTGGGGTGTCACTTATTTCCTAAAAATGACTAACTGGCCCGAGTTTGGGCGAGTGACGTACTCGGATTTTACTCCGGCACAAACTCTGGTGGGCAGTGCGCTCAAGTTGCTGATCGTAGCCGCGGTCATCACGCTCGCCTGGCGAAGGCGCGCCCTTTCTGCACCAGACGTGTTCCGGTCGCTCGGCTACGCTTGGCTCGTGTTTTTCGTTTTCTCGCCAGGCGTGGGCGCGCAATACATGGTCTGGCTGCTTCCGTTTGTTCTTGTCTTGTCGCCCGTTCTCTATGGCTACCTAGAAGTGACCAGCAGCCTTTTTCTATTTTTCTTTTACAACACGATCGCGGATAAATTTCCTTGGTATATCGGCATCTCAGATGGCCGCCATAACGCCGGCTGGCTCCCGTGGTCTGTATGGCCGTGGGCAGTGATGATTGCGGGGTTGATCGTCCGATGGAGGCAAGCGGCCGGGCAGGATACTTCGCTCCGGCTCGCTAGTCTGGCACCCGTTCGCCGGGGGCAGTAGCGGCAGAGCCTACAATTGCGTCCGTTCGCGAATTTGCTCCTCGATCGGGCTGAACTCAGGGTATGCGGGTTCGAGTTCGCGCGCGCGGCTGATCTCGATGCGAGCGGCTTCAAGCCGATTGGCACCTAAAAGCGCGCGGGCCAGCAAATAGTGGCTTTTCGCTTCCGCCGGTGCTATCTCGACGACTCTTCGGAAGAGCCCAACGGCTGCTTCCCAGTGTTCTTCATCTAATGCGATCACCCCGAGGTTACTGAGGGCTGACTTGTGCCGGGGCTCTAATTCAAGGACAGCGCGGTAGAACGATTTTGCCTTCGAAAAATCTTTACGCCCATACCAAAGGTTACCCAAGGCGAGGTTGATCTCCGTGTTCTCGGGCACGTAGCGATAGGCTAGAGTAAGGTGCTTCTCGGCGCGTGCCGTGTCGTTCGTTTCGAGCGCTTGCCAGCCCGCGTTGTAAGCATCTAAAGCCCACAGGGACGGATCGCGCTGCGGGAGAGAGACGAACCAGGTGGACACACAAATTCCCGCAGCCAGCCCGGACGCTGCCCTTACCTGGCTCCTCCCAACGAAGTCGAAAAGCTTCCAAATGGTAAACGCAGCAAAAAGGAGCAGTCCGGGAACGACTGCGAGCCGGTAGCGCTCCGTCACAAAAACGGTAAGCAACGAAAGCATGTGCAGTACAATCGCCGCCGCGATCCAGCGGCTGCGAGGTAAGCGAACGAACGAGAGTAATATTCCCGGAATCGCGAGCGCCGCCACGAGCCCGAAGCGCAGGCCGGGCAGGATCACCCCTTCCTCGCGCAGACTCGTAACGATGCTCAGATCATCATACTGAAACGCACTCCAGAAGTTGCGCCCTTTCGCGGCTACGACTTTCAGCCATTCTCGGAAATGAGAGCGGACGTAGGCGCTCGCTTTGGCACTCCAGTAGGCAGAGACCTCCGAGCGGCGCAATGGATGTCCTGCGGCCGCTGCCGCCACCGTGATAGAATCCTGTAGCATCGCGCTTTGGCCTGCGCGCAAGCCGGGCGGGATCCGCGGGTAGCCGTTGGCGGAGGGATTATTGCCGATCCAGAAATTGATTCCGCTGTGCGCGGAAAGGAAAACGCGATCATGCGCGACGAAATAGTTGTGTATCCAGCAGGGTGATGTCCCGAGGAAAATCCCAGCGAAGAGCGCCGCGATGGCGAGGGCGGGGCGCGAGAAAGAAAATTGTCCGCCACGTCGAAGCACGATGGCGGCGATGAGTAGCGGGAGGAGGAACAGAATCGTGGCGATGCCTGTCGCGACCAGACCAATCAACAGTCCGTAAGCACCGCAAACCCAGATGTCCCACGGCCTGTCGTGCTCAACCACGCGCCAGACCAGGAACCAGAAGGCAAACACCAGCCAGGCCGTGGGCATCAGGATGACGGAGTAAGCCTGCGCCGGAACGAACAGTCCCCAGCCGATCGCGGCGGTGAGGCCAATGATCTTTCCGCTGTCTGCAAAAATGCGCCACTTCAGGCGTTCCGGAGTCTCATTCCCAAAAACTCGAAGGCTGATCTTGTAGAGCAACGTCGCAGTACCCCCTTCCAAACCGGCCTGCAGCAGCCCCGGCAAGAACGGGCCATACCCGAAAAGCTTGTAGATCGCGGCGAGAAGGTAGGCGTAACCGGGAAGGCCGTAGAAGGCGAGATGATCAGTCCATTCGCCATGGAGAATACGTTGAGCCCAATCATCGTAAAAATGCATGTCACCCCGGCTTGGCAGAAGGAACGGGGAGGCAGAGAGTCGCGCCAGGGCGATGAGCCGGAAGAGGAAAACTGCGGCAAAGATGTAATGGCTCGCCCGGACGGACGGAAGCGGCTTTGCGTCAGGCGCCATCTTTATAGCTATCCGGTTTCGGCCCACTTCGCAGGCTGGTGCGAGAGCCTGGGCGATGGGATGGCAGTTGTCGGGGCGAGCGCGCTGCTCTTCCGGTGCCGGCCTTTGCAGACGCGCTGAAGAAGCATCGCGCTCCACGACTGCACAGGATTTTAAGAAAAAGTCTGTTTGGAGCGGTCATTTCTTCGACGGCTCTCGGCGATTGAGCAGGCCTATCTTGGGCTGAAGGAGCTGAAAGCGCGACATTCCAGTAATTATCAAATCGCGCCGCTGTTTGGCATCAAGGCTGCTTTAATCAGGGTCAAGCCCGCGTCAAAACCGCGGATGCAATCAAACAACAAGAGATAAATAGAAAGCAAACAGCATGTTAAACAAACTCAACAAACGCCGCGCGGGTTTCACCCTCGTGGAAATCATGATCGTAGTGGCGATCATTGCGCTGCTCGCAGCGATTGCGGTGCCCGGATTCCTCCGTGCTCGTAAGCGCTCGCAGGCCAGCCGTATCATCAACGATCTTCGCTTGATCGACTCCGCAGTCGACCAATACGCGATCGAAAACAACAAGACTAGTGGTGCGACGGTGCCGGTCGCCGCGTGGACCGCCTACCTCAAGGTGGGGTCAAACTTGTATAATACAGGTAAAGATCTCCTGGGGAACTCCTACAATGTGCAGACGGTGGACTCGCTCCCGAAAGTTCCATCCGCCACCTACAACTCTTTGTCCGACGTGGCGGACGCAACGTTCTTCTCGCCTTACGGCACGAACGGCCCGTAGTCCGACGATTCATACACCTGCCATTCTCGGAACAGTCCGGGAGTGGCAGGCCATGAGTTGTAGGTCCCTAGTTCAGTACCCCGCATCTCACAGCAATAAATAATCATCATCATTAGTAAGGACAGATATGCTAAAAAAAACTTCTCCAAAACGCTCTGGCTTCACGCTGGTGGAAATCATGATCGTCGTCGCAATCATTGCCCTCCTAGCGGCGATTGCCGTTCCCGGCTTCCTGCGCGCACGCAAACGCTCGCAGGCTTCTAAAATCATTAATGACTTGCGATTAATCGACGCTGCCGTCGATCAGTACGCAATCGAAAACGCCAAGACGAGCGGAACGACGGTACCAGTAGCTGCTTGGACTAACTATCTCAAAAAAGACTCGGCACTCTATGCCACCGGCGCCGATCTCTTCGGCAATTCCTATGATGTCCAAACGGTGGACAGCCTTCCGAAGGTTCCGAGCGCAACCTTCGCTGCCCTGTCGGATGTAGCAGACACTGCGTTCTTCTCTCCTTATGGAGTAGGCCCGTAGGCGTCTGCGTCATCGTCAGAAGGAGCCATTCCTTTCGCATCAGATCGGCGACGCTCTTTTTGCTCTGAAATATAATGAATGAGCTAGACTCCTCTGCGCCGGTTAGTCCTACCTTGGCGCGCCCGCTCTTAGTAAGGCTGGCGGCCGATCAGTTACAGAAGGGTTGGCTGCGCGTTCTTCTGCTCGTTTTCATCGGCGTCGCAGTGCGCGCGCCGGCCCTTTCGGGCGAGCTTATCTGGGATGACCAATATTTGGCGCGCGAAAATCCCTTTATTAAGAGCCCCCTCCTAGTGCTCGAGACTTTTCGCCACTATCTTTTCCTGGATTCATTTTCCGGACACTACCGTCCGGTGCAGAATATCTCGTTCATCGTCGATTATTTCTTCTGGAATACCGATGCCTACGGCTTTCACCTTACGAACGTCTTGCTGCATGTTTTCTCGGGCGTGTTGCTTTACTTCCTTCTGCGGAAACTGCTTTTTCCCCTGCAACCGGCTCAAGAGCAGACTGGTGTCAGGTTCGACCTTTCATGGATTGCTTGGTTTGTCGCTCTGCTCTGGACGGTGCATCCGGTGCATAGCGCGGCAGTGGATTACATCTCGGGCAGGGCTGACAGCCTCGCGTTTCTCTTCGGCTGTGGCGGCTGGCTCTTGGTACTCGCCGCCCGCGCTAGCAGGAAGAAGCTATCGCGCAATTTCCTCTACGGGATAGCGGCTGTTTCGGGCCTTCTCGCCCTCTGCTCACGGGAAATCGCCGGCATCTGGATAGCGATTTTTCTGCTACATATCTTCTGCTTCGAGAAGAGGTTCTCCCGGCGGACTAAGATGGTGACGCTGGCATGCTGCCTTGCCCTCTTAAGCGTCTATGCCGGACTCCGACAATTGCCGGATCACCGCTCCGGTCCAGGTCCATCATCCTCGTGGAGCGGCCCTGTCCGCGTCGTGCTGATGTTGCGTGCTTTGGGAGATTACGGACGCCTGATGATTTTCCCGTCGAATCTGCACATGGAGCGCAGCGTGGTGGACGGCCGGGATTACGGCAATATCAGCGCCTGGCGCGCTTCAATCGGGACCGAATATCTCTCGATCGCCGGAGTTCTCGTGCTAGCGGTTCTTACTTTCGGCTCGCTCCGCCGCGGACAAGGGCAGCGTGTGCGCCTTTTAGGCGCCGCCTGGTTCCTCCTCGCCTACCTTCCGATCTCTAATCTCTTCGAGCTGAATGCGACCGTTGCCGAGCATTGGCTTTATTTACCCAGCGTCGGCTTCCTTCTCTTCGTTGCTGGCTGCTGCATCGACCTACCTTCCCGCTACGTCAGGGGAATAGCTGCAGTCGGTTGCCTCGCGGTGGTTGCGTTTAGTGTGCGCAGTGTTGTTCGAAGCAGTGACTGGGTGAATGCGGAAACATTCTACGAACGAACCATCGCCGCGGGTGGGATGAGCGGGCGCGTGGGAGTTAATCTCGGAATTATCTACACGGCGCGGGGTGAGCACGCCAAAGCGGAAGCGGTTTTTCGAAACGTGCTAAAAACAATGCCCGACTTCCCCATCGCGAGGAATGACCTTGCCGACGTTCTAATTCGCCAGGGTAAGAAAGAAGAAGCGGAAGCTATCTTAGCAGCCGCAAACAGCGCTTCAGTCGAATTGCGGAAGGAATTCCCGCGCACGTGGATCGCGGCGTTGAATCTTGCGCGGCTGCGTTGCAGCGAGCAAGACGAGGCCGCTGCCCGCGCAATTTTGGAAAAGGCTCAGTCCGATTACCCCGGAATCTGGGAAATTATCAGCCTGGAGTCCGAACTCGTTCGCCGGATGGACGGACCTGAGGCAGCTTTGCGAGTGGCAGGGAATTTTGCGCGCGACAATTGGTGGCACTACGGAGCCGCCGTCGCGGTCGGGCGACTGTTGGCCGAAAAGGGCGATGCTGAAGGCGCTGAGAGGGCTTTCCGCCATGCGAGCCGGCTAGATATCCACGACGCTGGGGCCTTGAACCTGATTGCAAGCATGCGTGTGCGCCAAAACCGCCTCGAGGAGGCATATAGCTCGCAACGACTTGCGGTAGCGAGGCAGCCTGATCAACCCCGGCAATATTTGATTCTTTCTGATATTCTCGAAAAGATGGGGCGTAATGATGAGGCTCGCGCCGTCATCGCGCAGGTATCCCGCATGCAGGCGCTCGCGCATTCGCAGTCCGCTCTTAACTAGAGTTAGGTGTACTTGCTGGACGCCCGCGTTGCTAATTCGGCGGCTCCAGACTCTGTTCGTGTCGGATGCCGATGTGAGTCTACGGGGACAAAGATGCGGACCTGAAGTTTGTTCAGGGTAAGACTTAGGCTGTTAACGGTTTCGGCCCTTTGCTGATGAGACTGCTACTCGCCGCAGCAGAAAGCATCCGATCGAGAAAGTAGGCCGGCGGTTGCGCGGACTGACGGATTGGGATGACTTACAATGCAGGCGCGCCTCACTGTTCCCACAGGAAGTGTTCCAGCCGCAGCCGATTCAGCCGCGACTTCGCTTCTTCACTTCGCGCGCCGCCAGCGAAGGCGAGCTTCTCGTAGATCGCCGCTGCCGGTTGCCAGCTCGATTGTTCCTCCAAGAGGCGCGCAGCGTTGAATCCCGCCTTGTAGAACCAGAAAAACTCTCGTTGCCGTTCTGGTCGGCGCTCATCGTCCACGACTTGGTAGAACGTTGCCAGTGCTTCAGCGGGCATGGCAAGCTTCTCGAGACACATTGCCTTCTTGAATAACGCCTGGTTTCGCCAGTGTGCCGATACGTCTTTCTGCGTCGCGAGTTCGTCATACAGCGCAATCGCGCGGCGATAATTTTCCGGCGAGGCGGCGCCCAGCTCGTAGAGAACGTCCGCTTTGGCGCAGAGCGCTTCACGTTTCTCCCCCGGCTTAGCGTCGCCCCGAATCACCTCGTCGTAGAGAGTGAGCGCATCCTGCGGCTTGCCGATTTTTCGTTCGATCACCGCCTGCTCGTTTCGCGCCGCCCATTTTAACTCACCGTTCCGTTTCACAACGGCGTCGAACAGAATCAATGCGCGATCCAGTGATCCTGCGTTCATGCTTTGCATGGCGGCTTGCCCAGCGAAAAACTGCGCCTTCTCTGCTTCGGGCGAAGCGGGGTTTTGTTGCGCGAGTAATTCGAATTGCGTCTGCGCGCCTGGGAAATCCTGCCTTCGGAAATAAGTCTCCGCGAGCTTTAGTCTGACTTCACCAGCGCGCGTGGAGGTCGGATATTTTCCGAGAAAACGATTCGCCGAGTCGATCACCTTTGCGCCGTCGGAACCGGGAGTCGTATCGTCGAGCCAGATCTCGAGGTAGTCCGCCCGTTCCGCTGCCATCGCGGTCGGGTGACTCTCCATCGCGTGTCGAAGATCAAGCATAGCTTCATCGAGGCGCGGCGGGGCGGCATGGAACGCCAGCTCACCGAGCGCAACCCATGCGTCCGAAGCGCGTTCGTGCTGCGGAAAATCGCGCAAGAACCTCCGCAACGAGTCGGCAGCCTCCTGCTGTTGCCGCGCCGCCTGCACCAACGCCTGCTCCAGCAGCAGATTGGCCGCATCGTCGGTTCCGCCGCTTTGCTGCGCGACCTTCTCGGTGGCGGCGGCGAATTGCGCAGCGTCGCCCTGCTCAATCCAGCCTAACGACAGGTCGTACGCTGCAGCGCGCGCGAAGGTCGACGCTCCCTTCGCGACTTGCTCGAAGCTGCGAGCTGCTGAGTCGAAGTGCTGCGCGCGGTATTCGAGTTCGCCGGCGCGCATGTTGATGCGATCGAGCATACGGGCAGCTGAAGGCCTCTGACGCAGAGCATCCAGCACTCGCGCTGCCTCGTCGGCACGACCAGTTTGCGCCTCGAGTTGCGCATGCTCGAGAGAGGCTTCCGGCAATGGCGTGTCGCTCGTCTCGAGTTGCTGGAAAGCAGCGAGCGCGAGGTCGGGGTGACCCAGCCGCAGCTCCGCGCGCGCAAGATACCAAAGCGACAACGAGCGCCGCGGCCGGCCCTCGTCATTCGCCCAACGACCAAGATCATGGCGCGATTGCCTCCGCTCCGCGGCGTAGAGTTGATCCAGCTTTGCAAAGAGCGTCGGCAGATCGGGGTCCGCTGGATGATGCTCGATGAAATCCTCCAGGAAATCATCGCCTGCACCGGGCTTGTTCGACTGGAGATGCGCGTCGGCTATTCCGATTAATGTTGCGATTAGCACCGGATGAGTAGCCCCACGCGGCGTCTTTAAGATCGACTGGAATAGCTCGATCGCGCGGTTCCGGTTGTTTTCAGCAAGAGCAATCCGGCCACGAAGAAATCGACGCTCCTTTTTCTCCGCCGCTGAACCGGCAGCAGCTGTCTCGAGCAGTCGCTGCGCCGCTGCGAGATCGCGCTTCTCGATCAGCAACTCGACACTCCGCAGCCGCGCAGCCACTGACCAGCGCGCATCATTCTGCAATGAAGTGAGAACGCGCAGCGCTTCGTCGCCGCGACCTAGACTACGCAGTGCAACGCTCTGCCCATAGGCCGCCTCAGCTTTGAAAGGAGAGGCTGCATCGGCCGCGACAGTTTGATAAGCAGTGAGTGCTTCCGTCCAGTGCCCGAGCGCAGCATGTGCCTGAGCCTGTAGGAACGTAACGCCACCGAGCGGGACGACAGCCAAATCTGTGAGTAGTGTTAACGCCTCGTTAGGCTGATCGGCGCCGAGAAGCGCCTCGGCCAGTTTCAGCTTCGCCTGTGTGCGTTCAGGCTCCGGAGGATTGCGTTCGAGTAACTTACGTAGACGTATGACTGACACCTGTGGGATTCCGTCCCGGAGCGGCTGAACCGCATCCACGAGCTCCACCGACTCCTGGGCCGGGGCGTTCCGTGCCGCCAATAAGATCACCGTTAGTAACACGGCACATGCATACCGCTTCATGATCTTGTCCGTAGCAACGGCTTCAGGTATTGGCCGGTGTAGCTTTCAGCGATCGCGGCAATCTTTTCAGGCGTTCCGGTTCCGACAATCGCGCCACCGAGTTCTCCGCCTTCCGGACCCATGTCGATGATCCAATCCGCACATTTAATCATCTCCAGGTTGTGCTCGATCACGACCAGCGTGTTGCCAGCGTCGCGCAACTTCATCAACACCTGCAGCAGCTTCTCGATGTCGGCAAAATGTAAGCCGGTGGTCGGCTCGTCCAGGATATAGAAGGTGCGACCGGTCGCGCGCTTCGCGAGCTCCGTTGCAAGCTTGATGCGTTGCGCTTCGCCACCTGATAATGTTGTTCCGGCCTGCCCGAGGCGAAGGTAGCCGAGACCTACATCCAGCAGTGCAACGAGCCTATCGGAAACCGCAGGAACAGTACGAAAGAAACGCGCCGCTTCATCGACGGTGAGATCCAGGACGTCGGCGATGTTCTTACCTTTGTAAGTAATCTCCAGTGTCTCCCGATTGTAGCGGCGGCCGCGACAAACCTCGCATTCGACATACACGTCGGGTAGGAAATGCATCTCGATCTTGATCAGTCCGCCACCTTCGCAATTTTCGCACCGGCCACCCTTCACGTTAAAGCTGAACCGTCCGGCGTCGTAACCGCGGATGCGCGCCGCGGGCAACTGGCTGAATAGCTCACGGATCGGCGTGAACGCACCGGTGTAAGTGATAGGATTCGAGCGCGGAGTGCGCCCGATTGCGCTCTGATCGATCACGATCGCTTTGTCGAGCTGGTCGAGGCCTCGCAACGCCGTGTGCGTGCCGGGCTTGTCCTTCGAGTTATAGAAGTGGCGAAAGAGCGCGCGGCGCAACGTATGATCGACCAACGTAGACTTTCCGCTTCCGGAAACGCCGGTGACGCAGGTGAAACAGCCGAGCGGGAAAGCGGCGGTGACATTCTTCAGATTGTTCTCATTCGCGCCGACGAGCGTTAGCCAACCTTCAGAGCTCGCGATGCTAGACCGTGGAGCAACGCGGCGTTTCGGAATCTCGATCCGCGCGCGACCGGACAGATAATCAGCCGTCGGCGAGTTCTTGGCCCGGAGAACCTCTTCCAGCGTCCCCTGCGCAACGAGCTCGCCGCCGCGCGGGCCGGCACCCGGCCCTAGATCGAGAATGTGATCGGCGGCGCGAATCGTGTCTTCGTCGTGCTCGACCACGATAACTGAGTTACCGAGGTCACGCAGCCGATGCAGCGTCCCAAGCAGGCGTTCATTATCGCGTTGATGCAAGCCGATGCTTGGCTCATCGAGAACGTAAAGAACCCCAGCGAGTCCGGAACCGATCTGGGTAGCCAGGCGGATGCGCTGCGCTTCGCCGCCGGAGAGCGTGCCGCTCTCGCGGTTGAGTGTGAGGTAATTCAGTCCGACCTCCAGAAGAAATCGGAGGCGTGATTCAATTTCGCGGAGCACGTCAGTGACGATGTGCCGCTGCTGTTCGCTCAGTGCTAGCTTGCTGCTGTAGCTGCTGGCGGCAGCGATCGTCAGCTCAGAGAACTGGTGGATATTCAGCTGCCGGCCGTCGGCATCTTTGATCGTGACGGCGAGGATCTCCGGCTTTAGCCGCGCCCCGTCGCACGTGTGACACGGCACGCGTGTCATAAAGCTGCGAATGCGTTTGCGGGTGAACTCGCTCTCCGTCTCCTCGTATAGCCGTTGCATCTGCGGCACGAGACCTTCGAACGGTTTGGCTGTTTTCTCAGCTTTGCCGTTCGTACCGAAACTCATCGGGATCGCTTGCTCGCCGGTCCCGTAGTAGAGCGCCGTCTTGAACTCGTTAGGTAAATCCGAGAACGGGACGAAGTCTTCAACTGCGAAATGTTTCACAAGCGCCGTCTGCAGCGTCTTGTAGTAAGACTGCATTCGCTTGGTGCCGCGCCGCCATGGCACAATTGCGCCGTCCGCGATCGACTTCGTTTGGTCGGTGATCATCAGATCAACGTCGACGACCAATTCTGTGCCGAGTCCGTGACAGGAGGGACACGCGCCGAAGTGGCTGTTGAACGAGAAGTGTTTTGGTGTCAGCTCGCCTAACGAGAAGTCGCTCTCTGCGTTGCCGTAGTCGGTCGAGTAGCGCACCTCTTCCCACTCGGTCGCGCCGGCACCCTGCCGCAGGATCACGACGCGATTTCCGCCCCACTTCAGGGTTGTTTCGATCGAGTCGGCCAGCCGCGTTCGAATCCCTTCCTTCACGACGAGCCGATCAACGACTGCTTCGATGGTGTGCCGGCCGGTCTTCTTCAGCCGGATCGGCTCAGGTTGACCGAGCTCATGGATCTGCCCGTCGACGCGGACACGGACAAAGCCCTCGCGCTTCACTTTCTCGATCACGTCACGGAATTCACCCGCTTCGTTCCGCACCATCGGCGCCAATAGCACAATCTTTGTCTCGGGCGCGTAGGCGAGGATCTGATCGACAATTTGCTGCGCCGTTTGCCGATGAATTGCCTGACCGGTGACAGGATCGTGCGGCTGCCCGACGGCCGAGAACAGCACGCGCAGGTAATCGTAGATCTCCGTCGTCGTCGCGATCGTGGAGCGCGGGTTGGCGCCGGCGCTCCGCTGTTCGATCGCGATCGCCGGTGACAAGCCTTCGATGAAGTCGACGTCCGGCTTCTCCATCTTGTCGAGAAACTGCCGCGCATAAGCCGAGAGACTCTCGACGTAGCGCCGCTGCCCTTCGGCATACAGTGTGTCGAAGGCGAGCGATGACTTTCCCGAGCCGCTGAGGCCGGTTATCACGACTAGTTTGTCGCGCGGAATCTCGAGATGGAGATTCTTTAAATTGTGCTGGCGCGCACCACTGATCTTGATATTTTCTGCAGGCATCGGAACGACAAAGGTCGAACCGGTCAACTAAGCAGTAACCGGTTCTTTTCTCCAGACCTTTCGCCCCCTCATGCCTGACCAAGAACGCACAATTTCGCAGGAGGAGATCGTCGTCCTGCAAAAGAAATTCAGCGAAATCAAACACTCCATCAATAACGCCCTCGCGGTGATGATGGCGCTCTCTGAGATGTCGCAGCGTCGGCCGGACTATTCCGAGAAGCTCGCCAGCACCGTGCTGACGAAGGCACCGCAAATCGTTACCAGCCTGCAGGAGTTCACGCAGGCCTTGAACGAAAAGGCCGGTCCTAAGCCGGACGGCATGCCGAGCGGCGCCTAGTCGACGGCTTCACTGCGAAACGGCCGCGCCGGGCTACGGCTTACCGGGAGACACAGACGCGTTCGGAGCAACCGTATTCCCAGGCGGCGGAACGGGGTCTACTGCGCCGACAGCCAGATCTGCACCGGTGGGCGAATTGCCCTGCACTGCCGCTGGCGGAACCTGATCGCCGGCTGGCGCGGCGACAGCCTGCTGAGCATCGACCGGAGCTGCGGGTGCGACCGAAGCGCCAGGTGCAGGACTGGTCGCGGTGACGGGAGCTGTTTTCATCAACTCCTGCCGCAGCGCGCCGGAGCCGCCGGAGCGATGCGCATACGCCACTGACAGCGCGAAGGTGAGGAAGAAAAATGTGCCGGCGAGCCAGCCTGTGACCTTGGTAAGCACATTGCTGGTCTGCGCGCCGAAAAGATTATCAGTGACGCCGCCACCGAAAGCCGCTCCAAGCCCTTCGCTTTTGGGCCGTTGCATGAGGATGATCAGGATCATCAACACCGTGACGATCACGTAAAAGACCAGGAGAACGTTGAGCAGGATCGACATCGGGACGGGCAATATGTGCAGCGCAGCGCCGTTGTAAACGTGGAACCGCGGGGGCGCGGGCGAGGAAGGGGAGAACGTCGAACGTCCAACGCTCAACGTCGAACCAGGAAAAGCGTGCGGCGGCTGCTTGTTTGAGCGTTGGACGTTGAGCGTTGGACGTTGGACGTTTCTTCTACCCGTCGGGAGCCGTCTTCGCTCTGACTCGCAAAGCAATGAACGTAGCCGGTCAGCATTTCCGCACGATTTGGCTCAAGCCAGACGATGAGCGCGTCGTGCAAGTGATCGATCAACGCTTTCTGCCGCATCAGTTCGTGGTGGAGAACATTACGAACGTAGGGCAAATGACGACGGCCATTCGCGAGATGCATGTGCGCGGGGCGGGTTTGATTGGCGCTGCCGCCGGATTCGGAATGTATCTCGCGGCCTGTGAAGCAGAGACGGCGGCATCATTCGACGAGCATCTCGCCACCTCGGCGGAACGACTGAAGGCAGCCAGACCCACGGCTGTGAATCTCGCCTGGGCGGTCGATCGCCAGCTAACGCAAATAGAAGCGGCCAGCGGCCCGTCCGAGAAGATCACCCGTGCGCTCGAGACAGCGCGCGCCATCGCAGACGAAGATGCGGAGCATTGCCGCTCGATCGGCTCGTATGGACTCGCCTTGATTCAGGAAATCGCGCAGCGAAAAGGAAGCGGGCGCGTGAATGTGCTGACGCACTGCAATGCCGGCTGGCTCGCCTTTGTCGATCACGGCTCTGCGACGGCGCCGATCTATGCGGCGCACGATCTTGGCTTGGCCGTTCACGTCTGGGTCGATGAGACGCGACCGCGCAGCCAAGGCTCGAAATTAACCGCCTGGGAACTCGGCGAACATGGCGTGCCGCACACCGTCATCGCTGATAATACCGGCGGGCATTTGATGCAGCGCGGCGAGGTCGATCTCGTGATCGTGGGGACGGATCGCACCACCTACACGGGCGATGTCGCGAACAAGATCGGCACGTATCTGAAGGCACTCGCCGCAAGCGATAACGGTGTGCCCTTCTACGTGGCGCTACCATCCTCATCGTTCGATTGGACGATGCGCGATGGGCTAATGGAGATCCCGATTGAAGAGCGCGGCAGTGAAGAGGTGAAGCATGCCGACGGCTGGGCTGACGGTGAACACGTCGAGGTCCGCGTCACGCCAGCGAGAAGTGCCGCGGCGAACTACGGGTTCGATGTGACGCCGCGGCGACTCGTGACCGGGCTTATCACGGAGCGGGGGATTTGCGCCGCGAACGAGGAGAGTATCCTCGCGCTTTTCCCGGAGCACGCGCCGTGAGTGAGACGGGTTCGGTCAAATTCCGCTACTAGCAGACCGAGCAACAACTGGCTCCGTTCCCCGGTTTCGACGAGCTCAACGCCTGTCGGCGGAAGCTTGTTCAGCTCCGCTTGCTCGGGGTCGATCGAGACGGCGTTGGCTTCGGCAACATCAGCATCCGCGACGGCGCGACGAACTCCTTTTACATTACAGGATCGGCGACGGGCGGACTTCCGACTCTGGCGTTAGGCGACTGCGCGCGTGTCAGCACGGTCGATTTCGAGAAGAACTGGCTACGATGCGAAGGACTGACGGTCGCCTCGGCCGAGTCCCTCACACACGCGGCTCTCTGTGCGGCCGAGCCTTCGGTCCAAGCGGTAATCCATGCGCACAGTCACGCGATTTGGACGGAGCTCTGTCGCAACGGCGCGACTACGTCCGCAGATGTGGAATACGGAACGCCGGCAATGGCGAGAGAGGTCGCGCGATTATTCCGAGACACAGATGTAAAAGAGCGGAGGATTTTCGCGATGGCTGGACATGAAGAGGGCGTGATCGCATTCGGTCGAACTCTCGCCGAGGCGTTGGCGTCGCTGATTAGCTGCTTGGCGTAGACGCGGCAGCGCGCACTTGGGCCTTCTGCTCGTTCCAGATTTCGTCGAGCTCTCGTAGACCGACGTCGCCAAGTTGCAGGCCCCGCGATTTCACCTCGTCTTCGACGGCTGCGAATCGGCGCGTGAACTTGTCCGTTGCTGCCTGCAGCAACGTCTCCGCATCGAGCTGTTGCTTTCGCGCAAGGTTTACGACCGCGAAAAGTAGATCGCCAATCTCCTCACCGATTGCATCCCGCTCCGCTGCAGCCATTGCCGATTTTGTTTCCGCCAGCTCCTCGTCCACTTTCGCGACGACATCGCGAATGTTGTCCCAGTCGAAATTTACCTGCGCAGCTTTCTTCTGGATTTTCTGCGCACGCATCAGCGCCGGCAGACCCGCAGCGATGCCACTCAGGTAATGCGCCTGCTTATCAGCCTTCTCCGATCGCTTGACCGTTTCCCACAGCTTCACCACGGCGTCGGGATCGTCTGCGCGGCTGTCGCCGAAAACGTGCGGATGTCGGCGAATCAACTTCGCGGTGATTTCTTCCATCACCTGCTCGATTTGAAACGCGCCGCGTTCAGCCGCGATCTGCGCCTGCATCAAGACAAGCAGCAGCACGTCGCCTAATTCTTCGCGCAGATTCTCATCGTCATGCGCGGTGATCGCGGCGCCAACTTCGTACGCCTCCTCGAGGAGTTTGGGAACCAGCGACTCGTTCGTCTGATCGCGGTCCCATGGGCAACCCTCCGGCGCGCGGAGCTGTGCGACGATATCGCGCAGCCGCGTAAAAGCGTTACTCACAGGCGCCAGAGCGATCGATGCGCTCCGAATTCAGAAATCTCACCGGACGTCTTCTGTCCTACGTAAATCGTGATCCCGACCACCAGTGCCATCGTGCCGCCGAAGATAAGCGCGACGAACCACGACGGTATATGGCCAATGCTCAGAGCGCGGTAGAAACCAAATACGCCCGAAACCGGCGCAGCGGCATGCAGGAAAATCTTCGTCACCCAGGCGACCGAGATCAGGATGAAGATGAAGATGTAATTGCGTTTCAAGCGCCGGCCGATGGCTTCCAGCCGACTAATTTTAAATCGCGGCAAAATCAAATCCTCGCAGACGAGCTTCTTCCATTCGCCCTGCAGCATCTGCCGATTCTCTAGCACCATCGGGACGAGGAAATGCGCCTCGAGCATTCGCACGCGCGCCCGGAAAGCATCGTAGAAGCGGTAGCGCCGGGCCTCGATCCAGAGCATCCCCCAGACGATCGCGAGATTGAAAAAGAAGATGATGTGCGGCACTTCGCGATTCGAAAATGCGATCGTGATGATGGCGGTGCTGCTCGTGATCGCCCAATTCGTGGTGATGTCGAGGCGCTGCCGCCAAACCATGATGCGCGCGAGTTCACCCCGGTAAAAATGCGACATCGCATTGACGTAACCCGGATCATAAATGCTGTGCTGCATCGAGATCGTCGTCTCGTTGGCCGATCCCGGCGGAGTGTTTTCGTTTGCCACAACTGAGTAGTTAACTGGATAACTTCCTTGAGAGGGATAATCCACCTATTCCTCGCGCAACCTCCATGGCTCACGTGCTGGCAGATATCCTCGACGAGCGACACGTGGTGCTCGAGCTGAGCGGGCGCACACGCGACGAATCGCTGCGCGAAATCATCCGAGGGATGAACATCCCGCAACCCGATGCGTTCCTCCGCGAAGTCATCGCCCGCGAAGAGACCAACACCACGCTGATGCGGAACGGCGTGGCGTTTCCGCATGCACGCACCGATCTCGTGCAGCGCATCGTGCTCGGAATCGGCCGAAGCGTGGACGGCGTGAAGTTCGGAACCGGCGACGCTCGCGCTCAGCTGATCTTCGTGATCGGCGTGCCGCGGCGGATGGTGAACGATTACCTGGTCTGCGTCGGCGCGATCGCGCGGCTCGTCAGGAACGCGGAGACGCGGTCTGCGTTGCTGCAGTGCGGAACGGCGGCGGAACTTGTCGAGCTACTGCGCGTAGGCTCGACGCTGCTGGAGTGAGCGGTGTTGATGGACACGCGCGTTGTTCAGATCGCGCGTTGGATCTCGAAAACGTTCACTTCCGGAGCGTCAGGTGTGAGTCGACGCCGTTCGACAAAATGCAGCCCGAGCTTCTCGAGTAAGCGGATCGAGCTCGCGTTGGCCGGCGAGGTGATCGCAATGATTCGCGGCAGCTTCGCGACCGTCCATCCGAACTCCATCACTGCGGACGCAGCTTCAAACGCGTAGCCGTTTCCCCAAAACCGCTCGAGAAAAGTGAAGCCAACGTCGACATCCTCGAGCGTGTCGCGTTTCAGCAGGCCGCACATCCCGACTGCCTCGCCAGAGTCGCGCAATTCCACCAGCCAAGTGCCGAACCCGAACTGCGCGAAGCCCGCCTCAACGCGCATCCGAATATACTCCGCTGCATCGGCTTCGTTGCGGATGCCGCGGTCGCCAACGTTGCGGACAAAGGCCGGCTCGTTGAGCGCCTCGAGAATAAACAGTGCGTCGCGTTCGGCGCTCATCTCGCGCAGCTGTAAGCGCGCGGTTTCGATCGCCTTCACACTTGCGGCGCGTTTAGACGACCGAAGATAGCGTTCAACTCTTCGCGAGACGCGCCGCTCGCATTCTCGGCGAAGCCGTAGGCGATCTCGCGATCATCGTCAGTGCCCAGCCGCGCGAAAATCGCGTCGGCAAACTCGGGGAGCGGCGCACCAAACGTGTGCAGCCCCGGTCCTCCGAGATCCGTGTCGACGGCAGGTGGGATGATCTCGATCACCTTCACTGCCGTCGCGGCAAGCTGGTGACGCAACGACAACGTAAACGACCGCAGCGCGGCTTTCGTCGCGCAGTAAACCGGCACATTGGCCAGCGGCGCGAAGGCGAGACCGGACGTGACGTTCAAGATTGCGGGCGAAGGCGTTGTCTGTTTCAGCAGGTGCGGAATGAAGAGGCGCGAGAGATGCACCGGCGCTTCGAAGTTGATCTCGATCTCCTGTCGCGTGCGATGCCACGGCTCGGTGTGCGCGAGATCGACGCGCCGTTGCACGCCCGCATTGTTGACGAGCACGTTGAGCTTGGGGAATTCGTGCACCGCCCATTCGAAGAGCGCGATCCGCTCGTCTTCGTCGGCGACGTTGCAGACGCGGGTGCGCAACTGCGGCAGCTTCTCTTGCGCGGCGCGCAGCTTCTCCTCGCGTCGTCCGCAGATGATCACGTCGCTGCCGGCAGCCGAAAATCGTTCGGCAAAAGCAAGACCGATCCCGGAGGAACCGCCGGTGATCAAGACAGTGTTGTTTGAAAGATTCATAAGTGCTGAACGAACGACCTGCTCCGTATCGTGTTTCGCTCGGGACTGCTAGATCAACTAATCATTGTCGTGCGGCGTCGAACCGAGAACAGTAGAGCTCCGTGCAACGACGTCTGCTCTTCATCACTGGTTTTCTCGCGTCGGTTCTCTCGGGTTCTCTCCACGCTAAGACGATCGAATTCCCGAAAGATCATCCGCAATTCAGCGTCGCGGTGCCGGCGGGCTGGCAGGTGCATTACGACGGCGAGGGGCCTTTAATTATCCAAACACCGGATGCGTCGATCGTGGCGGTGTTCGACGGTGCACTGAAAGGGGTGACAAATGCCGCGACGGCGAAAAAGGCCGTGGGCGTGCAGATGAAGGCGACGGCTGAGACGACGGGGTTCACCGACTTCCGAGAGATCGAGGGCGTGCAAGAGATGCAGCTGACACCTGCGATCGACGCGATGGGCGCGAAGTATCACGCAAAGTTTCCGAGCGGTGAGCCGTGCATCTACATCGTGGCGATCTTCGCGCCGAAGGACGCCGATTATTTCTCGGCTGAGCTAAGCGTGAAGGCGCGCGCGCTGACCGGGAAGCTCGACGAACAACGCCAGGCGTTGCTCGATTCGATCAAAGCTGTGAACGGCGACAACGACGGCGAGGACGAGTGATCGTTCAGTCGGCGCGGCGGCGACGCCGGCGCTTGGATTCAAATACATAGACGCCGGCAGGGCTTTTCTTTTGTCCAGCGAAATGGCTCCGGGACGCACCGCAGGCTTTTGGTTGCAAACGCGGCGGCGGTTCCGATAATAGCGCTCGCGAACAGGAAGGGTGGCTGAGCCCGGTTTAAGGCACTCGACTCGAAATCGAACGTGGGGTTAAACTCACCGTGGGTTCGAATCCCACCCCTTCCGCCAAATTTCTGCCAATAAACGCCACCAACCGTGGAGGTTATGTGCGCACCCGGCGATGTCTTTTGGAGAAGACAAGGTTTCTATGGCACTGAGTCGCACAAGTCTGCACCGGTAAATATTGGACACCTAATGGACACCCGTGTAGAGCCGCCTTCTTCAGGTTCGCGAAAATTCACTGATGTCGATCGCTGTGCACATTATCGGCCCAACCTGCTAACCTTCGCCGCACGACATGGTCAGCGATATTGTCTGGGAGGAAACTCTAAGAAAAGAGCGCACCCGCAAGCGGCTCAAGCGCGAGGCGAAGAAGGCGGCAAAAGCGGCCAGCGCGAGGCCGCCAAATTACACAGCAACCCCGCCGCTGCTGAAATTTTTGCGGGAGAACTTCCGCGGAACGAATCGTCTGAAGTATTTAAACGGCGAAAGACGCTGGATTATCACAATCCCCAAGGTGTTTTCGCTCACCGAAAATCCTGAGGAGAGCCTCGATACGATCTACTCGCTGTTGCAGATCCCCCGTCGGCATAAGGCGCGACAGGTTTGGTTCGACCACCGCGCGTGCCAACACATGGATCTGGGAGCGAGCGCGCTTCTTGATGTTTGCGTTATGAATCTCAGGACCGAGCAGCTTCACCGTCGCCATGGATATACCTTCGGAGGCGAATTTCCCAAGGATGAGCATGTTGGGAATATCCTGCGCTGCATGGGGATTACGAAGCACCTCGAGGTGCCCGGCGCAGAGCCTCCGGACTCCTTCGATAAAACGTTGGTTAAATTCAATCTCTTCAGAGGCCACCGAAATCATAGTTCTCCCGCACGAGGCGGCAGCGATCAGGAGCGTGCTTCCACTGAACTCGCGCTACATCTTGATAAATGCCTGCGCCGCGCGGCACGCCGGCGCCTCACTCCAGAGGCGATGAGCCTGATCGGCAACTGGGCTGGAGAAATAATCACGAATGCCGAAGAGCATTCGGGTAAAGACATGTGGTTCGCGATCGGCTACATGGAACCACCGCCAATCGTCGCAATCGACAGCACTGGCGAGGCATCGACGGCAAGCGAGTGCCAATTGACGATCTTCAATTTCGGCAACACGATCCACGATACGCTCACCGCGCCAAAGACACCGGACGGGACGAAAGCGGACATTGGTCGTTTGGTCGACATCCATAACCGGAAGAATTTTTTCGGAGCTTCGGAGCGATTCACAGAGCCGGATTTGTGGACCTTGTATGCTCTACAAGATGGCGTGAGCCGGTTCAACGAGGCGCCTGGAAGTGATGATCGAGGACGCGGAACAGTGAACATGATCCACGTGTGCCAGACGCTGGGTCGCAGTAACGACGCGACGAAGCAGCCGATAATGACGCTCGTGTCTGGCAGCACCCGAATCGTGTTCGACGGGACTTATCCGATGAGGTGGAAGGCCTTCCCCGAAGGGGCTCGTCGAATCATTGCCTTTAACCAGCACAACGATCTGGAAGAAAAGCCAGATGGCAAATGCGTGCACTCCGTGAGCGGGAGATTTCCGGGCACCATATTGACCTTCAAGTTTTTCATTGATAACATGTATCAGGACCTCGTTGAGCAATGAGCGATAAACGACGATTGATCGACCTGAGCCGCTTCAGAACGCCCGGGTCGGTAGTTTTTTCTGGGCGGCCCAAGGGAACTGAGATTCGGAAGCTGCTGCAGATTGACGCTGCCGATGAGGGTGCTGACGCGTTTACCGTCGCCATCCCGAAAGAAATTGTCTCGGTCAATAGTTCGTTCTTTCTCGGCTTATTCGCGCGAAGTGTTCGTCGCTTCGGCAGAGAAGCCTTCATGGCTAAATACCAGTTCGACTGCTCGCCGGCTGCTTGGGGCAACGTTGAGCGTGGCATCGAGGAAGCGCTTGTTCGTTCGAACCCTCTTGTCGCCGCAGCGGCGTAGCGCTGCGCGCTGCGCCGTCCTCGTCCTTTCGGCAGCGCTGGTCGTTGCTCGTGGTTCTGCGCAGATCCCTCAGCAAGCGGCTTCGCCAGCCTCGACCCTAGCGAATCCGTCCGCCGCTCCGTCCGCCGCTCCGTCCGCCACGCCGTCCGCCACGCCGTCCG